>NZ_JBEZKE010000039.1:0-56190 GCF_040651555.1 Streptomyces sp. NPDC048424 | reverse complement strand
CCCAGATCAAGTGGGGCCTGGACTACATGAACGAGCGCTACGGCAGCCCCGTCGGCGCCTGGAACTTCTGGTCCGCCAACCACTGGTACTAAACCTGCCGGAACACAGGCACACAGCAGACATACCGAAGACGCCCGGCCGGAACCCTCCGGCCGGGCGTCTTCGCGTCTCCCGTCACGTTGTGCAGGGGGACCAGACGGCAAGGCCCCCGCCGGGCAGCGACACGAAGCGCCAGGGGCGTCAGAGTCAGGCCAGGGGTTGTCTCCCCCCACATGGGGGAGACGCCTTCCACGCTTGGGGGATCCGCTGTCCCAACGCGTCCGGTTGTCTGGGGGTATGAAGAACACGACAAGACATCTGCTCGCTCTGTTCCTGATGACCGTACTGACGGCCACCGGACTGTCCGCGCCGGCTCTGGCACAGCCGGCGGACGGCGACATCCGGGCCCGGATCGAGGCCGTCCCCGGAATGCGCGTGCTCGGCGAACGGCCCGCCGCCGCAGGCCAGGTCGTCCTCGACCTCAGCTACCGACAGCCCACCGACCATCGGCATGCCGACCACGGTTCCTTCGACCAGAGGCTGACGCTGGTGCACAAGTCGACCCGGCGCCCCATGGTGCTCTACTCCAGTGGCTACGACCTCGGACCGTCGCCGAACCGCCTGACCGAACCGACCGAGTTGCTGGACGCCAACCAGATCAGCACCGAGCAGCGGTTCTTCGGGACCTCCAAGCCTGAAGACCCGGACTGGTCCAAACTCACCATCTGGCAGGCGGCCAGTGACCACCATCGCCTCATCACCGCCCTCAAGAAGATCTATCGCGGGGCATGGATCTCCACCGGCGGCAGCAAAGGCGGGATGACGGCCGTCTACCACCGCCGCTTCTATCCAGAAGACGTGGCCGGTACCGTCGCCTACTCCGCCCCCAACAACACGGATGACGGAGACGACTCCGCGTACGACGCGCGCCTCGAACAGGTCGGCACCACCGAGTGCCGCGCCGCGATCAAGTCCGCTCAGCGGGAGGCGCTGATACGGCGCGAAGCGATGACAGAGCGGTACGCACGGTGGGCCAAGGGCGAGAAGAAGACCTTCCAGACCCTCGGCAGCGCAGACCGCGCGTTCGAACTCGCCGTGCTGCGCCTGCCGATGATGTTCTGGATGCATCAGCCCACGGGCAGCTGTGCGTCCGTCCCCACCGCCGCAACCACGGACGATGCCCTCTACGCCTGGATCGCCCGGGTGACCCAGGTGCCCGTTTACACCGACCAGACCCTCGAGGCCTTCACACCGTACTTCTACCAACTGGGCACCCAACTCGGGTACGCGCAGTTCGCCACCCCCCATCTGGACGGACTGCTGCGCTACCCGGGGATACAGGAGATGCGCACCTACGTGCCGCGGAACATACCCCTGGAGTTCCAGCCCTCGGCGATGGCGGACATCGACCGTTGGGTACGACGCCACGGCAGCTCGCTCCTGTTCGTCAACGGCGAGAACGACATCGCGGTCGCGGAACCCTTCCGCCCGGGTAGCGGCACCTCCGACTCCTACTTCCTCGACGTGCCCGATGCCAACCACCACATCTCCATAGCCGGTCTGCGTCCGAACGACGCAGACCGGGCGACCGCCGCGCTGCGCCGATGGGCCGGCCGGCCGGGGCCCGCGGTCCGCTAGCGTCACTGGTTCTGGCCGGCGGGCCCGACGAGCGCGGCACACGGAGCGAGGCCGGTCAGCGGCCGAGTGTGACGGGGCCGAGTGTGGACGGCAGTTGGCGTACGGCTGCCGCCACGGCCTGCGCCGCCGTGGTGAACCGGGCGGGGTCCTCGTCCGCGAGGGACGCGGCGAGCGCGTACTCGCCGACGCCCCGGGTCTCCAGGAGGGGACCCACGACCGAGAGGCGCGGGCGCGTGGTGGTCGAGAAGCGCAGTGCCCAGTGGCTCGTGAACGGGTAGAGCCGCCGGAGCGCCGGTTGGGCGTAGGCATGCTCGATGAGGGCCTGGTACGCGGGCTGCCACGGGTACTCCAGCTCGTTCGCCTCTGTTCGCAGGTGCCGCCACTCGCTTTCCGTCAGGAGTCCGGGGTCGAGGTCGGGCACGTCGAAGCGGCCGGTCTGCCGCACGAAGGGAGCCGCCTCGCAGATGTCGCTCAAAGCCGCCCCGTCGTGCCAGGCCCGCGCGGCCTCGGCAACCTGCGCCAGATCGTCCGTCGTGCCCTCGATGAGGGCCATTCCATCGAACGACGCGACGCCCCTGATCGACCACAGCCTCTTGTGGTCGTACGCACTGACGTGCAGGGGCTCGCGGTACGGGAGCGTGCAGTCGACCGACGCGGCGAGCAGCGGATCGGCCTCGGGGCTCGTGAGGGGAACGGAGGCCAGACGACCTTGCGCCACGGCGCGGAGCGCCGCGCCGAGGCTGCCGTGGGCCTCAACGTCGGGATACAGGACAGCTGGATCGGGGTATATGGCCACAACCCCTGATTGTGCCCGACGTGACGTGGCGTTTTACGGGAACGTGAGGTGGCCGGCCCGACAGGGCGCCGGTTCGCCGGGTACAGGCGGTCCAGCCGGCCGCAGAGGCCCGGCAGACCGGGTCACTCAGCGCAGTACGGCCGCCAGCAGGTCCGTGCCCAGCGCCGTCAGATCGGGCAGGTTGAGGGTGTAGCGGACGTAGCGACCGTGCCGTCGGGCCGTGAGCAGGCCCGCCCGGCGCAGGACGGCGAGGTGGCGGGAAACCTCCGGGGGCGAGAGCTCCCAGGTGTGGGCCAGCTCGCCGGTGGTGTGCGGGCCGCGGGCCAGGGTGCGCAGCAGCCGCAGCCGTACGGGATGTGCGAGCGCCTCCAGCCGGAGAGAGACCGTCTCCAGTGGGACCGGCTCGGATGGAGTCGGCTCGGCCACGGGGTACTGGACCACCGGCTGCCACCCGGGCGCGTGCACCGCCACCAGGTGCGGGCGGCCGAAGACACTGGGGATGAAGGTGACCCCGGTGCCGCGAGCGGCGGTTGATTTGTCCTGCAGCTTGTCCACGACGATGCAGTCGCCGTCCGGTGCGAGGGTGACCGCTCCGGAGACCGACGCGAGCGCCGCCCCGATGCCCTGGTGTCTCAACAGGTCGTTCTTCAGCCGCAGGTCGGTGGCGAGCTGCACGGCGACGCCGGCCCAGGCGGCGTCGAAGAAGGCCTCGGCGCACTGTTCGAGGGTCTGACGCACCCGAGCTCGCACGGCGGCCGGGTCCGCGAGCAGGCGTTCCGCGAAGGCCTCCTGCCGGCCGCCGCGGGCCTGGGCCAGGTCCAGGGCCCGCTCGCGCGCCCTCGCATCGGTGAGCGGCGATGGCGGCGATGGCAGTGGCGACGGTGACCACGGCGGCGGGCCGGCGGAATGGAAGCGAGTGCTGCCGCACGTGGTGACGAGCGCGGCCGTCACGTACGTTTCGTCGTCGATCCGGTCCACGTCGTCCAACTCCTCGGCGAGGGTCGGCCGAGGCCGGGCGGGGATCAGGAAGTCCGCCTGTGAGGAACGCCAGAGGAACTCCGCCTCCCGCAAGCGCTCGGCCAGCTCCGGCCGCAGAGCGGCCCAGACGTCCCCGGCCCAGCCCGCGAGGTGCGGATGGTGTCCGGGTTCGGCCAGTACGTGCAGCATCGCGGTCAGCTCGGCCAGCGGGGAGGCGGCGAACCGCAGTCGCTCGGACGGCAGTCCGCTGATGTCGATCCTCAACGTCACCCCGTCATCATCACTGACCGGACGGTCGGCTCCGGCATCGGTTGACGATGTCCGTCAACCCACGTGCCCGGCCCGGAGGCCGAACGCACGTTGACGCCATGACGACCACCACCACCAAGATCCGGCCCCGCGCCCTCGTCCGTGGCTCCGGCGGCCCCCGCTATGCCGTCGCCCTGCTCGTGGACGCCCTCGGCACCGGCTTGCTGCGGCCCTTTCTGCTGCTCTACGGGGTGACGGTGCTGAGGCTGTCCGCGCCGGCCACCGGCATCGCCATGACGGCCGGCGTCGTCGTGGGTCTGGTGTGCATGCCCGTGGTGGGCCGGTGGCTGGACCGGGGCGCACGCAGCACGGTCGTGGCAGCGTCGATGCTGGTACGAGTGCTGGGCGTGGCGCTGCTGCTGGCCACCCCGGCGGGGCACGTCTGGCCGTTCGCGACGGCGGCGCTCCTCCTCGGCATCGGCAACCAGGCATGGCCGGCCGCCCACGCAGCGCTCGTGGCCACGGTCGCCCACGGCCGCGAACGCGACACCGCTCTCGCGGCGGGCCGCGCCCTGCGCAACGCCGGTATGGGCGCGGGCGCGCTCCTCGCCACCGCCTGCCTGGCGGGCGGCGCCACCGCCTTGCAGGCGCTGGCAGCCGTCACCGGGCTCGCCTACCTCACCGCGGCGGCCCTGGCGTGGTCGGTCCGGCTGCGCGCGCAGCCGGCCGCCACCCCGGCCGAGGGCATGGACGACGGGCCCGCACCCCGGATGCGCGCGCTGCTGGCCGCCAACGTGGTCTACGCGTTCTGCCTCAACGTCCCCGAGATCGCGCTCCCTCTGGTCCTGGTGACACAGCTGCACGCATCCCCGGTGTGGTCGGCGGCCATCTTCGTGGCCAACACGGTGCTGGTGGTCACGCTGCAGGTGCCGGTCACCGTCCTGATGTCCCGCTTCTCGCGGCGGAGCGTGCTGGCCCTCGCGGGCGTGGTGCTCACCGTGTCCTACCTCGGCTTCCTCGCCGCGACCTCACTGGGACACGGCTGGGGAGCCCCGGCCGTCGCTGCGGTGTCCGTACTCTGCACCATCGGCGAGATCATCTACGCCGGCAGCGCCACCGCGCTCGTCACCGTCCTCGCCCCGGCCCATGTCCTGGGACGCACCCTCGCCCGCTTCGAGCTTTCCACGGGCTTCGGCCTGGCCGTCTCCCCGGCGGTCATCACCGGCCTCGCGCCCCACGGCTCGGCCGCCCTCTGGGGCAGCCTCGCCGCTGCGACGCTCCTCGCTGCCGGCGCTACTTCCCTTCCAGTGCCGCCACCAGCTGAGGGAGTTTGCCGTCGGCCACGATGAGGGCGAGGTGGTCGTGGTAGTCCCGGCTGCTGATGATCAGACCGTCGCGGACCCGCAGCACCTGGATGTTGGCGGCCTCGAAGGTCCGCCCGGTCAACCGGTGGTGCACGTGGTAGTCGAACTCGGCGACGACGACCTCCGCGTCGTCGGTTTCCCGGACGACCACGTTCGCCGGGGTCAGCTCCACGGGCGAACTCGCCGCGACCAGAGCGAACCGCTCCCTGAGCGCGGCCCGCCCCTCGATCCGGCGCGGACCGGCGGGCTCGAAGACGGTCTCCACCACGGCGTCCTCGGCGTAGAGCTCGGCCAGCTCCGTGTACCGCCCGGCACCGATGCCCTCGATCAGCCTCTGGAAGACCTCGCGCGGTGAGAGAGTTTCGGGCATGACGACCTCCGTGGGATCCGGTGGGATCCGTAGATAGAATCGGACTGGAGACTCCGCTTTGACGATACGGACTACAGACTCCGGTTGTCCAGAGTGGTTCTGCCGTCGGCGGCGAAAGGTGGGGGAAGGAGAAGCATGGGTGGCGCTCAGGAACGCCCGCTGCGGGCGGACGCGGCCCGTAACCGGGCCAGGCTGCTGGATGTCGCCACGGAGGTGTTCACCACCCGCGGCGTCGGCGTGCCGACCGAGGAGATCGCGCGAACCGCCGGGGTCGGGGTCGGCACGCTCTTCAGGCACTTCCCCACCAAGGAGGCGCTACTGGAGGCGGTGATGGTGCGCAGGCTGGAGACGATGGCGGCCCATACCGCACGGCTGGCCGCCGACGCCGGGCCTGCCGAGGCCTTCTTCGCGTGCTTCCGCCTGGTGGTGGAACAGTCCGAGGGGAAGAACGAGTTCGCCCAGGCGCTCGCCGCGGCGGGGGTGGACGTACACGCGTCCCTGCAGGGGCCGACCCTCGAGATCCAGGCCCGCCTGGCCGATCTGCTGGCCGGGGCGCAGCGGGCCGGGGCCGTCCGCCCCGAGTTGGGCCTGCCGGAGTTCATCGCCCTGCTGGCCGGCACCGGCAGGGCGATGGAACAGCTCGGAGCGGACCCGGCGCCCCGGGAGCGGATCTTCGAGGTGGTCTTCGACGGGCTCCGGCCACGCTGACCCGGGGCCGGAGCGGTGCCGATCAGCCGCCCTTCGACGGCGACGCCCCTGCGGCGTACGGCGTGGGGGAGAGGTCAGACCCGCTCCAGGGGGCGGTGCGGCCCGCTGGGAAGCTCCGCTTTGATCGTGTCGCCCGGGCGCACGGAGCCGTCCTCCTTCACGACGCACATGATTCCTGCCTTGCGCACGATGTTCCCGGCCTCGTCGCGGCCGACGACCTGCTTCAGCAGTCCGTCCTGGAAGGTGTCTATCTGAACGCAGGGATTGCGCAGGCCGGTCACCTCCAGCACGGCATCGTCGCCGATGTGCAGCAGCGTGCCGACGGGCAGGCCCAGCAGATCGATGCCGCGGGTGGTGACGTTCTCGCCGAGATCACCCGGCCCTACCTCGAATCCCTCTGCACCGACCTCGGCGAAGAGCTCCTCGTGGATGAGGTGGACCTGGCGCAGGTTCGGCTGCGTCGGGTCCTGCGCGACGCGCGAGCGGTGCTTGACCGTCACGCCCGCGTGGACGTCGCCTTCCACGCCGAGGCCGGCGAGCAGCGTGATGCTGTCCCGGTTCGGTTTGGTGAACGAGTACTCGCTGTTGCTGCTGACTGCCGTGACTGTCCCGTACATCGTCGGAGCCCCCTCCTCAGTGGTGATGATCAGCTACGACCCTAACCCTCGACCTCAGGGTGCGACCGCTAGAGGGGGCACGCACAAGGGGCTGGTCGCAGCGATGGCCAGGGGCGGAAACTGTCTGGGTGTCGGGCTCCTGGAGCCGGTATCGTCCGGTCTCCGACCAGCCGTACCAGCGGGCCTTCCGCGAGCAGAGAGCGATTCACATGACCAGCCGGCGTGCGACGACGACCCTGTGGCGCCCCACCGGCCCCGAGGAGCTGGACCTGGTCCGTGAGCTGAACTGGCGTGCGTGGCCGCCCCGCCTCCCCGAGCAGCCGATCTTCTACCCGGTCCTCAACGAGGACTACGCGATCAAGATCGCGCGGGACTGGAACGTGAAGCACAGCGGCGTCGGCTTCGTGACCCGATTCGAGGTCGAGTCGGAGTTTCTGAGCCGGTACCCCGTCCAGCAGGCCGGGGGACGGACGATCCTCGAGCTGTGGGTTCCGGCCGAGGAGCTGGACGAGTTCAACGCTCACATCGTCGGCGAGATCCAGGTGGTCCACGAGTTCCGCTGAGACGGGGTGGTCACCGCGGCAGCCCTGGTCGCGGGGCTGCGGGGCGAGGGATCGGTGGCGCACCGGGCGGCGAACGGGGCCGAGGCGCATGCGCGTTCTCATGACCGTCGGGGGCCGAGTCGATCAATAATGGGCCGGCGACCTGCCTGCACGGTTGAGAGGAGCCCTTGATGACCACACCGCGGGACTTGTTGATCATTTCCATGGACACGGGGTCCGGTAGCTCCGTCGAACAGGGGGAGCTGTCGCTCGCGCTCGCCGGGGCCGAGGTGATCGACCTCCTCGCAGCCGAGGCCGTCAGGCTGGACGGGGATCACATCGTGCCGGGCCAGCAGACCGCCCCGGCTGATCGCCTGCTGGAGCAGGCGGCCGCGTCGCTCGTTCGGGAGGAGCCCTACGAGTCGGTCGACGACTGGCTGTGGCGCCGGGGCCGCGGCCTCTCCGCGGCCTACCAGGCCGAGCTGGAGGCTGACGGGCAGCTCGTCCGGCAACGCCGCCAGGGGATCTCCTTCCGGGCCGGTCAGCTGGTGCTGGCCGATTCGCCCGCCCGCCGCCAGGCCGCGGACCGCTGGGCAGCGGACGAACCCGTCCTCGTCACCCTCGCGGGGGCCGTGGGGGTCGGAGAAAAGCGGACCGAGGATGCTCCGGACGTGGCCGACGACGACGTCGCGACCGTGCTGGCCGCCGTCAGCGACGCGCTGGTGGAACTGGCGTCCGTACGGCAAAGGCGTGCCATCGAGGACGCGGCCTTCGACAACATCTGGCGGGGCGGCGGCGGATGACGACGGGCGGGCGGTCCGGGCGGACCCCGCCCGGACCGGCGAATCACCGAAGGGTATTCGTGAGGGTATTCATGAGTGCATACTCGGAGGTATGGCAGATACGACTGTGAAGATCGACTCGGTGACCCGGGACCGGTTCGCGGCGGTGGCCGCCGCCCATGGCATGAGCGTGCGCGCCTATCTGGCGGAGCTGGCCATCGAGCAGGAGAACCAGCTCGCCCTGGGCCGGGCGACCGCCGCGTTCCGCGAAGCGGTCGGCCAGCCGGGCATCGCGGAGGCGTTCGACCGTGAGTTCGGCGGGCTGCCGTCGTCCGCGAGCGCCCACCGGGCGGCCTGATCTTGCAGCTGCACATCGACCTCCGCTGGCTCCTGGACCGGCAGGAGGAGCTCCTCGGCAACGAGCTGGGAGTGCGGGACTACTCGGGTCTGGTGGCCGCGGTCGCGCGCCATCGCGTGAACACCCCGGCGTGGGCGACCGACGAGCCCGACGCGTACTGGCGGTCGGCGGCGCTGCTGGAGCAGATCGTGCTCCTGAGGCCGCTGCCGGCCAGGAACGAGTACTTCGGCTACGGCGTGGCGGTGGCCTACATCAGGGCCTCCGGCCACGACGTGGACACCGCCTTCGAACCATGGCGCGACCTGATCAACGACATCCGCGCACTGCGCCTGACCGTCTACGACGTGGCCGAACGACTGCGCTCCCTGCAACGGGAACGCTGACGGCGCCCACAGCAGTACGCTCTCCACGGTCACACAGCCCGGCGCGGCACGGCCCGGCGCAGCACGGCGGACGTGGACGGGCCCGGCGCGGCCCGTCCACGTCGTGCGGACGCGTCAGCCCACGGGGGTGAAGTCCTGCGACGCGATGTACCCGGGACGGCGCACCGGCGCGGCGAAGGGCTTCGACGGGCGGTTCTCGACGCTGTTGAAGACGAGGAAGACGTTGCTGCGCGGGAAGGGCGTGATGTTGTCACCCGAGCCGTGCATCGCGTTGCAGTCGAACCATGTGGCCGAGCCCGCCTTGCCGGTGAAGAGCTTGATGCCACAGGCCGAGGCGAACTTGGTCAGCGCCTCGTCCGACGGGGTGCCGGCGTCCTGCATCTGGAGGGACTTCTTGTAGTTGTCCTTCGGCGTCGCACCCGCGCATCCCAGGAAGCTCCGGTGGGAGCCGGGCATGATCATCAGGCCGCCGTTGGTGGTGTGGTTCGGCGTCAGCGCGATGGACACCGACACGGTGCGCATGTGCGGCAGACCGTCCTCGGCGTGCCACGTCTCGAAGTCGGAGTGCCAGTAGAAGCCGCTGGCGCCGAACCCGGGCTTCACGTTGATCCGGGACTGGTGCACGTACACCTCGGAGCCCAGGATCTGCTGCGCGCGCCCCACGACGCGCGGATCGGCGGCGAGTGCCGCGAACACCTCGCTGATCCGGTGGACTTCGAAGACGGAGCGTACTTCGCGGGACTTCGGCTCCACGATGGACCGCTCGTCGGCCAGCGTCGACGGGTCACGGAGCAGCCGGTCCATCTCGTCCCGGTAGACGTCCACCTCGTCGGGCGTGATGAGTTCGTCCACGGACAGGAAGCCGTCGCGCTCGAAGCTCTCCAGCTCGTGGGCCCACATCGGGCCCGGCGTGCCGGGCTCGGACCAGACGACGGGGTCCACGCGGCCGGTGAGCACCTCCTCGGAGCCCCGGGTCGGATACAGGTCGTGCACAGTGCGGGTGGATGCGTAGGTCATGGTGGTGCCTGCCTCTCCTCTCTGCGTGTTCGGGTACGTCAGCTCTGCTGGTCGGGTTCGGTGAGCAGCGGATACACGCCGTTCTCGTCGTGGTCCTCCCGCCCGGTCACGGGCGGGTTGAAGACGCACAGGCAGCGGAACTCCTGCTTCACGCGAAGGGTGTGCCGTTCGTGGCCGTCGAGGAGGTACATGGTTCCCGGCGTGATCGTGTAGGTCAGGCCGGTCTCCTCGTCCTTGAGTTCGGCCTCGCCCTGCGTGCAGACCACGGCCTCCACGTGGTTCGCGTACCACATGGACGTCTCGGTGCCGGCGTACAGGACGGTCTCGTGCAGCGAGAAGCCCACGCGTTCCTTGGCCAGGACGATGCGCTTGCTCTCCCAGGTGCCCGATGCCGCCCTGACGTGGCGGTCGGTTCCCTCGATGTCCCGGAACGAGCGGACGATCATGGTGGTGCCCTTCGTGGTGCGTACGTGGTACGTGGTACGGGGGTGCCCGGTCAGGCAGTCAGGCCGTCAGGCGGTCTCGCGGACGGAGCGGGCCAGGATGCCGAGGCCCTCGTCGAGTTCGTCGCCGGTCACGGTGAGCGGCGGGAGCAGCTTCACGACCTCGCCCTCGGGGCCCGAGGTCTCGACGAGGAGACCGTGCCCGAAGGCCCTCCGGCACACCTCCGCGGCGCGCTCCTTCTGCGCGAACTCGATGCCCCAGACCAGTCCGCGGCCCCGGTGCGTCGCACCCAGCCGGCCGTGTTCGGCGCACAGCTCGCCCAGCGCGCTCTCGATGCGCGCGCCCTGGGCGAGGGTCTGCTCGCGCAGGGTGTTGTCGCCCCAGTAGGTCTCCAGGGCCGTGGTCGCGGTGACGAAGGCCGGGTTGTTGCCGCGGAAGGTGCCGTTGTGCTCGCCCGGCTCCCACAGGTCCAGTTCGGGCTTGAACAGGCACAGGGACATGGGGAGCCCGTAGCCGCTGATGGACTTGGACAGGGTGACGATGTCGGGGGTGATGCCCGCTTCCTCGAAGGAGAAGAACTCGCCGGTCCGCCCGCAGCCCATCTGGACGTCGTCGACGATCAGCAGCATGTCGCGGCGCCTGCACAGGTCCGCGAGGGCGCGGAGCCATTCCGCGCGCGCCACGTTGACCCCACCCTCGCCCTGGATCGTCTCGACGATGACCGCCGCCGGATGGTTCAGTCCGGAGCCCTGGTCCTCCAGCAGGCGCTCGAACCAGAGGAAGTCGGGGGTCTGGCCGCCGAAGTAGTTGTCGAACGGCATCGGCGTGCCGTGGACCAGGGGAATGCCGGCGCCGGCCCGTTTGAAGGCGTTGCCCGTGACCGCGAGGGAGCCGAGCGACATGCCGTGGAAGGCGTTGGTGAAGGAGACGACCGACTCGCGGCCCTTGGCCTTGCGCGCCAGCTTGAGCGCCGCTTCGACGGCGTTGGTGCCGGTCGGCCCCGGGAACATCACCTTGTAGGGCAGAGCGCGGGGTTCCAGGACGTGGGACCGGAAGGTTTCGAGGAAGGACCTCTTGGCGGTCGTCGCCATGTCGAGCGCGTGCGTGATGCCGTCCCGCTCCAGGTAGTCGAGCAGGGCCCGCTTGAGGACGGGGTTGTTGTGGCCGTAGTTCAGGGACCCGGCGCCTGCGAAGAAGTCCAGGTAGCCGCGTCCGTGTTCGTCGTACAGCCGGCTTCCCGTGGCGCGCTCGAAGACGACGGGCCAGGCGCGGCAGTAGCTGCGCACCTCGGACTCCACGGTCTCGAATACGGACAGGACCGGCTCGGTCATGGTCAAGGCAACTCTCCAATGGGTGTGGGGGTGTTCGGTACGGGGTGTTCGGGGTGGCGGCCCGGAACGGGAAGGGACGGACCGGGATTCAGAAGTGGAGGGGCCCGATGCGGTGCAGGACCTCCGGGGCGTGCCCGCCCTCCGGGAACTCTTCCGCGGCGAACAGCACTTCGCGCGTGAGCGTGGCGCCGTGCCGTTCGGCGTACGAGGCGAAGAGCCGCTCCGACGCGAGGTTCCCGGGGGAGACGGTGGCCTCCAGGGAGCTCAGTCCGTGTTCTGCCGCCACGCGGGCGGAGAGGCCGTCGAGCATGGCCCCGGCGACTCCCAGGCCGCGGACGGATTCGTCGACGGCGACCTGCCAGACGAGGAGGGTTCCGGGACTGTCGGGCCGCAGGTATCCGCTGACGAATCCGACGGCGCGCCCGGACGAGTCGCGGGCCACCGCGGAGGTTCCGGCGAAGTCACGGCACCAGAGGAGGTAGCTGTAGGCCGAGTTGAGGTCCAGCGCCCCGGAGTCGCGGGCCAGGCGCCACAGCAGGGGGCCGTCACCCGGCCGGGGGCGGTCGATGTACGTGGTCGAGGCGGTCGGAGCGGAGGAGGGGGTGGGCGGCGGGGTCTTCCGGTAACGGGCTAGTTCTGCATGAGCAGTCATGCGGGCCGAAGTTACCCAGCACTCGATCAAATTGCATGGCCTGAAGGGGTTACGGAACGGGCGTGGCCCGTGCTATTTGCTGGCGCCTTCCGGGGGTGTGGAACGCCGGTGAGGGGCTCGTATTCCTACGACAAATACTGACATTTCCGCCGCACCCCCGAGTTTATAACGAGCGGATAACGTCTTTGCCCTGTCTCAAATATGCCACTTGAATGTGATCTCTTCGTCGGCCGGTCGGGGGTTTCGATCACGGCTGCGAGGCAATAAGAGTGCGCCTCCGTGTCAGTCGGCGTGCGCGAGCCATTCCCGGGCGAGCCGCCACAGCCGCTGGGCATGCGCCGGGTCCACGGTGCAGCGGGCCACGGGTCGCAGCGCGGAAGGCGAAGTGGACGTCGCCCCACACGAGGGCGCTGCCGGTGACCGGTGGAACTGACGACGGCGATCCGGTCCACGCAGGCGCAGGCGCAGGCGAGCGCGAACTGGCCCAGGTAGTTGGTGGCGAAATGTCACTACCGGCCCTGCGCGGCCTGCGCGGCCGTGGCGGAGAAACGCGGCGGGCCGCAGAAGCTACGGCGCCTGCGCCCAGCACCGTCCCGGGTCCGCGACGTACCGCCGCCGATTCCGCTAGTCCCACCAGAAGCACCACACCTGCCTGCCCACGATCTGGTTGGCCGCGTAGGCGTGGAGGGTCTCGTCGTAGCCCTGGGTGATGTTGTCGGAAGAGAACGCGAAGTGCTCGGCGGCGATGGCCTCGGCTTCACCCGTCGTTCTCACGGGTGCCGCCACCGAGAGGATCACGCGGTCGTCCCCCAGCCCCACCAGCCGTGTACCGAAACGCTCCTCCCAGGACCGCAGGACCGCGCACATCTCGTCCATCCCGTACGGCCAACAGCCCGCGCCCTCGAGGCCGCGCTCTGCGGCCAGCACGGGCAAGTCCCCGCTTCGGTACGTCCTGTCCAGGAGGTACGGCTCCCAGGCCTCGGCCTCGACGTCGGCGTCGTCCCCCGTCAGGTCGGCGAGCACCTGCGCCGCCACCTGCTCGGCGTCCGCCCAGCGCCCGGCCGGCACGGCTGCCAGCCCGGGCCACCGAGCGCCGAAGGGGGCGACGACCTCTTCGAACGGATCGGGCTCGCCGAAGAGTTCGGCGACCTGGTCCCGGCCGGCGTAGTGCTCATCGGCACTCGCGAGCGCCTCCTGTGCGTAGCTCTCCCAGCTCTCGCTCAGGATCTGGTCCACTGTGCGTTCGTGCACGGCTGGTCCCCCCATTCCCCGGTCTGTGAAATCAACCGCCGGAGGCTAGCAGCCGCCTCCGACAGTGCCAGGGGTGCCGGATTTCCGCGGGACGCACACGAGCGTGACCGCACAGTGAGCCGGCCATGAGGAAACGACCTCCTCGGCGCCGGCCGTGGGTAGGGTCGGTGGAACCCGAGCAAGGAGGACCGGCGTGGCCGGCATCGTGATCGCACAGACGACCCTGGACGACGAGGAGAAGGCGTACCAGATGGCGCGGAGCGCGGTGGAGGCCCGGCTGGCGGCCGGTGCGCACATCGACGCGCGGATGACCACCTTCTCCTGGCGGAACGACGCCCTGCAGCACGAGCGGGGGTACCGGGTCTCCTTCCAGACGACCACGGAGAAGGTCGCCGCGCTGGCGGCGTGGGTGCACGAGCGCCACCCTTACGACGTGCCGCAGTGGATCGTGCTGCCGACCCTCGCGGCCTCGGAGGAGTACGTGGCATGGGCGGTGAAGGAGACCACCGCCCGGTAGGAGCCGAACCGTGGCAGTGCCCGGGACCACAGGACGGCTGGCCCGACCTCAGTCCTGCCAGTAGAACAGCAGCGTGTGTACGTCGAGCGGTTCGCGCGCCCCGAAGTAGTAGACGCCGAGGCCGGTGACGCGGATCGACCCGGTGGGCCCGTCGATCCAGCGGAAGCCGGCCGCCTCGAGGGCGGCGCGAGCGGCGGGATCGTCCTCGTGGTCGCCGGCGAACCGCCCCAGCGTGCTGATGAAGACCTCGCTCCTGCCGCCATCCCCGTACCCGATCACGTGGTACGTGCCGCCGCCCTGCCGGTTGGCATCGCCGCAGGAGAGCGGCGTACGGGGAGCCAGCCCCGCCGCCGTCAGCGCGGCCGTGGCCAGGGCCAGCTGCCGCTCCTCGTCCGGCGGTCGGGGCGGCTCGGTGCACAGGGCCTCGATCCGCCAGCGCGGGTCGCTCTGCTTCTCGCACTCGTGCCCGTACTCGTGCACGATCGCACGGCGGATCTCCTCGTCCAGGCCGTCGACCTCCACCCGGGGGCGCCCGAGCGCCTCGTAGGCGGCCCGGGTCTGCGCCACGTCACCGGTCAGCCGGTGCAGCGCGTACGCGGCCCACAGCGCGGCGTCCTCCGTCGGAGCCTCGGCGAGGTGGGCGCGGAGCCGGTCCGGGCAGGTCAGCAGCGACTGCGCGAGGTGGGCCACCTGCGGGTCCGGGTCGGCGAGTGCGTCGGTGACGTCCTCGCCGGCGCGGTCCCGCACGCGTACGGCGACGGCCCGGTCCTCCGGTCGCCCGTCTCCGAGCTCGGAGAGCACCGCTTCCACCCCGTGCCGGTCCATGAGCGCATCCAGTCCGGCCTCCCCGACCGCCCGCCTGGTCCGCCAGTGGCTGAAGGCGAGGGTCGCGAACTCGGCCGCCGCCGTGCGGTCCCCGAGGGCCCCGCGTGCCCGGAGGACCGCCTCCCGCATGCCGTACGCCTCCTCGCGCCGCCGGTCCTCGTGCCGAAGCCAGGGGAGGAGCTCGACCCGGTCCGAGAGGAGGTCCAACAGCGCCTTGCGGACCGTCCCGGAGTCGTAGGTGTCGCGGACGCACGCGAGCAGTTCACCGACCCGCGCCTGCGGCACCCGGCCGACCAGCGCCTCCACACAGGCCGTTCGGCGCCACCAGGGCTGCGCACCGTCGACGGCGCACCGCGCGAGCAGGTCTGGGTCGTACGCGCGCAGTCCGGCGGAGTCGGTTCGCCCGGCCGCGGGCGTCAAGGTCTCGATGTTCGGCATCCGGGGATGCTACTGGGCACCCCGGCGTGCCCCGAAGCGGATTACAGCGAACCGGATTGCTCGGACCCGTCCGGGCGGCGGCGCAGGATCTGACCGGCGGCGGTGCCGACGAGGACCGTGCCGTCGGGAGCGGCGTGCAGCGAGAGCGGTCCGTACGGGGGCAGGGGACGCCGGCTGAGGAGCGCCCCGTCGGTCGCGTCCACGCAGACGAGGCTGCCGTCGGCGCACAGGGCGTACAGGACCCCGGCGCGCGTGTCGAGGTCGATGACCTCGGATTCCATCGGCCGACTCCAGAGGACCTCACCGGACGGGAAGGCCCGGCGGACGAGCTCCGTCCGCCCGTGCAGCAGAGCGGGGCCGGCGCCATCGGACGCGTACACCGCCCGGCCGAGCGGCGCGTCGACGGTGAAGAGCACGCTCTCGGCCGCGCCGTCCGGGGCGAGGGCGACGACGTCCCGCCGCCCCTTCCGCACGTACAGCAGCTCGGGGCACCGGCGGGCGTCGAGCGGGACGAGGTCGTACCGGTCCGGCACGTGGACCGATCCGATCGGGTTGTCGTCGGCGGCGAAGATCCGTGTGTTGGGCGGGGCGGGCGGCTCGCTCCCGAAGCAGCGGTCGTACGTGTCCCGGATGGCCCAGACCCCGTCCGTACGCGTGGACATCGTGGCGGAGAACGGCACCGCGTGCTGGTCGAGGACGTTGCCGTCGGCCGTGTCGACGAGCAGGAAGTCGGTCCGGGCGCGGCGGTCGGGACCGGCGACGGCCACGCGTACGGTCCGCTCGTCGGCGGCCACCTCGATCCGGGTGCCGGGGCTCGCCGACGGCGCCGGCACGCTCCACAGCGCCGATCCGTCCGCGGCCCAGCACTCCACCGCCACGTGCTTACGGGTGGCGAGCACCCGGCCGTCGCCGAGCCCGGCCACGGCCCGGACCCCGCCCCGCGCGTCGTAACGGCGTCCGGCCCGTTCGGCGAGGGCGCGCAGCAGCGGCAGCGCGGGCGGTACGTCGTCGTACGTCCCCGGGTCCTCGGGACCGTGAGGTGTCCGGTCGAGGCCGGTCAGGTCGAGGGCGTCGGGGGCGAGGCCGCGCCAGTTCTCGCGTACGACGGTCGCCCGGGTCATCAGGGTGTCCTCGCCGTGGTCCAGGGCGAAGAAGGTGAGTTCGAGGGTGCGGTCGTCCAGCCAGCGGACCGGCTCGATGCCCCAGGCCGGGTCGGTGAAATCGACGCGGTGGCCCGTATCGGCCTCGAGCAGGGTGAGACCTCCTTCCCGGCCGTACTCTTCGCCGTTGTCGAGGGCGATGGCGAGCAGGGGCAGCGTGGGGTGGAACGCCATCGACTCGGATTCCATCGTGAAGGTCAGCAGGTGGGCGCACGACAGGTCGGCGACGCGGTAGACGGCGATCCGGCTCTGCTGGTGTGTCACCGAACTGACCGCGATCCACCGGCCATCGGCGCTGGTCACCGCCTGGCACGCGAGTCCGAGCAGTTCGGGGAACGGCTGGTCGTGGAGGGTGGTGTGCGGTTCCGGATGGTCAGCCATGGTGCTCCGTCAGGTGGGTGAACGACACCCGGGCGAGGGTGTCGAGGACCTCCGGCGTCGCGGCCGGCTGGAGGGTTCGGAAGGACGCGGCGAAGGCGTCGGACTGCGTGCTGAGCGTCCGCACCTCCAGTGCCTGGGTGAGGCGGGGGAGCAGCTCGTAGAAGCAGAAGGGGTGTTCGGCCTCGATGAAGGCCAGCAGGCTCTCCTCGTACGAGCCGTGCTCTTCGTCGTACGACCAGGAGTCCAGCTCGAGCAACAGGGGGAACTGGGACCGCACTTCCCACTGGGCGAGCGGGACGTCCTCGTATCCGGCGGGCCACTGCCGGTCCGCCAGCCGGATCAGCATCGCGAGCTCCGTCATGAACTCGGGCATGCTCTTGGTCCCGGCGGCCGCTGTCCATGCGCGGCGGGTGTCCTGCGGGCAGGTCGCGAAGAATGCCTCGCTGAACGCCGTTGCCATGTAATCAAGTTGGGAAGCGAGCGGCTGCGCGGTGTGCCGCCAGGCCGCGTCCCAGTGATCGCTCCGGGTGACCCGCGCGAGCCGCAGCACCTCCCACTCCAGCGGATCGGGCCCATCCGCGGCGAGCGCGACGAGATGTGCGATCGGTCCGCTGGTGAAGATGCCCTCGGGATGCAACGCCATTGCTCACCCTCCCTTCGTCGTTCACGGCCCATCCAATCGCGCCGCGGGCGTGGCCGGCGCACCGGGTGGGTGATCAGCGGCATCGTCGCGCTGCCGCCTTTCGCGTGCGCTGCTGCTTAGGCTGTGCGCATGACAGAGTCCTCGAATTTCAGCTCGATGCTGGCGTGGTTACTGGACCACAGGGGAGTCGGCGTGCCGGAGCTGGCCGACCGCGCCGGGGTGACGGCGGACGAGATCCGAGGCGTGCTCGCACGGGAAACCCCCAGCGAGGGCCTGCTCCGACGGCTCGCGACCGCGCTGGGTCTCCACGCCGCCGACCTGTTGATCCTCGCGGGGTGGGAAGTCCCGGACGACTTGGCGCCGTTGGACGCCGCGGCCACCCCGTGGGTCGCGTACATCGTGATGGATGCGGTCCACCTCCCGGCGGCGGGACGGAGCGAACTCCTGCAGTCCATCCGCGCACTGCCGCAGGAGAAGCGCCGTTCGCCCTTCGTCCCGAAGGAACCCGAGCCGCTGGCGGATGGTCCGTGCGGTGCGCTGATTCGCATGTTCTGGTACCGCAACCTGTCCAGGTCGGGCCTGGCGCACGCCATGGCGGTCGTGACGCCCACGTACCTGTCGGCAGCCACCTACACCGTGATCGGTGATGGTCGCTCGGAGCTGACGGCCCGCCTGGTGACGGACTTCGCCGCGCTGCTGGGGCTCGAAGCCCGCGAACTGGCCGGGCTGACAGGCGTCCTCCTGCCGGAGGTGCCCGGGCCTCCGGCTCCGGAGGCGGTGGACGCCGCAGCGGTGCTGTGGGAGCTCCGACGCCTGTCCGCGCCCCAGGCAGAACACGTCGCCGAGCTGGCAAAGTCCATGCGCGGAGATTCCCCCGTCGAGTACCGCATCAACGCGCCGAGCTGGTGACGCCGCCGGCCCCTCGGCGCCCCTGAGGGCAAGGTCGTCCCTGACTTTGACGCATTCGCACAGTCGCAGGCGGGCACGGACACAGCGGGCGGTCTCAGGTGCTGAGTGCTGGGCTGGGCTGCCAATTCGTGGTGTGGTACGGCTCGTTGAGGGGGGAAGGTCGGCCTCCGGTCGTCGGGATCGCGCGCCGATTTCTTAGCACGAGAGGCCAAGTATTCGTTCTGCCGCCGCCAGGAGGACTACAAAGGTCCCAACCGAACCGAACCCGGCGATGGGGACCATGACACCCCGTCGGCGATCGGAATGATGTCGAAGGCGGTGGATGTGCATGCGTGAGTGCAGCAGAATCGAACCGATTGCGGTCAGATTACTTCCGAGGGGCCCGAGTTCCGGCTCCTTCACCTGATACGGGCGGCCATGCTGAAACCCGTGTCGTTTTCCCCGGCGTACGCATCGGTGGACGAGTATCGGGTCCTGACGTCGACCATCCGGTCGAGGGCGGAAGATGCTCAGGGCGCATTCAGCAGGGCCGGGCGCGGGGAGGGGGGAATGCCCCACCTCCCCGTGCGCATTCAGCTTCGAGGTTTGTTCATCGAGCTCTACATCGAGCTCCGCCTGCAGAACGCGGGCCTTCGCATCGTCGGATTCCGCAACACCTTCGAGAACGGGCAGGCGCCGCCGGAAGCGTACGTCCGCCACGTGCGGGACTCGGCCGCGCCACCCGGAATCCGCCGGACGCAGGCCCTGCCGTTCGGCGGCGGCCGCTCCGACCTGGAGTCGGCCGCCGACGTGCGGCGTTCGGGGATCCTCCTGGGGCGCCGCCCCTTGAGCGACGCGGTGGTCTGGTTGCATCGGAACCGGGATCCGAAGTGCACCGCACACGGAATTCTCGTGCTCTCGGAAATGCTCTGCGAGGCTGCCCGATTCCCTGCCCTGACCGATGCGATGTCATGCATCTGGATGACCGGTGGGCGGCTGTCAGCCGCGGCCGTCGTCTGAAGTACCTCACATAGGCACCAGCCTGCGGGAGTTGGGGCACCGAAGAAGGAGCGAGTCCCCTCATAAGGGGGTGTCTCCTCCACCCCGTACGACCTGCGATTCCCGCCCTGGGGATCCACGGAACAGGAGCGAAAGTGATAGTCAAGCGCACCGGTCGCCTCGTGGTTCTCGCTGCCGTACCCGCCGCCGTGTTCCTCACCCTCGGCCTTTCCGGACCAGCTCTCGCGGAGGGCGGAAAGGCGTACCAGATCGACCTGGCGCAGCTGAACGATTCGGGCTCCAGCGGTACGGTCATGCTCAGCCTCAAGGGAAACCAACTCACCGTACAAATCGAGTCCAAGGGCATGGTGCCCGGCCAGCCGTCGGCCCAGCACCTGCACGGCTCGACGAAGGGCCACGACTTCCACTGCCCGGACGCAACCGACGACACCGACAAGGACGGCGTCCTCAGCAACACCGAGGCCACGCACGACTACGGCGACATCAACATCTCCCTCACCACGGGCGGGGACACCAAGGCCACCAGCGGTCTCGCCGTGGACCGCATGCCCGTCGCCGACAAGCAGGGCAAGGTCTCCTACAAGCGGACGATCACCGTCGGTCAGGACGTGGTCGACCACATCAAGGACCTGCACGTCGTGCAGCACGGCATCGACCGCAACAAGAACAAGAAGTACGACTTCGAGGGGGCCGGCAAGAGTGAGCTCGACCCCAAGCTGCCTCAGGAGGCCACGGCTCCGACCAACTGCGGAGAGGTCAAGGGCGCGGCCGTGGGGTCCATCCCGGTCGGCGGCATCGAGACCGGCGGAGGTTCCACGCAGCACGCGGCGGCGCCGGTGACGATGCGCGACGGCGCGGCGATCACCGTACTCGCGATGGTGGCCGGTGCGGTCGCGGTCGCAACGAGGCGGGCCGTGGCCGTCCCCGTCCGCAGGAAGACCACCGGGGGCGGCGCGTGAAGCCGGCTCCTACGCCCTCCGCACCCGCACCCGCAGTCTCCATCGCTCGGTTCCGCCGCCGGACCGCAGGTCCCCTGGCAGCCGCCGCCCTCGCCGGGCTGCTCCTCGCGGGGTGCTCCGGCCAGGACACGGCGAAGCCCCCCGCCCCGGCGGGGCAGACCCTCCAGAGCGGGGCGCCGTCCGCCGCGGGCGCCGCGCCTGGCGGTGGCAAGCCCGCGGCACCTGCGGACGGATCACAGAGCGGTACGGGTACGGGTGGTGCGGGCCAGGCCGAGCCCGCCCTCGCCCGGTCGGAGCCGCAGAAGATCACGATCCCCTCGCTCGGCCTGTCCAGTTCCCTGGAGACGCTCCGGCAGAACGCGGACGGCACCATGCAGACCCCGAAGGACCCCGCGCTCGCGGGCTGGTACGAGCCGGGGCCGACCCCCGGTTCGCAAGGGCCGGCCGTGATCGCCGGTCATGTCACGTGGAACGGAGCATCCGCCGTGTTCGAGAAGCTGAAGACGATGAAGGCCGGTGACACCATCAAGGTGGCCCGGCGGGACGGCAAGACGGTCACGTTCACCGTGGACCGGGTCGCCGAGTACCCGAAGGCCGAGTTCCCCACGCTGGAGGTCTACAAGAACCTCGACCACGCGGGCCTCCGCCTGGTCACCTGCGGCGGGGACTTCGACCCCAAGAAGCACTACTACGACAGCAACGTGGTGGTGTTCGCCCGTATGACGGGCGCCGCGTAGCCGGGCCGGCGGGGCCGGGAAGACGTCCGTCAGCCGCAGGTCCCCACTGCGGCTGACGGACCCCGCCGCCCTGGCCAGAGGTCAGCGGCTCGTGGCCAGAGGCCCGTGGCCCGTGGCCGGGTGTCGGTCAGCCCCGGTTGCCCAGGTCCAGGCGGTCGGCCAGCCCGGCGGCGGAGAAGGCGGCGACCAACTCGTCGCGGCCCTCGGTGAAGTGGGCCCAGCTGTCGTAGTGGACGGGGACGACCCGGCGGGCGCCGAGGATCTCGGCGGCTTCGGCTGCCTGGGCGCTGCTCAGGACGAGCGGTTCGCCGTCGAAGAGGACGGGGAAGCGGGGAGCACCGGCGAAGAGTATGGCGGTGTCCACGGGGGTGAAGCGGGCGGCGATCTCCTTGACCACGTCGAGCGAGGCGTTGTCGCCGCTGACGTAGACGGTGGGCAGACCCTCGCCGGTCAGGACGAATCCGACGACCTGGCCGGTGATCGGCTCGACCTCCTCGCGCGGCCCGGGGCCGTGGAGTGCGGGCACGCCCGTGACGGTGACGGTGCCGCCGCCGGGGCGGTCCAGCTCGACGGACTCCCAGTCGGCCAGCCCCTTGGCCTTGCCTCCCAGACGCTCTCCGCCGCCGGGGGTGGTGAGGGTGAGGGGGACGTCGGCGAGCAGGGCCCGGCCGGAGGTGTCGAGGTTGTCGGCGTGCTCGTCGTGGGAGAGCAGGACCACGTCGATACGGCCCAGGTCAGCGGGGGTGCCGGTGGCGGGTGCGGTCTTGACCAGGAGTGAGCCGCCGGGCACCTGGTAGTCGCCGGGGGCATCGAAGGTCGGGTCGGTCAGGAACCGCAGACCGCCGTACTCGAAAAGGGCGGTGGGGCCGCCGAAGACGCGGACGGGGAACTGCTCGAGGGCGGTGGTGCCGGTGGCAGACATGAAGCATCCTCACGGATAGGGAGTGGTGCATCCGTGATCACCGTAGATGCTTCTCACGGATGAATGCAAGCTCTAACGTGAGAATCACGGAAGAGTGCGAGTTGTACCATGAGAGCCATGGAAGAGATCGTGACCGTCGAGCCGCTGCCGCCCGCGCCCGGTGCCGAGCAGTACCCCGCCCTCGACCTCGCCAACAGCGCCATCTCCCTGCCCGGCGGGCACTCCGTCGATCTCCTCGGCACCCCCGCCGCCGCAGAGCAGTGGCTCGTCGACAGAGGCCTCGCTCCGGTCGACACCGGCTTGGCGGAGATGTGCGCCACCCTGCTGCGCTCCCTGCGCGAACAGGTCCGCGCGCTGCTCGCCGCCCACGTCGCCGGACTGCCCGCGCCGGCCGCCGCGCTGGCCGCCGTCAACAATGCGCTCACCCGAGCCCCCGCCGCCTCCCTGCTCCACTGGGACCCGGCCCGCGGCCTGTACCGCGAGGCGGCCCACCCCGTCACCCAGATCGTCGAGCACGCCCTCGCCGTACTCGCGGCCAACGCGGCCGACCTACTCACCGGCCCCGACGTCGAACGCCTCACCGCCTGCGGCTCCACCCCCTGCACCCGCTACCTCCTCCGGCACGGCCGGCGCCACTGGTGCTCCACGCGCTGCGGCGACCGGGCCCGCGCTGCCCGCGCCTACGCCCGCCGCACGCAGGCGTAGGCCGAACCCGCCACCCTCACCTCCCTCGGCCGGCAACTGCGCCAGGCCGACAGCCGGTTCGACCGCCGGCCAGGAGGCTCGCGCGCGTGAAGTCGCCCCGGTCACCGCGAGCGGGGCATGGGGCCCCGGCCGAAGGGGTGGACGACAGGAACGGCAGACTGGGTCCATGGACTCAGGACTCGCCGCGCTGTTGGGCGCCGCCGTCGGTTCCGCCACCACTCTCGGGGCCGCGATCGTCAACGCCCGTGCCCAGGCACGGTCGCAGCACGCCCAATGGAGCCGCCAGCATCGCCGCGAAGCCTATGCCGGTTACCTCAGCGCCCTCCACGACCGCGACCTCGCCATGGACGCCGTCCTCGAAGCGCTGCGTTCAGACCAACCCGACCTGCCCGACATCGACGAGAAGATAGGCCGCTTCGTCACCCTGGCCCGCGAAGTCCACCGCGCCTGCGAAGTGGTCATCCTCGAAGGGCCGGCATCCCTCGCGGACGTCGCGGAGCGCGTTGCCGACGCCTCCGGCGATCTCTCGCAGGTGATGCGACGGATGGCCGAGAACGCCCACGCGGGAAATGCCACCGGAAAGGCGGAGGACAGCGCCCTAGCCGCCGAACGGGAGCGAACCCTCTACCAGGCAGTGAAGGACTTCCGCCTTGCCGCTCGCAGTGTCATCGGTACAACCGACTGACCCCGGCTGGGCCGGCCCTCGTACGGTCCGCGCTGACGGTGGATCGACGGTGAGGGCCGCCGCGGGGACTCGGGTGGGCGTGCTCTACGGTTCCGGCCGAACCCTGTCGTCCTCACGGTCGAAGCCGGAGGAGCGACCGCGGCCCTGTTTGGTGGACAGGAAATCCCGGAACACCTGTGCGGAGCGCGGGTTCTGCCCGCACTGCCACACACCGTGCGGGCAGTAGTCGGTAATGCTCTGGTAGAGCGGTTTGTGGTCGGCGATCCATGCCAGCATGTCCCGCATGTATTCGGGGTTGTCGCCGTTCCGGAACAGCCCCCATTCGGGGTACGAGATCTGCTTTCCGTGCGCCCGCGCGAAGTCGACCTGCTGCTGGAGTCCGTAGGGCTGCGTGACCTGCTCTTCGAAGGAATCGCCCGGCGGCTGGTCGTAGCTGTCCATGCCGATGACGTCGACCACGTCGTCGCCGGGGTAGCACCTGGTCCAGGCGATCGCATCGCCGCCGCGGTTGGGGGCGAAGTCGAACCGGAAATCCTGCCCCTCCACGGAGCGCATGGCAGCCACGATGCGCCGCCAGTACTCCTTCCAGCTCTCGGGATCGGGCCGGCACCGGTGGGTGTAGTTGAAGCCGTTCATCTCCCAGCCGAGCACGATCACCGTGTCCGGCACCCCGAGGCCGACCAGGCGCTCGGCCAGCCGACGGAAGTGGTGGTCGTACTGACCCCGCGCACCGGAGCGGAGCAGCTCGGCGACCCGGCCGTCGGGGACGCCGGCCTCGTTGCGCTCCAGCATGGGCACGTTCAGGACGAACAGCCGATCCGCTCGCGCCCTGCGCCACGCGGCCCAGGTGTGCAAGGAGTCGGGTGCCCCCTCGATGTTCGACCAGGTGTCGCCGGGCAGGTAGGTGTGCCCGGCGCGCAGCTCGGAACCCCCGAGCCAGCGAGAGAGCCCCTGCATCCTGTCGACCCCGGGCGAGCCGTAGTGGAGATAGGCGCCCACGGCGACCTCGGACTCGGGGCTGCTGCCGGACTTCTCTTCCGGCGGCGTGGCCACGGCGCCTCCGGTGACGAGCAGGCCGACAGCGACCAGGGTTGCGCAGGCGCCTGCCAGCCAGCGGCCTCGATGGGACATGACACCTCCACACGCGTCGTGAACCGAACCATGTGTCTGCCAGCGACGTTAGGCATCTCATCAGACGCGCGGCACGTCCGGTGCGCGGATGCTGGGCCATTCGCGGCAGTCGGCCGCCCGCCATTGGCCCGACCAGGTGAAAGCCGTCACCCTCACGCGTAAGTGCGCGGCGTGGCGCGCTGTTGACGAACGTGTCGCCGCTTCCTGAAGATCCACGCGCCCCTCCTTCACTACCGCACGCCGTACCACGGAACGTCACTGACTCCCTACTCTCAGTCATGACACCTGGTCGGGGGAGAGAAACGAGGTAGGCGAATGATGCGACGTACGGCAAGGCTGCTCGGGGCGTGCGCGGCGGCCGCGATGCTGGCGCTGGCGACCCCAGGCACGGCACAGGCGGCTCAGGGGATCCTGTTCATCGACGGCGCCCCGAACCGAGACCCGAGCGGATGCTTCCCCCTGGGAGACTTCGCCCCGTCGCAGGTCTCCAACTACACCAGCGGGACGGCCTGGGTGTGGACGGGCCCGAACTGCGGCGGCGAGGTGGTGCACCCGATCTTCGCCGGCCAGGTCACCATCGCGCACGGCCGGAGCCTCTACATCGAGTGAGCAACGGGGAGAACGGGGCGGGGCGGCTGGAGGCTCCCGGCCGCCCCTGGGTCCGTACGCGGACGGCGAGAGACCTCAGCAGCCATGGACAACGCGCCGCTGCCCGTGGCCTGCTGACGACAGGTCGGCCACGCAGCGGCGCTTTCCGGACGTTCGCACCGACGCTCCCCTGTTCCGTGACAGCGAGCCGGTGTTCGGGGCAACCGCAGGAGTGGCTGCGACGTGCAGACCGCGTGACACCACTGCGAACTGGGAGAAACAGCCATGCTGATCACGGTCACCCGCTCCGGAGGCTTCGCCGGACACGAGAAGCTCCGCGCCCTCGACACCCTGGGCCGCGCGGACGCGCCGGAGCTGGAGGAACTCGCGCAACAGGCCGTTGCCCCCGTGGCCGACGGCTATCACTACCGGATCACGGTCGACGACGAGGTGCTCGACCTTCAGGACCCCTTCCTCTCGGACGCCCAGCGGACGCTGATCCGTACCGTCCTCGGCGAAGGCACCTGACCGGCCTGCCGCGGTACCCCCCCCCCGCAATCCACCGGTCATGGCGGCGTGAGGTCAGTGCGGGGGCGGGTGCGTGGAGAGCCAGTGACGTGCGATCTGTTCGCGCGTGGCGAGCCACGTCCCCCCGCGCTGCGCCACGTGCTTCAAGAACCCGTCGAGCGCGCGGATGCGGCCGGGCCGACCGATGATCCGGCAGTGCAGGCCGATGCTCATCATGCGCGGGCGGTCGGCGCCTTCGGCATGGAGCGTGTCGAACGAGTCGACGAGGTACATGAGCATGTCGTCGGCGGTCGTGAAGCCGTGGACGATCAGGAACTTGAAGTCGTTCGCGTCGAGGCTGTACGGCACCACGAGGTGCGAGCGCCCGCTGGCCTCGACGTAGAACGGCAGGTCGTCCGAGTAGTCGTCGGAGTCGTAGAGGAAGCCGCCCTCCTCGACGACCAGGCGCCGCGTGTCGGCGCTCGTCCGGCCGGTGTACCAGCCGACGGGGCGGCGCCCGACGAGCCTCTCGATCGTGGCGATCGAGCGCGCGATGTCGGCGCGCTCGACGTCCTCGGGTACGTGGCGATAGTCGATCCAGCGCCAGCCGTGGCTCGCCACCTCCCAACCGGCGGCGCCCATCGCGCGCGCCGCGTCCGGGTTGCGCTCCAGGGCCTGCCCCACGGCGTACACGGTCAGCGGTGCGCCGTGCGCCGCGAGCGTGCGATGGATTCGCCAGAAGCCGGCGCGCGAGCCGTAGGCGAACATCGACTCGACGTTCAGATCGCGCCCGCCGACCACGGGCGGCGCACCGACGAGCTCGTGGAGGTAGCCCTCGGATGCGCCGTCACCTTCAAGGACGTTCTGCTCCCCGCCTTCCTCGTAGTTGAGGACGAGGCTGACGGCGACGCGGGCACCGCCGGGCCATGCGGCGTGCGGCGGCTCGGCGCCGTACCCGACGAGGTCGCGCTGGTGCTCGGACACGGGCCGCACCATACCGCTGATCGGTCGCCGCGTCGGAGACGCGGGGCCATGCCTTCCCCGGAAGCCGCGCAGCCTGCGACCTGCGTCCTGCGGTCTGAGTAGGGCGACACCCGCGAGGTGAGTACCCGGACGGCTGTACCGGGCCCGCCGTCCGTGTGGGATGGAGCCATGAACGCAACTGCTTCCGCTGCGACGGCCCCGGTGCGGGCGGCCGGTGAAAGGGACCGTTCCCGGTTCTGGGCAGGCCTGTCCGCAGCCTTGTTCCCGGGGGCGGTCGTGGCGGCCGCCATCCTGCTCCTGTCCTCCGTGCGGGTGTCGGGCTGTGTGACGTACGGGGTTCAGTGCACCCGAGGGCTGCCGGGCCGGCTGTTCCTCTGGAGCGTCGGCATCGCCGTCGTGGCGTTGGTCGTTGCCCTGGCCGCCCCCGCCCCCGCCCTGCGTGTGCGTCAGGCGGCACTCTGCGTCCAGCTCGTCGCGGAATGCACGGCTCTGCTGGTGATCCTCAGCTACTACGCCTGACGGCGGCGGCCCCGACCACGCCATCGCCGGGGGCGGCCCGTGCCCTGACTGGGACGGACCCTGGCGGAACGAGTTCCTCGGCACGATCGGTCCACCCTGGATACGGCCTGGCGTACGACCCTGGACCCGTAAGGGGACGGCCAGATACTGCCTAGCTGTTGCCCGACCTGAACAGGAAGTCCTCGACCGCCCGGAGGTCGGTGTTCCAGTACGTGACCCGGGGCGTGGGCCCGACCGTGAGGGAGCCGACCTCGTCCGACAAGCTGATGTCGAGCGGCGCCACATCCTTGTTGCTGTTGAGGGCGCTGTCCTGGTAGCCGAGGGAGAACGACGTGACGGTCCTCGTCTGCTGACCCGCTTTGAAGACGAACACGCCCGCGTACGCCTTCTCTTTCGGCCCGATCGTGGCGATGGCCCGCGGCTTGGACTCGGTCGGACTGAGCGGAGCCCCGATGTCGGTGCCGAAACGGACGTACGGGTAGTGGTAGAGGGTGCAGGCCTTGTCGGTGAAGTTGGTGGCCGTGATGAGGAGGTGCTGGCCCGAGTCCTGTCGCCACCCCGACGTGTCGATGGAGAGGTCGTTGTCGTTGCAGGCCGCGATGGTGGTGTTTCCGCCACCCGGGCTCTGCGAGGGGCTGGTCGTGCCCCCGCCGCTCGGCTGGGTGGTGCCGGCCGTGCTGGGCGTGCCGGACGGGGTGGGGGAGCCGGTCGCACCCGGCGTGCCGGAGGCGGTGGGGCTCTTGCCGTTGTCCGTGCCGCCGGCATCACAGGCCGCGGAGGAGAGGAGCGCGGCGACGGCCGCGACTCCGAGGGCGTAGGTCTTCCAACTCTTGCGGGCAGTGCGCATGGTGGCCCCCGTGTGCCTTCACATGGCTTGAATGGCGTGGTCGACGACTCGGTTCTGCCCGGCGGAATCGCTGAAATCCCCTTCCCGGGGGACCGTTACTGACTCAGGACGTGAACGTCACCATTCCGTCCAACTGGCCATGACCCGTCCACTCCCCACCGGCCCGTCCACCAGGGGTCGGACGGGCCGGCCCCGGTGGGTGGTGGTTCCCGAGGACCCACGCGAGCATGCGGGAGCCCGGCTGTCCTGTCCGGCTGGGCCGCGGCGGATCAGGCGGAAGGGTCAGGCCGCGCGGCAGAGCGCCGCGGCGCCGGCCGGGGCCGCCGCGCGAGCCACGGTTGCGTGGACGGGATGGGCGGTGCGAACGGTAGCCGTGCCCTGCGAGCGGTTCCGCGCGAACACGACGAGTCGCAGCACCGCGAACCGCGCGACACCGGCGAGCGCCGAAGCCGACAGGTAGACGACCTGCTCGAGCACCGCACCGGGCGTCGCCACCAGCTGCTGCAGGAGCAACATCGCCATGCAGGTCACCGCGTACGCGGCCGCCGCGGACCCGGCCGACTGCGCATGCTGACGCCAGGTCGCACGCCCGCCGGCGCCAAAGGTGAAGCGGGCGTGCAGCTCGGTGGAGAGGAGCGTGGAGCCCACGGTGATCAGGGCGTTGGCCAGGGCCCAAGGGATCCAGGAGCCGAGGGAGGCCACGGCGAAGCTGGAGGCGAGCCCCACCCCGCCACCGCAGAGCACGAAGCGGGCGAAGGCGGCGAAGGCGCCGGGTGCCACCTGCTGAGTGCTCTGCGCTGTCTCCATGATCCGACCCCTCCGATGGCTCACCCCGCCCAACGCGCACCCCGCGGCTCGTGAACCGAACGGTGCGCCCCTCGTGGCACCATAATGGCACATCCGTGGCGCCATTGGGGAGCCATATTCGGCGCCATCCGCTTCGTTGGCGGCGCCATGGCGTGCAAGGGGTCGCGAATGTGCAGGTCAGCGGCTTGGCGGCTCCTGGCTCAGTGGCTCAGCGGCTCAGTGGCTCAGCGTGCCCGAGTCCATTGATGGGGGCATCTGCTTTTCCCGGGCTCGCCGCGATCGTCGGCGAACCGGTACGGCTCCGGCCGCCCGCTGTGCATGCAGCCCTCAGGGGTTCATGGGGTCGCTCGGTCCGAGTCGCTGCGCAGGACGCAGAATTCGTTGCCCTCGGGATCGGCGAGGACTGCCCAGCCCGAACCGTCGGGATTTCGGTGATCGGCGACAAAGGTGGCACCGAGGCCCAGCAGCCGGTCCACCTCCCGATCGCGGGAGGTCTCGGGGCGCAGACACAGATGGATCCGGTTCTTGATCGTCTTCGCCTCGGGCACCTGGTTGAAGTACAGCACCGGGCCCTCCGCCAGCAGCACCTGAGTCTCCCGGTCACCCGGCCTGGCATCCGGATGCAGCGGACGGCCTGTCACACTGCTCCAGAACCGGGCCAGCCCGTAGGCATCCGCACAGTCAACCGCCACGTTCTGCAATACCGAGACCATGCGCACGAACCTTACTGATCTTCACGCCGAACGCCACCGAGTTGTGCTGAACGTGCGCCCGCCGTACGGACCTGGTCGGCCGGCGTCAGGCGTCCATCGTCCCGGCACCCCGAGCGGGGGACCGCAGCGTGCGGAAGCGTAGGCGGAGCGCGGGCGGCGCCCACCAGTTGGCGCCGCGAAGCAGTGTCATCGTGGCCGGAACCAGCACGCACCGCACCAGCGTGGCGTCGACGACGACGGCAACGGTCAGCGCGATCGCCAGCTGTTTCATGACCAGCAGCTCACCCGTGGCGAATCCGATGAAGACGACGCACATCAGCGCGGCCGAGGAACTGATGATCCGGGCGGAGCGCTGCACACCGACCTCGACCGCGAGGTCGTTGTCCACCCCGGAGTCGTGGAGTTCCTGAATGCGGGAGAGCAGGAACACCTCGTAGTCCATCGACAGGCCGAAGGCCAGCGCGAACACCACCACGGGGAGCCAGTAGCCCAGTCCGCCCAGCGTGTGCACTCCGAGCAGCCCGGCGCCCCAGCCGTCCTGAAAGACGAGGACCAGAGCGCCGAACGACGCACCGAGCGACAGGGTGTTCATTGCGATCGCCTTGAGCGGCAGCAGCACCGACCCCGTCATCAGCAGGAGGAAGACGAAGGTGGTCGCCGCGATCAGGGCGGCGGCCCGAGGCGCGTGGTCGACGACCTCGGCCCTGAAGTCGATGTCGAGGGCGCTGCGTCCCGTGACCCAGACCGGGAAGTCGGCCGGGCGATCCGCCCGGACACGCTGGACGAGCCGGTCGGCGGGCCCGCCCTCGGAGTCGGCCCGCGGCACCATGCGGACGAGCGAGACCCCGGGGCCCGCAGCCGTGGCCGCGCCCACGGCCTCGACGTCCCGGCCACCCGCGAAGCGGCCCGCCCACTGCTGAAGCCGGGCCGGGTCGGTACGGGCCACGATCACCACCGCATCGGCACGGTGCTGAGGAAACCGCTCCGCCACGATGTCGGCATAGCGCCGGGCCTCCGCCGCGGGTGGGAGCTGCTGTTCCCCGACAGGGCTCACCAGGTGGACGCGGAGGAACGGGGTGGCACACGCGAGCAGCAGCACCCCGACGCCGACGGCGGCCGGAAGCGCGTGCCGGCGGGTCCAACGGGCCAGCCGGGCGAACGCGCCGTAGCCGGTGCCACGGGCGGCGGCGCAGGCGCCGATCCGCTTCGGGAAGGCCGCCAACAGGGCCGGAGTCAGGGTCAGTGCGGCAGCGAGGGAGAGGGCGACGGTCCCCGCCGCGGCCAGGCCGATCGCGGCGTAGAAGTCGCTCGGGAAGGCGGCCAGCCCGCAGAGCGCGGCCGCGACGACGAGCGCGGCGAACCGGACCGCGCGCCCTGCCGTGGCCATCGTCCGCACCACCGCAGCCGCGACGTCGTGCCCCGCGGCCCTCTCCTCCCTGAACCGCCCCACCGTCACCAGCGAATAGTCGATGGCCAGGGCCAGCCCCACCATGGTGGTCGTCGAGAGCGCGGGTGAGGTGAGGTCGTACCAGCGCGACAGGATCAACAGCCAGAGCATGCCCGCGCCGACCGTGCACACGGCCGCCAACACCGGCACGGAGGCCGCCACCAAGCCGCCGAACAGTACGTACACCACCGCCAGGGTCACGGGCAGGGTGATCAGCTCGCTGCGCCGTGTGTCGGCCAGTGACCGTTCGGCCACCGCGCGCCGCGCGCGGTCGCTGCCGCCGAGGGTCACCTCTACGCCGGGCACGGAGCGGGCGATGTCCCGCACACGGGATTCGACCGCCGCCTCGGCCTTCTGCCGTACGCCATCGGGGAGTCCGCGACCCAGCCGCACCGACAGCAGGGCGGCTCCTCCGTCGGAGGAAACGGCGGAGTCGGAGGGAGCAGAGGGAACGGAGGGAGTGGAGGGAGCGGAGGGAGCGGAGCGAGTGGTGGGGGCCGTGGGGGCCGTCACCGCGATCACGTCGGGGACCGCGGACAGATCACGCTTCGCGGCCATCAACTCCCGTTGGAACCGGGGGTCGGCCACCGGCATGCCCGCCACGACCGCGTCGATCTGCCCTTCGAAGGACCGGACGCCGTCCAACAGGCGGTTGCCCCGGACCGATTCGTGCGGGGCCACGCTCCAGGGCTGCCGGTCCAGCCGGTTCACCACCGGTCCGACCGCGGCCAGCCCGGCACCCAGGAGCAGCAGCCACAGCAGCAGGACGATCCGGTGGTGGCGGACGCACGCCAGCGCGAGTCGGGCCGACACCGGCGTGCCCGTGCCCGTGCCGGTGCGAGTGCCGGTGCCCGTGCCGGTGCCCCTGCCCGTGTCGGTGTCCGCCGGGCGCGGCGGAACCTCCGTCACTCTGCGCATCGCCGGGCCCCAAGTCGGTACGCGGAACCGATCGTGACCTCGCCCGGCCGCGTCACCGTCAAGCGGGTCAGTCCGTCGCGCGCGGGTGCCAGGCACTCGCCCCCGCCCGGGTCCGCGCCCTCGGCCCGGAGCCACGGCGAATAGGCGAGCCGTAGCGTCACGGTGCCGGGCCCCGGCATCCGTACGACGATCTCGGCGCCGTCGGAGCGCACCACCGACGCGGGCGGATCCACCAGAGCCACCGGATCCTCGACCCGGTAGATCCGCCAGTGCTCGTCCCGCCACACCGGCGCCAAATACGCGGGCCCGCTGGTCACCAGCGCGTGTTCACGCTCCGACGCGGCGTCCAGCGGGCCGTCGTGCAGGACGACGAAGCCCACCGCCCAGTGGTCGAGCCAGGCGCGGTAGGCGTCCGCCGTGAAGGTCCCTGCGGGCACGCCCGCCCCGTCGTACCCCTCGTAAAACAGCGGTCCACGCTCCACGTCTGCCTGCCGGTTCCAGCCGCGGGCCAGGGTGACGTACGGCGCCAACACGGCCGCCTCCCGATGGCTGCGCGCCATGGCCACCTCCACCCTGGAGCGGTCCGCTCCCAGCCGTTCGAGGGCGTGCACGACACCGTCGGTGTCCGTCGCCCACCGGGGGACCTTCGCCGTGTCCCTGACGTGGGCCGCCGTATTCCCTCCCACCCAGGTGACGGCGAGGGCGAGGCCGAGGACGAGCGCGGCCCGTCGCGCCCTCCCGAACCACCGGCGGGGCCCGCCCGCCGCGTTGGCGTGGACCTGCCTCGCCAACGCGGCGGCGAGCAGCACCGGGGGCGCCGCGAGATGGGCAAGCCGCTCGACGTTCGTCCCGACCGGCGAGGGGACCAGATAGGCCAGACCGACAGTCACCGCGTACACCGCCGCGGCCGACCGCGGCAGCAGCCAGGAGCGCGGGGCCGCCAGGACGACGCATACGGCCATGAGCAGTGGGGGCCAGATCCGTACCAGGCCCATGGGTTGCACGCCGTGGAAGGGGAACAGCCAGGCCGTCAGGCCGAGTACGGCCACGGGGGGCACCAGCAATGCGGCTGCGGCTGAGGCGGAGGCTGTCGGTGTCGCCGCCGCTGAATGCCGGGGCGTCATCAGACATGCCGTGCCCAGGATCGCGAGGAACAGTCCGGCGACGGGGCTGGCCATCGTGGCGGGCAGCGCCCAGCCGGTCACGATCGCGCCGCGGCGCCCGCTCACGAGTGCGAGTACGGCCGCGAGCCCGAAGGCAACGCCCAGGAGGAAGGTGGTGCGCCCGGAGGCCGCCTGGCACCAGAGCATGAGGGCCGCCAGCAGGGCCGCCAGCAGGGCCGGCCGCTGGGCTCGGGCCATGCCGCAGCGGGTACAGATCCGCCCCACCAGCCAGGTGGACGCGAGGCCGCTCGCCAGCGTCACGGGGACCACCCCGAAGACCGCCATCACATAAGGCGAGATCAGGCTGTAGGAACCAGTGTGCAGCCCGCCGTGCCAGGAGAGGTTGTACACGGCGCCGGGGTGGCGTGCGACGAACCCCGCCCAGGCCTCCTGCGCCGCGAGATCCCCACCGCCGGTCGCGAGGGCCGTGGCCCACCAGGCGTAGAGCGGGAGTACGGATCCCGTGGCGATCAGCGGCACACGATGACGTCGGCGCCACGGCTCGCGCGCGGGCGCGGCCTCCGGACTGTGCGGGGTGACCGGGAGCGGGGAGAGTACGACTGAGGCCACGGGCCGGGCTCCGTTCGGCTGCGCTGGGGGCTGCCGGGTCACATGATCGTCGAAGCCCCGCGCGCTCGGCCGACGGCGCGCCCACCCGGCTCTGACGAACTGCCCTAGAGGTGGTAGAAGAAGCGAATCCACCAAGTGGGATCGCCCACCCACGTCCAGTCGGTGTGGATGCCGTCGTACGCGCGCTTCAGGGGGCGATGAGGGACGAGTACGTACTCCAGGTCCGCCAGCGCGGATTCCAGCCGGAGGTGATCCGTCGGGGAAATGGCGTCTTGGGGGACGGTGTCGGAAATGCGGTCAGGGAATCCGGACGGCGGTGAAATCGACGCGAGATCGCCGTAGTTGCTCAGCCAGATCCTGATGGGCCAACTGGCTTCCGTCCCCTCCTGAGGAACACAGACAATGAAGTAGGCGGCAGCGTCCTGCATGGTGTCGATACGACAAGGCCCGAAATCGTGCCCCAGGCGCTCGGCCAGGGCTTCTGCTCGCGCCTTGGCTCGGTCGTAGTCGAATCCCTCGGGAAACTCCATGTGCGTGGGGCCGGGCAGCCGGTCGAGTTGGTGCAGGAGATCCAGGGCACGCTGATCGTCGTCGTTCACCTATCCGATATACACGAGAAAGCGCTGCTCGGAAAAACGGGTCATGCGTCCTCGCCCGTCGTTCGGATAACGCGTGCGTTCCGGTGAGAGGTGATTCGGGGAAGTTCTGCCGACTACGCCGGCTCCCGGCCCGAGGACGGTCCGATACCGGTCATCCTGTCGGGTGGCGGGACTGGGCGCCGGGCGCAGCGGGCAGGCACTCCGGGTGCTGAAGCAACCGGACGCCCTGCCCCGTCGGATCTCCGACGCCTACGTCGACGCCCTGGTCGAGCTCGACCCGATCCTCGGCACCGCGCTGGGGGTGCCCGGCTCCTCGGGCGCGCTCCCCGACTTCTCGCCGGACGGCCGGCAGGCCGTGGCCGAGCTCGCGCGCTCGACCCTTGCACAGCTCGCGGCGGTCGCGCCGGCCTCGCCAGGTGCGGACAGCGAGGTGGAGCGGCGGTGCGCGACCCTGCTGAAGGAGCGGCTCGGGGCGGAGCTGGCGCAGTTCGAGGCCGGTGAGCACCTGCGAGCGGTCGACAACCTCTCCTCCCCGCTGCACCAAGTGCGCAAGGTGTTCTCGCTGATGCCGGTGGCGACGGAAGAGGACTGGCGGGCCATCGCGCGGCGCCTGAACGCGGTGCCCGCCGCACTGGCCGGCTACCGGGCGTCGCTCGGGGTGGGGGCTGGGCAAGGGCTGCGGGCGGCGCCCCGTCAAGTGGACGAGAACATCGTGCAGTTGAACGACTGGCTGGGGACCGGTGGCTTCGGCCGGCTGGCCGCCGATGCGCCCGAGGGCGGCCCGCGTACGGAGGTCGAGGCGGCGGCACGGGTGGCGACGGGGGCGGTCGCCGAGCTGCGCGACTGGTTCGCCCAGGTGTACGCCGGGCTGGTCGACGGCCAGCCGGACGCGGTGGGCGGCGAACGCTACGCCCGGTTCTCCCGTAAGTACACCGGCGCCGAGGTGGATCCGGACGAGGCGTACGCGTACGGCTGGTCGGAGTTCCACCGGCTGCTCGCCGAGATGCGGGTGGAGGCCGGGCGGATCCGGCCCGGGGCGCAGGACCCGTGGGAGGTGCTGGGTTGGCTCGACCGCCACGGGCGCGCCGTCGAGGGGGTGGAGGAGACGCGGCTGTGGCTGCAGAGGTTCATGGACGAGGCGGTCGACGCGCTGGACGGAACGTGCTTCGACCTGGCCGAGCCGGTCCGGAGGGTGGAGTCCCGCATCGCGCCACCGGGCGGCGCGGCGGCCCCGTACTACACCCAGCCCTCGGTGGACTTCTCCCGTCCGGGCCGCACCTGGCTGCCGACGCTCGGCCGGACCCGCTTCCCGACGCACCACCTCGTGTCCACCTGGTACCACGAGGGGGTGCCGGGCCACCACCTCCAGCTGGCGCACTGGACGGTCGTCGCCGAATCCCTCTCCCACTACCAGACGAAGGTCGGCAAGATCAGCGCCACCACCGAGGGGTGGGCGCTGTACGCGGAACGCCTCATGGACGAACTCGGCTTCTACACCGAGCCGCAGGACCGGCTCGGCCATCTCGACGCCCAGATGATGCGGGCCCTGCGGGTCATGGTCGACCTCGGGATGCACCTGCGGCTCGAGATCCCGGCGCACTCGCCGTTCGCCGCCGGCCGGCGCTGGACCCCGGCCCTGGCCCGGGAGTTCCTCGGCCGCTACTCGGGCCGGCCACCCGCGTACCTCGACAGCGAGATCGTCCGTTACCTGGGCCGGCCGGCGCAGGCGATCACGTACAAGCTGGGCGAACGGGCGTGGCTGCAGGGCCGGGAGACGGCCCGGGCCCGCCGGGGCGCGGCGTTCGACCTCAAGCGGTGGCACATGGCTGCACTGTCGCTCGGCTCCCTGGGGCTGGACGACTTGAGGGAGGAGCTGGGCCGACTCTGAGCATCCGGGCGGCCGGGGGCCGCCCGGCTTGACGTCTGCCGTTCGCGCCCGGGCCGCGGTTCCGGCATGCCGTCTTCGGGGGAGCGCCGCTGGTCGCGCGGAAGGACCTGGCCGGACCTGCGGTACGGCATCGCCCGGGTCGGCCGGTACGCGGCGTACGCGCTCCTCGCGGGTGACGACCGCTCGAGCAGGTTGCGGCCATCCGCGCCCCGTGAACCGAAAGCCCCACCTCGGGATGCGCGGCGCCGCCCCGCCGGACGGCGGTGGCTCGGGCGACCAGATCCGATCGGGACGGCCCCAGCCGGGCGCGCGCCGACCTGCGGCGACACCGGGGGCGGTATATCAAGGTGCGTGAAGGTGAGCGCGAGGCCCGACGGGCGCCCACCCCCACGGCTGAGGAGTACGTCTCGTGGAGTTCGAGGTCAATGGCGCCCGGCGCGCAGTGGACGTGGACGACGACCCGACCGCCGTGGAGGTGGTGCGGGACCGGCTGGGTCTGACCGGCACCAAGCTGGTCTGCGCGGGCGGGGTGTGCGGGGCCTGCACGATCCAGGTCGACGGTGAGCCCCGGGTGTCCTGCCTGACGCCGGCGGTCGGGCTCGCCGGCCGACGGGTGACGACGGTGGAGGGCCTGGCGGGCCATCCGGTGGCGCGTGCCTTCGCCGGCGAGGACGCCCTCCAGTGCGGCTACTGCACCCCGGGGTTCGTCGTCGAGGCGGCGGCGTTCTTCGAGCGGTGGCGGGACACGCACGGCCGCACCCGTCCGGGGCGCGAGCAGATCGCGGACGCGCTGGCCGGCCACCTGTGCCGCTGCGGCGCGTACGAGGGGATCTTCAAGGCGGTCGCCGCGGCCTGCGCGGGCGACTACGACACGGCGCCGACCCACGGGGAAGCGGCACCGGCGGTTCCGCGCGCCGAGGCCCCGGAGAAGACCGCCGGATCGGCCCGGTACACCACGGACCTGCGCCCCGACGGGCTCCTGGAGGGGGTGATCATCCGCTCGCCGCACGCCCACGCCCACGTACGCTCCCTCGAGGCCGGGGACCTGCCGCTGGTGCCGCTGCTGCCTCCCGACGGCGTGGTGCGGTACGTCGGGCAGCCGGTGGCCGCGGTCGCGGCGCCGGACCGGGCCTCCGCCCGGGCGGCCGCGGCACGGGTCACGGTGGACTACGAAGTGCTGCCGGCGGCACTGGACGCACGCCAGGCCCGGTCCGGCGAGGGCCCGCTGGTCTACGAGGACAAAGCGGCGCGCAAACGGGCGCCGGGATCCGGCGAGTCTCCGCAGCTGGTGCCCGCCCGCTGGCGCGGCAACCTGCGGGGCCCCTCCGCCATGAGCAAGCGCCCCGCCACCGCCGTCCGCCGCATCACCGAAGCCCGGAGCCGGAACCCCGAGCGGGTGGTGGAGGGCGTGTTCACCACCGCCGCACAGACCCATACCCCGCTCGAACCGCACGCCTGCCTGGCCCACTGGGTCGACGGCACCCTCCACCTGGAGGTGTCCACACAATCGATCAAGCGCACCGCCGAACTCGCCGCCGAACGCTTCGGCGTGCCCGTCGAACGGGTGGTCGCGCGGGCCGTCCACGTAGGCGGCGGGTTCGGCTGCAAGATGGGCCTGACCTCCGACGTCGTCGCCGCCGTGGAGCTGGCCCGGCTGCACGGCGCCCCGGTACGCGTGGTGCTCGACCGGGACGAGGAGCTCACCGACGGCGGATACCGGCCCGGCACCCGGATCCGCCTGGCGATGGTCGCGGACGCGTCCGGCGACCTGAGTGCGCTGGCCATGGACGCGGACACCGACGGCGGGGTCTCGGTCGGCGGCTCCGTGGCATCACTGGCCCGGTTCATGTACGGCAAGGCCCCGCGCCGGCTCCGCGACTTCGACACCCTCACCCACCGGCCTCCGGCCGCCCCGTTCCGCGGCCCGGGCGGACCCACCATGTGCTGGGCCCTGGAACAGGCCGTCGACGAGATGGCCCACCGCCTGGGCCAGGATCCGATCGCCCTGCGCCGCCGCTGGGACGGCAACCCCAAACGGCACGCCCTGTACGAATGGGCCGCCGCCCTTCCCGTCTGGTCGGGCCCCCGCGGCGGCACCGGCCGGTTCCGCCGCGGCGTCGGCGTAGCGGCGGCCAACTGGCTCTACTTCCTCGATCCCGTCACCGAGGTCGAGCTCACCGTCGAGAACGGGATCGTCGTCGCCCGCTGCGCCGTACAGGACATGGGCACGGGCTCGCGGACCGTACTGCGCCGGGCCGTCGCAGAAGGCCTCGGCGTACCGGAGGGCAGGGTGCGCGCCGAGGTCGGCCGGAGCGACGCCGTACACGGCCCCACCTCCGGCGGCAGCCGCACCACGCCCTCCATCGTGCCCGCCGCCTTGGACGCCGCCACCCGGCTGCGCGACGCGCTCGGCGGAGGCGACATCGCCGCCCGGCTCGACGCGGCACACGGCGTACGGGTGACCGGCCGGCGCCCCCGCGACCGCCGCGGCTTCGTCACCCCCTTCACCCTGGGCGGCATCGCCATCGGCCGCGGCTTCACCGGATCGGTGCAGGTCTCCGAGGTCGAGGTGGACACCCGGCTCGGCCGGATCCGCCCGCTGCGCGTGTGGAGCGGCATCGCCGCCGGCCGCATCCACGAGGACCGACTGGCCCGCAGCCAGTGCGAGGGCGCCGTCGTCCAGGGCATTGGCTACGCCCTCTACGAGGAACGGCGCACCGACCCGGCCACCGGCCGGGTGCTGACCGAGAACCTGGAGGACTACCGCATCCCCGGGATCGGCGACACCCCCGAGATCACCGTCCACTTCCACCAGGAGGGCTTCGAACACGTCCCCGGCGGCGGCGTCGGTCTCGGCGAGATCTCCACCCTCCCCACCGCGGCGTGCCTTGCCAACGCGGTCCACGACGCCACCGGCTGGCGCCCGTACGACATGCCCATCCGCCCCGACCGGCTCCTGAAAGGACTGGCCACGTGAGCACCGATCCCGCCCTCACCGACCTCTCGGCCGCCGTTCTGGCTCGCGGCGGGGAGCTGCGCGCCGGCGGCACCGACACCACCGCCCGCCGGCGCAGCGGCGTCTCTCCCGGACCGTTCACCGACCTCGGCGGCGCCGACCATCTGCGCGGCTGCACACTGCTCCCCGGCGGCGGGCTGCGGATCGGCGCCCTGACCACCCTCGCCGCCCTGGCCGCCGACCCACAGGTGCTCGGCGGCTGGCCGGCCCTCGCGGTGGCGGCCGGGACCGCGGCCACCCCGCAGGTCCGCGCAGCCGGCACCCTGGGCGGCAACCTGCTGCAGCGCAACCGCTGTTGGTACTACCGCAATCCGCACGTCAGCTGCCTCCAGAAGGGCGGCACCGACTGCCCCGCGCGCCAGGGCGACCATCACTTCGGCGTGGTCAGCGGCGACGGCCTGTGCGTCGCCCCGCACCCGTCCACCCTCGCGATGGCCCTGCTCACCTACGGCGCCGAGGTCGAGATCGACGGCGAATCCCCGCGCGGCGTCGCCGACTTGTACGGAGACGGCGACCGGCTCTTCCAGGCCGACCACCTGCTGCCGCCGGAGCGCATCCTCACCGCCGTCCACCTGCCCGCGCCCTGGCCCGGCGAACGCGCCGCCTGCCACCGGACCATCAGCCGGGCCCACGCGGAATGGCCCCTGGTCGAAGCCACCGCCCGGCTCGCGCTCGACGGCGCCACCATCACGCACGCGGCCGTCGCCGCGGGTGGTGTGGCGCGCGTCCCGCTGCGGCTGACGGAGGTCGAGGCCGCCCTGATCGGCCGCGAGGCCAACGCCGAGGTCCTCGCGGCGGCCGCCGCGACAGTGCTCGCCCGGTGCCGCCCGCTGCCGCAGACCGGCTACAAGGCCGAGCTGTTCAGGGGCACCGTCCTGGAAGTCCTGGAACGGGCCGCCGGCTCGGCCGCCGCCGGCTAGGCCGTCTCTTTCGGATCTCGCTCCCCCAGCTACCGCTGGGAGGTGCCCCCAGACCCGCGCCGCCTGGCACCGCACCTCGCCGCGTTGTCGGGGCGCCCAAGTACGTCCAGTACACGGGCGCCCCTCCGCCTTGCGATGCACGGCGCCTGGGGGCACCTCCCAGCGGTAGCTGGGGGAACGACGCGGGCTTAACCGACAAGATCCAAAAGACACGACCTAGCGGAGTGCCTCCCCAGGCCGATACGTCCGATGCTCCGGCGGGCTGTTGTCACCGGGGAGGCGGAAGCCGTTGAAGAGGTCGTCCATGCCGCGCAGCGCGAGGCGGGTGGGGGTGGCGCGGATCGCGAGGTCGCGGGCGGCCATGGCGAGGGGGTTGCGGAGGGCGCCCAGGCGGCCGATGCGGCGGGCACGGAGGCGGACGGCGTTGGTGCGGTTGCGGCGGGCGGTGGTGTAAGCGGCGAGGGCGCCCGGGATGGGGTCCGTACGGGCGGGGCTGTCTGTGGTGTTGGTGTGTCCGGTGGGGAGCAAGTGGGCGAGGACGGCCGCGTCCTCGATGGCCTGGCAGCCGCCCTGGCCGAGGTTGGGGGTCATGGCGTGAGCGGCGTCGCCCAGCCAGACGATCCGGCCGTGGTGCAGGCGGGGGAGCGGGGCGGCCAGGTCGTAGAGGTCGTTGCAGAGGATGTCGGCGGGATCGAGGCGCTCGATGCGTTCCAGGAGGGCGGGGATCGGATCGTGCCACGAGCCGAAGCGGTCCCGGAGTTCGGCGCGGCGGTCGGGGTCGGCGGGCCGGGTGCCGGCCGGCACGCGGGCGGTCGCGTAGAGGTAGAGGCGGCCGTCGGTGAGCGGGGTGACGCCGAACCGCCGGCCGTGCCCCCAGGTCTCGCTCATGGCCTCGATGCGCAGGTCCGGGGCGTCGACGAGGGTCCGCCAGGCGCACTCGCCGGTGTACCGCAGGCCGGGATGGGCCGGGAAGTGGGCGCGGCGCAGGGAGCTGTTGATGCCGTCGGCGGCGATGACCAGATCGGCGGTGAGATCCGGGCCGGCCGCGGTACGGATGGTGGGGCGGCCTGTGGCGTCGTCGACGGCGGTCACCGGGGTGCCGTAGCGAAGGGCCTCTGGCGGCAGCGCGGCGGCGAGGGCGGCGGTGAAGGCCGGGCGGGGGACGGCGATCGGCGGTATGCCGTACCGGGCCGCCATGTCCGCGGTGCCGGTCCGGGTGAGGCACCGGCCGTCGAAGCGGCGCAGACCCATCGTTTCGGGTACGGAGGTGCCGGCGGCGTGGGCGGCGTCGATGCCGAGGGCGTCCAGCGCGCGCAGGGCATTGGGGGCCAGGCCGATACCGGCGCCCGTGGTGGGCGGTTGGGGGGCGCGTTCGCAGACGGTGACGTGCCAGCCGCGGCGGTGCAGGGCGATGGCGGCGGTGAGGCCGCCGATCCCGGCGCCGACCACGACCGCGTGACGTCTCGGCATGGATGACCACTTCCGTTCGGTTCGGGCACGCACCCGCTGCCGCCGCTCAGCCCTCACTCTACTTTTGCAGAGTGAGGGTGTGTCCCGTGGTGGCGAGTTGGTCGCGCAACCTGCGCGCCTGTCTGAGGAGTTGGGACGAGCCCGGCCGTTGCGCGAGCGCGCTGATCTCGGGCAGTTCACCGCCGGCTCCCGCATCGCGGGCCGTATCCGCGGCGACGGCGAGGAGCGCCGCGTGGGCCTGGGGGCGGGTGGAGGTCAGGAGGTCGGGGAGCGCGGTGGCCAGGACCGGCCAGAGGGCGGGGGCGGTCTGTGGCAGGGCCGCCGCGGCACCCAGTGACTCGGTCAGCAGGGGCACCTTCAGGGTGCCCAGCCGCACGAGCTCGGCGAGGTCGCGGCCCAGCACGGCTCCGTCCAGCCGGCCGCTCGCGCCGAGTCGGGCCAGCGCCCGTACGGCGGCGTCGCGGTCCTCGTCGGGTACGGAGGCGAGCCCGTAGGCCAGGGCCAGGTGTACCGCGGGTCCCGCCGGGCCGTCGGCCGCGGCCAGCGCGGTAAGGAACGCGGGGGCTCCGCGGCCGTTCTGGTCGGCGGCCGACGCGACACCGGTCAGCAGCCGGGCCGCGGCGATCTCCGGATGCCAGGGCAGGGCCGCCACCGTGTGCGCGTCCCGACCGTCCGGCAGCGACGCGTGCGCACAGCCGATGTGCGGCTCGAAGGTGCGGAACAGCGACCAGAAACGCCGGGGGAACTCACCGCGGCCCTCGATCGCCTCGTGCCCGACCAGGATCCTGCGACCGATCCGCGCTCCCCGGCGCCTGCTGTGCGGCTCGGGTGCGCCGGCTTCGCGCTCGCGCTGGCAGCCGGGGTGGGGCAGACCGCCCTGGCGCAGCCAGGCGGCCACCCGGGGTGCTTCCTCCAGTTCCAGCTCCTCCGCGGCGGACACCACGTCGGGATCGGCCGGACCGCCACCGCAGCGCAGCAGTGCCTGTCCGAGATCGGCCGGACCGGGCCGGATACCGAGGCGTGCGTAGACGGCAAGGCGGGCGACCAGGTGGTGCGGTTCCACCGCGCCGCTCGCCCTGCTCGGCACGGACAGCAAGAACGGCAGGTGGTCACCGGCCCGCAGCCGTGCGCCCATCTCGACGATGCGTGCCCCCGTGACGTAGTCGAGCGCCGCGTGCTGGCACAGCTCCAACCAGCCCGCCCCGGCACTTTCCCAGCGCTCGGCAGCCTGTACGGGGCCCACCGCGGCGCCGACCACGCCGGCGAGCTGCCGCACGCGGGGGTGCGGCGCCACCGTGGACCCGCGCGGGACGGACCCGAGGACGGCGGTCAGCGTCTCGCGGTCCCGGTGGCTGTGACTGACAACGGCGTTGAGCACCCGTTCGAACGCAGCCACGCCCGGGTCGTGGCGCCCGTTCAGTACGGCCGCGACCTCCTCGGCGAGATCGCCCGGTGACGGTGCGGCGCATTCCCCCTCGATCATGTGACGCAGGCTAGCCCCTGCCACTGACAAGGCTCTGCCGCACGGCCTCTGCGAGGTGCTCCGGGGCCGGTTTCGAGCGGTGTCTACGGAGTGTCGGCAGGGGTCTTCAGGGAGAGCACGCCGACGCGTTGGTCACCGGCGTACTCGCCTGTGGGGCGGAAGCCGAGCCCGAGGTAGAACGGTTCGGGGCTGCCCTGGCCGGTGTGCCAGCTGACGAAGGCCTCGTCGGTACCGCGGGCGCGGATCTCCTCACAGGCCGCGCGGATGGCGAAGCGGCCGTAGCCCTTGCCCTGGTGACCGGCGTGGATGTTCAGGCGCCAGATACCGCTGCGGTGGTCGGTGGGGTCGGTGGCCGGGTCCCAGGCGATGTCGAGGAAGGCCATGATGAAGCCGACGACTTCCTCTCCGTCGACGATGGCGCGCGGCCAGGCGGCGGTGTGGACGTAGGCCTCGGCGAGGGACTTGACCACGGGGGAGACCAGGTGGGTCTGGTCGGGGCGCACCTGTATCGCGCAGACGGCGTCGAAGTTCTCGGCGGTGACGGGTTCGAGGCGCAGCGGGCGGGCTGTCGGGGTGATCGCGGCGGACATGGCACCAGCCTAGGGGGTGTCCACACAGTGCCGTTCGCCGAGTCGGTACCCCACCCGTACGTCGTGCTGACCGTGTGGTCCGTGGGGGAAATGTGTTGTGGTGCCTAAAGATTCGCTCAAAGGTCGGCTGGAATCCAGTAGGAGACCGAGCGGGTGGTGTCACGATCGGGCGCGTTCGCGTTCAGGGCGTAGCGCACTCACGTACCCGCCGACCGATGGAAACGAGGACGCTCTCCCATGAGTACAAGCCCCCCGCCGGTCACGCCGCCCCCACCCCCTCCCGCGCCGCACGGAGGCGGGGGCCGGGTCGCCCTGTTCCTGTTGACGGTTGCCACGGTGTTGGTGGGGCTGATGGCGGGGCTGTTCTTCGCGTTCGACGTTTCGGTCATGCCGGGGCTGGCGGCCGGGGACGAGCGGACGTACGTCACCGCGATGCGGGCCTTCAACGCGGCCATCGACGGCAACCCTCTCTTCGGCATGGCGTTCGTGTTGGCGCTGCTGGTGGCCGTGGGCTCGGCGGTGCTTGAGTTCCGCGCCGGCCGGCGTACCACCGCCTTGTGGGTGGGCGCGGCCGCCGCGGCCTATCTCGTGGTGCTGGTGATGACGTTCGCGGTGAACATTCCCCTGAACAATGAGCTCGCGCGTGGAGGCGACGTCGCGCAGATGACCGACTTCGCGATCGTGGAGCGGTTCAAGTCGACCTGGGTCGCCACGAACATCGTCCGTACGGTGTTGTGCACGGCGGCCTTGTTCGCTCTGGCCCGTGCTTTGGTCCTGCACGGCCGCGCCACCACCCGCTGAGCGCCCTGTCGGTCTGTCCGCCTGCCTGTTCTTACGGCTGCCTGTTCTGTCCGTGTGGTGGGTGGTACCCGGGGTCGGCGGCCGGTCCTTGAGCGCTCAAGTCCCGCTGCTCGCGCGGTTCGGTCGCCCGTGCCGTCCCACGTAGGCTGGCCGGACCAGCTGCACCCATCGCCGATCGGAGTCGCCGCCATGCTGACCGCTCTCACCGGTGCCTACGGGGACCGCGCGGACGCCGTCACCGTCGCCGGCCGTAGCGCTTCCTACGAGGAGATCCTCGGCGCGGCCCGCGCGGTCGCCGCCGACCTCTCCGGCGCCCATCCGCCCGCGTTCGCCGTGACGGCGACCGCCTCCCTGGAAACGGTCGCCGCTGTGGTCGGCGGACTCCTCGCCGGCATCCCCTGCGTACCGCTGCCGCCCGACGCGGGCCCCGCCGAGCGCGGGCACATCCTGCGTGATTCCGGGGCCCGCCTCATCGAGGTCGACTTCGCCCGACGGTCAGCCACCACCCCCGCCCCGGCCCCGGCCTCCGTGGTGCGGGGCCCGGACGAGCCCGCGCTGATCCTCTACACCTCCGGCACCACCGGCGCCCCCAAGGGCGTGGTCCTCAGCACCGCCGCGATCGCCGCCGATCTCGATGCCCTGGCCGAGGCCTGGCAGTGGAGCGCCGCGGACACCCTCGTGCACGGACTGCCGCTGTTCCACGTCCACGGCCTGGTCCTCGGGGTTCTGGGCGCCCTGCGTACCGGCAGCCGTCTCGTGCACACCGGCCGCCCCACCCCCCAGGCCTACGCCGCGGCCGGCGGCAGTCTGTACTTCGGGGTGCCCACCGTCTGGTCCCGTATCGCCGCCGACCCGCAGGCCGCTGCGGCTCTGTCGGGGGCCCGGCTGCTGGTGTCGGGCAGCGCGGCCCTGCCCGCTCCGGTCTTCCGTGACCTGGAGCGTCTGAGCGGGCACCGCATCGTCGAGCGGTACGGGATGACCGAGACCCTGATCACCGTCAGCGGCCGGGCGGGCGGCCGCGTGAGTCCCGGTACGGTCGGCACCCCCCTGCCCGGCATCTCCACCCGGATCGCCGCGGAGGACGGCGCCGAGATCGGTGAACTCCAGCTCACCGGGCCCACTCTGTTCTCCGGCTATCTGGGACGGCCCGAGGCCACTGCCGCCGCCTACACCGAGGACGGCTGGTTCCGTACCGGCGACATCGCCGCCGTCGACGACAGTGACGGCGTGCACCGCATCGTGGGCCGCGCCTCTACGGACATGATCAAGTCGGGCGGGTACAGGATCGGCGCGGGTGAGATCGAGAACGCCCTCCTGGACCACCCCCGCGTCAGCGAGGCGGCCGTGGTCGGCGTCCCGGACCCGGACCTCGGCCAGCGCATCGTCGCCTTCGTCGTCGCCCAGCAGGTCACCGGCGCGGAGCTCACCGACTTCGTCGCGGCCCACCTGTCGGTGCACAAACGCCCGCGCGAGGTCCGTTTCGTCACCGCCATCCCGCGCAACGCCATGGGCAAGCCGCAGAAGCGGCTCCTGCTGAGCGAGGACGGCAAGCCCCGGCCCTGACCCCGGCTCCACCCCACCCCCACGCCACCCCACCTTCGGGTCGCCGCGATCCCGGATGGCGCGGTGCGTGCGCGTGGCCATGTGGCTGCGTGGCCGTGTGGCCGTGTGGCCGTATGGGCCATCCGGTCATCCGGCCGGTGGCCCTCGTTGCAGTGAGGTGGGTGGGCGGCTGATGGGGTGGTGTGGGGGAGGCCGTAGGGTTCCGCCTCGTGCACCGACTTGAGATATCCGATCTGATCACGGCGGTGGATCCCCGCACCGGCCACCGGCTTCCCGTCCGGCGTGACGAGGTGATCCGCCGACTGCGCGCCAACGGTGACGAACACGCCGCCAAGATCGTCGCCGGGCTGCCCGCCGGCCAGGACGGCGTTCTGGACCCCCAGGCCGTGGACCGTCTCCTCATCAGCGTGCACACCGAGCTCCAGCGGCTGAGCGAGGAGCTCCGGATCGGTGAACGTCTGATGGACCTGCTCGGCCCGCTCTTCCACGCGATCCGGGCAACCGACGGCCAGAGCGGCCCGTACCGGCTGGTCGACGTCGGCTGCGGCCTCGGGTACCTCATCCGCTGGCTGGCGGCCACCAACGCGCTGGGCGCGGACGTGGAGCTGGTCGGTGTCGACCTCGATGCCTCGCTGGTCGGCGAAGCGGAGCAGCTCGCCCGGGCGGAGGGGCTGGACTGCAGTTTCGTCCACGGCAACGCCTTCGACCTGCCGCAAGCCGCGACCGTCTACGTGTCCACCGGAGTGCTGCACCACTTCCGCGGGCCCGCCCTGGCCGAGTTCTTCCAGACCCAGGCCGCCTCACCGGCACAGGCCTTCTGCCACTTCGACATCGCCGCGACCCGCCTCGCACCGATCGGGGCCTGGATCTTCCACCGTGCCCGGATGCGCCATCCTCTCGGCCGCCACGACGGGGTCGTCTCGGCACAACGCGCGCACAGCGACGAGACGCTCCTGTCCGCCGCGGCCGCGCCCGGTATCCAGCCGCTGCTGTACGAGCCGCGCGGCGCGGCGAACCCGTTCTGCACCACGCTGCGCCCGATCATCGGAGTGCGCCCCCATCTGGAGGCGCCGCTCCGCCGGGCCCTGGGGCGTTCCGCACGCCGGCTGGTCGGCTCCGAGCACCTCGCCGAGGCCGCCCGATGATGTCTGCCGTACCGGTCGCACTCCTCTTCCTGGGACTGCTCGACGCGACGTTCAGCGGCTTCCGCGCCTACGCCGGCCGCGATGCCCGCATCCGCAAACACCGGGCCACCGCCCGCGCCGCCCTGCGCGGGCTGGCGGTCGGCACCGTCCTGCTGCTCGCCCCCGTACTGACCGCGACCACCGTGCTGTTGTCGGCACCTGACCGGGCCCGGACGTACGACACCCTGAGCGCCGGAGGCCTCGGCTACCTGATCCCGCTGACCGCCTACGCCACCGCGGTGCTGCTCTCCCTCGCTGCCTACTTCCTCCTGCCGTTCCGCGCCAGCACCCTCGCGATGGTCATCGGCCTGGGCCCCCTGACCCTGCTGCGGCCCCTCGCACTGGCCGTGGCCTGCGCCGGCGCGTTCCTGGGCGGGGGCGGATGGCCCGCCCTGCTGGTCGGTACGGTCGGGGGCGCGGCCGTGCTGTGCGTGGAGCCCGTGGTGCACCGGCGCTGGTACCAGCACGTGCTGTGACACCCGGGCGGACCCCTGCCCCCCGGCTGGCCGTCCACCACAGCCGGCGCGGCCGAGGCCCGCGCCGGCCCCGAAGCCCGAAGGACGCCGATCCCCACCGGGCGGCCCGCGCTCGGCTCCCGTTCGGCCTGTACCTCCCGCCGGGCGTCCAGGTTCCGCACGCCGACCCGACCTGCCCCGACCCGACCCGGCTTCAGGCCGTGCCTCCCGCCGGGTGCCATGCGGGGGCGCTACGCGCTGGGCCGAGCCGGGCTTCGTGCACCGGGCCGACCGAACTTCCCATGGGTCAGGCTGTGCTTTCGCGTAGGCAGGGCGGTCTCTCCGCGGCGCCTCCTGCCACACGGCGCTGGGGGCTTCCCATCGGCCAGTCGTGGCGCTTCGTGTCGCTACGGGCCGTGCTCCGCATCGGGTCCCTCGGCAGGCGGCGATCCGTGCTTCGCGACGGCCCCAGAGTCCGGGGTTTCCTGCGAGGATCGGGGGATGGACGCCGCCTCCGCCACCTCCTCCTCCTCCTCCTCCTCCTCCTCCTCCGATTCCTCCACAGCAGCCCGGTACCAGCGGGCTGTTGCCTTCAGGGCCCTGCACGAGGGCCCGGGACCGTTCGTCGTGGCCAACCCGTGGGATGCGGGCAGCGCCCGCATCCTGACCGGTTTCGGATTCCCGGCCCTCGCCACCACCGGCGCCGGCTTGGCCCACAGCCTCGGCCGCCCCGACGGTGCGGGCGCCCTCAGCCGCGCCGAGGTCCTCGACAACGCGCGCAGCATCGTCGAGGCCACGCACCTTCCCGTCACGGCCGATCTGGAGAGCGGCTTCGGCCCCACGCCTCAGGACGTCGCCGACACCATCCGGGCCGCCGCTGCCGTAGGCCTGGTCGGCGCCTCGATCGAGGACTCCACCGGACGGGAAGAGGAGCCGCTGCGGCCGCTGTCCGAGGCCGTGGAACGGGTGGCCGCCGCCGTCGAGGCCGCCGAGCAGCTCGACTTCCCCTTCACCGTCACCGCCCGCGCGGAGAACTTCTTCAGCAACCGGCCCGACCTCGACGACACCATCACGCGCCTGAAGGCCTATCAGGAAGCGGGCGCCCACGTCCTGTACGCGCCGGCCCTGCCCGACGCCGCAGCGATCCGTGCCGTCTGCTCCTCGCTGACCCGCCCGGTCAATGTTCTGATGGGCGGCGCCCTGAACCTGTCCGTCGCAGACCTCGGCGCCCTCGGGGTACGCCGCATCAGCACCGGATCGGCCCTGTCCCGAGCGGCACTGGGAGCTCTGATGGGGGCCGCCCGCGAGATCACCGAGTCGGGCACATTCAACTTCGGAGCCCAGGCCCTGCCCTACGCCGACGCCAATGCCCTCCTCACCCCACCCAACGCCTCCCACTGAACACGCCCCGTCCCGCCCCCTGCCGAGGTGCGGCTCCTGTCTGAGGAAGCAGGGCCGAACGGCAACGGAATGACGCTCCTCCACCGCTGCATAAAGCGCACCGTCTCACGCTACGAATCGTGGGGCTCGAAGCCCCTCCGGGGCCCGCGCCCACAAGCAGGTTCACATGTGAAACGAGCAGGGCAGAGACCGCCGATTCGGAACCTGCGCGCTTGTCGGAGCCTCGGCGTCCGTGGCGCTCGTAGGCTGGGCAGCGCCCCAGGCGCAGGCCCGGGAGCCCCATCCCTCGGCGCCCCTGTACGCCGGGCATCCGGACCCGTGCGGCGAAGGTCGAAGGGCCGTGACGAGCCAGGACGAATGCGGCAGCGGACCGCCCGGTCCGGCGGGGGCGGCCGGAGCACCGGGACCGGCGGGGCTGGCAGGGGCACCGGGACCGGCCGGGCCCGCAGGAGCACCAGGGGCCGCCGGCCCCGGGGACAAGGGCCCGTCGGCGCTGCCGGACCGCCCTGGGCATCTCTCGCACTCGTCCGGGTCGTCGACCAGGAGCGGACGGTCGCCCCCAGCACGGCAAGCGGTAGCACTGCTATGTGCCCCGAGGGCCACAAGGCGGTGTCAGGGGGCTACGTTTCGAGCTTCGGCCTGACGGCGAACGTCTCCCAACGAGCCGATTCCGGCGGCCCGGGTCGGGGAAACGCGTGGACGGTCCAGGCGTTCAACCCCACCGACTCCGTGCGCTCTTTGCCCGCCGGCGAAGCGGCCGGCTCTGTTCGAGACGTGAGGTGGCTTGCCCATTCACCAAATGAGGACGAGGACCGTAGCCGGCCGGAGCGGCCCGGCAGGTGGGCCCTTCCCGCTACGTACGGCCCGATCCAGTCGACAACCAGCACCTCGCCTTCATGCTCGTCTTCAGCGTCGCTCAACACCCGGCTGCGGTACTCAGCCCAGTCTCGCTCCCACCCTCAACTCCCGGCCTCAACTCCCGTCCCCGGCCCCGGCCCCGTCCCCGTCCCCGGCCCCGGCCCTTGCCCCGACGCCGGCTCCCGGCCCGCTGGCCACCGTCTCCGGGCCCGCCTCCGGCCGGGCCTGGGCACGGTAGCGGCCGGGTGTGGTGCCGAACTCCCGGCTGAACGCGTGCGAGAGGGCGTACGGGCTGCCGTACCCGACCCGTCGCGCCACCGCGGCCAGCGGCTCATCACCCTCGCGCAGCGCGGCCGCGGCCAGGTTCAGCCGCCACCAGGTCAGGTACGCCATCGGGGGCCGGCCCACCAGAGAGGTGAAACGCCGGGCCAGGGTGGGCCGGGACACCCCGGCCTGCGCCGCCAGACGCTCGAGGCTCCACGACGCCGCCGGGTCCGCGTGCAGAGCCCGCAGCGCGGCGGCCGCCACCTGATCACCCAGCACCGCCGGCCAGGTCCCGGTCCCGCCCTCGGCCACCCACGACCGGATCATGTAGACGAGCAGCAGGTCGAGCAGGCCGGTCACCGCGATGCCGGCGCCAGGCCGCTGCTCGCCCAGCTCACGGCCCAGCAGGTCGATGGCGGCCCGCAGTTCGGGCCGCGCCCCCACCCGCGAGGGCAGGTGCACGACGTGCGGCAGCTCCGCCAGCAGCGGATGCACCCGGCTGCGGTCGAGCCGGTACTTGCCGCACAGCATCTCCACCACCCCACGACCCGCCTCAGCCCCGGCCCCAGCCTCCACGACCCCACCCGGCCCACCCACCATGCCCGGCCCGCCTGTTGCCCCCAGCCGACCCAGCCCGCCGGCCGCCGTGAGCACCCCGTCCCACTCTCCGAAGGGCACCGCCCGCTCGACCTCCCGCGCAGCGGCCGGGCGGTCGGCGATCACATGGCCCGTACCGTACGGCAGCAGCACGGCGTCCCCCTCCCCGAGCGACAGCGGCGCGCCACCCCCGTCGGGCAGCAGCCAACAGCTCCCCTCCAGCACGATGTGGAACCCGGCGCCGTCGTACGCATCCAGCCGCGCGCACCAACTCCCGTTCACCCGAACCCGCTGCGACGAAGGCCGCCCGATTCGTACGGTCGAGATCGCATCGCTCACCACATCCATCCGGCCACGCTATACGGCAGCCGCCCCACATGAGACGCCCGCGTATCGGAGTGAGCCGGGCGGGCATTGAGGAGCTCACCGGCGCTTCCGTAGGGTCCAGGACATGACGAATGAGAACAGGCAGTCGATATGGCTGGGCGACGTCGAGGTCATCCGGGTCCGCGAGTGGCAGGGGTTCTTCACCTCCCCCCAGGCCCTGGTACCGGACGCCGCAGCGGGGCTGTGGCAGGACAACGAGGACTGGCTGGCGCCGGACCACTGGCAGCCGGAGCAGGACCAGGCGGTGCTGGCCCTTCAGACCTGGGTCCTGCGCAGCGCCGGACAGACCGTCCTGATCGACACCGGTGTCGGCAACGGCCGTGAACGCCCGAACGCACCGCATTTCCACCACTGGCAGACCGACTTCCTGGGCGCCTTGGCGCAGGCCGGAGTCCAACCGGACGACGTCGACATCGTCGTCAACACACACCTCCACGCCGATCACGTCGGCTGGAACACCCGCGACGTCGACGGAGAGTGGGTCCCGACCTTCCCCCGCGCCCGCTACCTCATGCCCGCGGCGGACGATTTCCACTTCGGGCCGGCCAACTCCCACGGAAAGGACCGCAACCCGGACGACCGCCTCGTCTACGAGGACAGCATCGCGCCCGTCCACCGGACCGGTCAGGCCGTGCTGTGGGACGGTACCCACCGCATCGACGAACACCTCACCCTGGAGTCGGCCCCCGGCCACACCCCCGGCTCCAGCGTCCTGCGCCTGGCCTCCCAGGGCGAGCGGGCCGTCTTCGTCGGCGACCTCCTGCACAGCCCGGTACAGATCGTCCAGCCCTCCTGCAACAGCTGCTTCTGCCTGGACCCCGTACAGGCGGCGGCCAGCCGCCACCGCGTCCTACAACGAGCCGCGGCCGAGCGGGAACTGGTAGTCCCCGCCCACTTCGCCGGCCCCGGCGCCCTGAACATCCGCGCACACGCAGACGCAGACGCAGACGCCGGCACCTTCGCCCCCGCCGGCTGGGCCCCTTGGCCCACCTCCCACACCACGAAATGAATGATCGCAAGCCACGAAGTCATGCCACAGCCGGCCAGTCTGAGTCGTACGCCAACGGGCGGCCACGGCGGTGTTCCGGGCGGCGCCGTGACCTACCGGAATCGGTGACCTCGGGGTTGCCCGGAACAGGGCCGTGCGCGGCCGCGGCGGGCCGACCGGAGCGCCCGCACCGCGGTTCGCGACACCCTGGGCCGGGCGGCTCCCAGCGAGCCCTCACCCATCCTCTCCGACCCTCGGTAAATCGGCCCTCACCTGGTGTTTTGCGAGAATCTTCCTAGGCTGGGCAGGTCTGCCGGACACCAACGGAGGAGGGCTCGTGAGTGAGGAAGCCGTCAGGTACGACGGGAGCCACATCCAGGTGCTGGAGGGGTGGGAAGCCATCCGGAAGCGGCCCGGGATGTACGTCGGCTCGACAGGCGAACGCGGCCTGCACGAGCTGGTGTACGAGGTCGCCGGCCGGGCGGTGAACGACGTCCTGGCCGGCCGTGCAGACTCCGTCGAGGTCGCCCTCATGCCCGACGGCGGCGTGCGCGTCACTGACGACGGGCCGGGTATCCCCGTCGAGGCCGCGGGGGACGTGGGCGGTGGTCCCGGCCTCGAAGCCCTGCTGACCCGCCCGCACGCCGGGGCGGAGCCCGGCGGCCGCCACTCCGTGCCCATGAGCCGGTTCGGTACCGGGCTCTGTGTTACCAACGCCCTGTCGAGCCGCCTGACGGCCGAGGTGCGGCGCGCGGGGGTCCGCTGGGTCCAGGAATACGTGCGCGGTGTCGCGCTCACCCCACCCACCGTCGCAGGCCCGCCAACAGGAACGGGGACCACCATCGCGTTCTGGCCCGACGTCGATATTTTCGGTACGGCGACGCAGTGCTCGTATGCCGTCCTGGCAGAGCACTTCAGGGAACTGGCCTTCCTGAACCGGTGCATGGACATCTCGCTGATCGACGAGCGCACTCCGGGCCCGTCCCGGCCGGTGCGGTTCCACTCCCCGGGCGGGGCGCGGGACTTCGTCGTCTTCCTCGACGAGAAGAGGGGTGCACCAGCTACACCAGTCACACCCGCACACTCGGACGTCATCGGCTTCGAGTGGGAGGACGTGCGGATGGCGGGAACGGTGGAGGTGGCTCTGCGTTGGTGCGGCTCCGGCGAGGAACGGGTCGAAGGCTTCGCCAACAGCTGGCCCACCCCGGACGGAGGCACGCACGCGGAGGGCTTTCGTGACGGGGTGGCGGCCGCCGTCAATGCGTACGCGCGGCAGCGGCGGCTGCTGACGTCAGCCGACCCCGACCTTGGCGCCGACAGGATCGGCAAGGGCCTGACAGCGGTCGTCTCGGTGAAACTGGACCGCCCCGAGTTCTACGGCGCCACGAACGGGAGGCTGGGTGGGGCTGTGGTGCGGGCCTGCGTCGCGGAGGCCGTCCGTGACCGCCTCAGCGCATGGCTGGAGCAGACCCCGGAGCAGGCCGCAGCTTTGATCGGCCGGATCGTCCGCGGCCCCCGTGGGGGCTGAGCGGCAGAGCGCCCACTCACCTCCCGCCCTCAATGTGCCGGGCACGGGGGTGGTGCCCGGCACTGTTTGGGGTTGGTTGGTTTGAGGGTCCCGGTGGTGGTGGGGTTGGCTGGCTTGGGGGGTTAGGGGAGTTGGGGCTGGCTGGGGGTGGGGGTGGGGGTGGGGGTGGTGGGGGTGTAGTAGACGGATCGTCCTTGCTTGGTGCGTTCGAGGATGCCGCGGGCGACGCCTTGTTCGAGGGTGTTGCGGATGACGGTTGCCTGGACTTTGCGGTCGGGGTGTGTGGTGGTGAGGGTGTTGGTTACTTCGGCGGCGGATTTGGGTTCTGTCTGTCCGGTGATGGCGGCTGTGACGAGGTCGAGCCAGGACGGGCCGCCCGTTTCCTTCTTCGTTGTGGTGCGGTCGGTCGTCTTGCGGGCGCGTGGGGCCTTGGCGGCCGTGGCCTCCTTGGGCTCCGTAGTCTTCTTGGGCTCGGCGGTCTTCTTGGGCTCGGTGGTTTTCTGGGGTTCGGTGGTCTTCTGGGGTTGCGCGGTGGTCTTCGTGTTGCGGGCCGCGCTGCGTGCGGCGGGTACCGCGGCAGTCTTCACCTCAGGCTTCGCACTCGGCTCCGCGGCAGTCTTCACCTCAGGCTTCGCACTCGGCTTCGCGCCGGGCTTGGTACCGGCGTTCGCACTGGCCTTGGCGGTGGGCTTGGCGGCACCGGCCTTGGTGGTGGTGGTGGCCTTGGCGGTGGGCTTGGTGGTGGTGGCCTTGGTGGTGGTCTTGGGGTCGGTCTTGGTGGTGGGTTGTGTGGGTGCGGGCGTGGTCGGGAGGCCGAGGGCTTCCTGCATTTTGAGCAGGACCTTTTCGCCTTCTTCCAGTTGGCCGAGTTCCTGTTGCAGTCGCTGGAGTTCGGTCCGTGCGTGTTCCTGTGCCGTCTGGTTGGCCGAGAGGTCGCCGGCGATCTGCTGGGCGTAATCGTCCTGGACGCGTGTGACGTTGGTGGCTGTGGTCATGGTTCCTCGATCTCTGCCGTGAGGGACATGTGTGACGCGATGGTACGCACCCACTTGTATCCGTGACCCCGGATCATGCACCAGGTGTCAACCAACACCGGTCCCGCGGACGGCCACGCCGACGTTGTGCTATGCGGCGGTCAACTCACACACCCTGAAATACAGTCGAGCCGCCACAACGCCACCAGGCCACCCACACCCACCCTTTGACACGCGGCCGACAGGTACACCAGCCGGCCGGTACACCAGCCGGCCCGAGGAGGCCGAGTGGCCCGAGGGGGCCGAGATCTGAGCCCTGAGTCGCGAGAGACCGGAGTCCTGGGAAGGCGAGAGACCCGAGCGCCGAGACCCGAGTGCCGAGTCCCGGGAGACCGGAGACCCGAGCGACCGGAGAACCGAGTGGCCCGAGAAGGCCGAGTGGCCGGAGAACCGGGAGGCCGGAGAACCGTGAGGAGGCGGGCCCCGGCCGTACCGCCCCGGCCGTACGCCTCGGCCGTGTCTCCCTGCCGCGCCTCCTGCCCCCACCTTCCCGGCCGTACGCCTCGGCCGTGTCTCCCTGCCGCGCCTCCTGCCCGTACCGTCCCGGCCGTACCGCCCCTGCCTGTGTCTCCCGCCCGCGCCGTCCCGGCCGCAGCGTCTCGGTCGTATCTCCCGGCCACACCGTCCCGGCCGTACCGCCTCGGCCGTGTCTCCCTGCCGCGCCTTCCGGCCGCAGCGCCTCGGTCGCATCTCCCGGCCGTACCGCCCGGCCGTATCCCCCTGCCGTACCGTCCCTGCCGTTTCTCCCTGCCCCGCCTCCCGCCCGCGCCGTCCCGGCCGCAGCGCCTCGGTCGTATCTCCCTGCCGCGCCTCCTGCCCGCGCCGCCCTGGCCGTACCGTCCCTGCCGTTTCTCCCGGCGGCGCCTTCCGGCCGCGCGCCGTCCTGGCTGCAGCGTCTCGGTCGTGTCTTCCGGCCGCACCGCCCGGGCCGCGCCTCTTGGCTGCGTTTTCCGTGGTGGAAGCGGTGAGGGAGATGGTGGTGTGGTTGGTTCCTCGGGCGTGGGGCCTGGGCGGTGTGCCTCCCGGGGGTGTGCGGGCCTGGGCGGTGTGCCTGCGGGGGTGCGCGGGGTTGGGTGGCGTGTTTCGGGGGGGGTGTGTGGGGTTGGGTGTTGAGGGTGTGGTGGTGGGTTGGGGTGGCGGTTTTCGTTCTGCCTCTGCCACCCATTTTCCTTCGATATATAGGCATTCCGGACATTAGGCCCGGTTTCTTGAAGGGGTGTGGGTGGTGACGCTCGGTGAGATCGGGGTGGTGTCGGGGTGAGCCGTCCCATAGGGCGCACGTCACATACGAAGGGGGCTAGTAGCTCCCGGGGGCCCGATCACGGCCTCCCGTTACCGGCCCCCGCCTGCGTGGATGCCACTTCTTCCCGTCGGTGGTCGGGGGGTGTCGGCTGCGAGGTGGGCTAGTAGGCGGGGTCGTTGCCAGGGTGGTGGGTGGTCGGTAGAACTGGGTGAGTCGCCGGGCGGCACGGGTGGTTCACCCGCCGCCGACGGATCCCCTCTCCACCGTGTGAGTGGCTCACGCATGCTCCGGCATGCCGCGACCGCCCTTGTCCCCGTCGGAAGGTCCA
>NZ_JBEZKE010000038.1:0-58949 GCF_040651555.1 Streptomyces sp. NPDC048424 | reverse complement strand
AGCCGACGAACTCACCGTCCACACCCCCGACCTCGACGACGTCTTCTTCGCCCTCACCGGCACCGCACACACCATCCCCAACCAGCCCAAGGAGACCCACCGATGAGCTCCCTCACCCTCGCCCTCCGCGACTCCACGACGATGCTGCGCCGCAACCTCCTGCACGCCCGGCGCTATCCGTCGCTCACGCTGAACCTGCTGCTCACGCCGATCATGCTGCTGCTCCTCTTCGTCTACATCTTCGGCGACGTGATGAGCGCCGGCCTCGGCGGCGCGGACCGGTCCGCGTACATCGCGTACGTCGTCCCGGGCATCCTGCTGATGACCGTCGGCGGCACCGTCGTCGGGACCGCGGTGTCCGTCTCCAACGACATGACCGAGGGCATCATCGACCGCTTCCGCACCATGGCCATCCACCGCGGGTCGGTGCTCATCGGGCACGTCGTCGGCAGCGTGCTCCAGTGCGTGATGAGCGTGATCCTCGTCGGCGCCGTCGCCGTGGCCATCGGTTTCCGCTCCACCGACGCGAGCGCCCTGGAGTGGCTGGCCGCGCTCGGGCTGCTCGTGCTCTTCGCCACGGCGCTCACCTGGATCGCCGTCGGCATGGGCCTGATCAGCCCGAACGCCGAGGCCGCCAGCAACAACGCGATGCCGATGATCCTGCTGCCGCTCCTCTCCAGCGCCTTCGTCCCGGTGGACGCGATGCCGGGGTGGTTCCAGCCGATCGCCGAGTACCAGCCCTTCACGCCCGTCATCGAGACCCTGCGCGGCCTGCTGCTCGGCAGCGAGATCGGGCACAACGGATGGCTCGCGGTGCTCTGGTGCCTGGGGCTCGCGGTGCTCGGCTACTTCTGGTCGGCCGCCAAGTTCAACCGCGACCCGAAGTAACCGGTCGGGTGACGTCCGCAGCTTTCAATCTGATGGCCCGGGGAAGAGCGGTCTGTGTAGAGTGATGGCGGCTTGCCTCCTTAGCTCAGCTGGCCAGAGCACCGCTCTTGTAAAGCGGGGGTCGTCGGTTCGAACCCGACAGGGGGCTCCGTACCCGAAGGCCCCGGACCTGCTTGGTCCGGGGCCTTCGGCATGCCCTGGGCACGGCCGGGCCGGGCCGGGCCGATCAGTGGCGGCCGGAGATGCGGTCCGCCAGGCGGGCCAGGGGGGTTGTCGTGGGCCGGTGGGTGGCCGTCTCGCGGCGGTCGGCCTCGCGGTAGGCGGCGTAGAGGGCCTGGACACCGAGCCAGCGGAAGGGCTCCGGCTCCCAGCGGCGGACCTTGTGGCCCACCCAGGGCAGGGCGGTGAGGTCGGTGGACTCGCCGAGGACCAGGTCGCGCAGGGTGCGGGCGGCGAGGTTGGCGGTGGCGACGCCCGAGCCGACGTAACCGCCGGCCCAGCCCAGGCCCGTGGTGCGGTCCAGGGTGACGGTGGCGCACCAGTCGCGGGGGACGCCGAGGACGCCGGACCAGGCGTGCGTGATCTCCGTACCCGTGAGCTGCGGGAAGAAGGAGAAGAGCAGGGCGCTCAGGGCCTCGATCGTGGCGGGCTGGGTGCGGCCGTCGTTGTCCGTGCGTGATCCGAAGCGGTACGGGACCCCGCGGCCGCCGATCGCGATGCGGTCGTCGGCGGTGCGCTGGGCGTACATGTACGCGTGGGCCATGTCGCCGAGGACCGGGAAGTCCGACCAGCCCAGTTGGGCCCAGGTCTCGGCGGGGATCGGGGCGGTGACGATCATCGAGGAGTTCATCGGGAGCCACGAGCGCTTCTGGCCCTTGAGCGCGGCGGTGAAGCCCTCGGTGCAGCGCAGGACGTACGGGGCGCGGACGGTGCCGTACGGGGTGACGGCGCGGCGGGGGGCGATCTCGGTGACGGGCGTCGACTCGTGGATGACGACGCCGAGGCGCTCGCAGGCGGCGGCGAGGCCCTTGACCAGCTTGAGCGGGTGGATGCGGGCCCCGTGCGGGCTCCAGCTGGAGCCGACGGCGTCGGCGATGTTGATGCGGCGGTGGGTCTCGGTGGCGTCGAACAGTTCGCGGTCGCTCTCGCCGAAGGAGAGCTCGGCGGCGTGGAAGGCCTTGAGCCGGCCGAGCTGGGCGGGGGTGCGGGCGACTTCGAGGACGCCGCCGCGGTGGATGTCGGCGTCGATGCCTTCCTCGGCGGTGACGTCGATGACCTCGGTGACCGTCTCGTTCATGGCGTTCTGGAGGCGGCGGGCGGCCTCGTGGCCGTGGAGCGCGGCGTAGCGGTCGCGGCCGGCGATGCCGTTGTAGAGCCAGCCGCCGTTGCGCCCGGAGGCGCCGTAGCCGCAGAACTTCTGCTCCAGGACGGTGATGTGGAGGTCGGGGGCGGCCTGCTTGAGGTAGTAGGCGGTCCACAGGCCGGTGTAGCCGCCGCCGACGATGACGACGTCGGCGGTGCTGTCGGCGGTGAGGGGGGCGCGGGGTGGGGTGGCCGCGGTGCCGGGGTCGGTCGCGTACCAGAAGGAAATACCGCCGTTGATCGTCATGGGGGAGTTGGTACACCCGGTTCCGGTGGGGCGTCCAGGGGCTGGCTGTCGTGCGTTGGGGCGGGTTTCCAGGCCGGATGGCCGATGTGGGAGGGGTGGCGGGGGCCGTAGGGTGGTGGAGGTTTTGTCATGTTTTCGGGTGAGAGGTTCGGTTGATGGCGGGCGGCATACGCAGGGCAGGGCGCGCGGGGCGGATCGTCACGGGGGTCGCGGCGGCGGTGCTGTCGGTGGGAGCGGTGGCCGGCTGCGGAGGCGGGAGTGGGGGCGGGGGCGAGCGGTCCGTGGGGGACTCGGCCGCGGTGGGGGGCTCGGCCGCCGTGCGGACGAGTCCGATCGCGGACGTGTTGGCGAAGCTGCCGGCCCGGGTCGACGGGGCGAAGGTCGTCGTGGGGAAGCCGGACGCGCCGCGCACGGTGCAGGTGCTGGTGGACCCGCGGTGCGGCTACTGCGCGAAGTTCGAGGCGGCGGGCGGCGAGACCCTGCTGAAGCTGGCGGCGGACGGCCGCGTGCAGGTCGAGTACCTGCTGGCCTCCTTCCTGGACCGGGGCGGGGCGAGCGGGTCGGTGAAGGCGGTGAACGCGCTGCGGGCGTCGGTGGACGCGGGCAGGTTCGCGGAGTACCACGCGGCGGTGTTCGCCAGCCAGCCCAAGGGGAAGTTCACGGACGAGCTGCTGTTGAGGATCGCGGACGAGGTGCCGGGGCTGCGGGGCCCGGCGTTCGACAAGGCCGTCGCGGAGACGGCGTACGCGGGATGGGCCGGCGAGTCGGAGCGGGCCTTCGAGGCGACGGGGGCGCAGGGGACGCCGGTGGTGCTGGTGGACGGGCGGGCGCTCGGGGCGAAGGACGGGTCGATGTTCGACGCGGAGGCCTTCGCGCGGACGCTGAAGGGCGCGGGGATCGGCTAGGTCCTGTCCGCCCGGACAGGGCCTAGGTCTGTCCCGGCGACTCGTTCGGATCCCGCCGGGTTACCTTCGGATCATGGTGGACTTCGGGGAGATTCCGGACGGCCTGGTCGAGGCGCAGCTCAGGTTCAACGCAGACGCGGGACGGGAGTTCATCGCGGCCCTGCCGGGGCGGGCCGCGCGGTTCCTGGAGCGGTGGGAGCTGCGGTGCACCGGGCCGGCCATGCACGGGGTGACGGCGCTGGTGCTGCCGGTGGAGCGGGCCGACGGGAGTGCGGCCGTACTGAAGCTGGTCGCGCTGGACGAGGAGAGCGCGGGGGAGCCGGCCGCGCTGCGCGCGTGGGGCGGGCGGGGCTGCGTACGGCTCCTGGAACACGACGCGGAGACGGGCACCCTGCTGCTGGAGCGGCTGGACGAGAGCCGGCACCTGTCGGCGCTCGCGCGGCGGGACGCACGCCGGGCGGTGGGGGTGGTCGGGGAACTGCTGGCGCAGCTGACGGCGGTGCCCGCGCCGGCCGGGCTGCGGGGGCTGGGTGAGATCGCGGCGCGGATGCTGGAGGACGTGCCGCGGGCGGTCGGGCTGCTCGCGCGGGAGCGGGAGCGGCGGCTGCTGCGGGACTGCGCGGCTGCGGTGGCGGAGGTCGCGGGGGAGCCGGGGGACCGGCTGCTGCACTGGGACCTGCACTACGACAACGTCCTGGCGGGCGGCCGCGAGCCGTGGCTGGCGATCGACCCGAAGCCGCTGGCGGGGGATCCGGGCTTCGACCTGCTGCCGGCGATCGTCAACAACTTCCGTGCGCAGGAGGTGCGGTGGCGGTTCGACCTGCTGACGGAGGCGGTGGGGCTGGACCGGGAGCGGGCCCGGGCGTGGACGCTGGGACGGGTGCTGCAGAACTGCCTGTGGGACCTGGAGGACGGCGAAGAGCACCTGGACGAGGAGCAGTTGACGGTCGTCGAGGCCCTCCGAGGGCGGTGACGCGCGGGCGCCTAGGCTGCGTTCATGATCCGTCACGCTGAAGTCACCGATGTGCCCGTCATCCACGCGATGATCCGCGAGCTCGCGCAGTACGAGAAGGTGCCGCACGAGGCACGGGCGAGCGAGGAGCAGCTGCGTGAGGCGCTGTTCGGGGACCGCCCGGCGGTGTTCGCGCACATCGCGGAGACGGACGACGGCGAGGCGGTCGGCTTCGCGGTGTGGTTCCTGTCCTTCTCCACCTGGCGCGGGGTGCACGGGATCTACCTGGAGGACCTGTACGTACGGCCGGGCGCACGCGGCGGCGGCCACGGCAAGGCGCTGCTGGCGGAGCTGGCCCGCACGTGCGTGGAGCGAGGCTACGAGCGCCTGGAGTGGTCGGTCCTCGACTGGAACGCGCCTGCCATCGACTTCTACCGATCGGTCGGAGCGGTGTCCATGGACGAGTGGACGGTGAACCGCCTGACGGACGAGGCGCTCCGCAAGCTGGCCGGGGCTGAGTGAGCGCACCGGAGCCCTTGCCGCCGATCGCTACCGCGCTCAAGACGGCTCTCCGCCACCTGCGGAGTGTGCGTGGCCAGCGTCCCGGAGCGCCTTGCACCGACGCCGCATACGCGGCATGGCGGGATGACATTGCCGAGGCTCTGGACAACCTGGCGGTGCACCTGGAGCGGCCTGCGGACCAGGCCATGGCACGTGCCGAGGCGGTGGCCGCCCGCGCGGAGGCGGAACGCTTGCGCGCGTGACTCGGGGCCTCCGTGTTGCCGGAGGCTCGAAGCCACGCGCGGCGTCACGACACGCGTCCGTGGGGCCCTGGCCGTCCGGCTACCCGACGGCCGGGACCGGGTGCTCCGGGGAGTCGAGCCAGGACCAGGTGGTGCCGTCGGGGTGCACGGTGAGTCCGAACCGCTCGAATTCCGGTCGGTCCTGGTCGTCCCACCAGGCGTGGGCGGCGGTCACTTCGCCCCAGAGTTCCCGGGGCCCGGACTGGTAGACCTCGAACTCCTCCGCGCCGGGAACGAAGTCGATCGACGCCCAGGAAGTGACCCGGGTGTCCCGGAGCCAGAGCGTGTAGCGGCCGCCTTCGAGCTTCTCCGGGTAGGGGAACATCCCCTGGGTCTGGAGTCCGACGGCGAACATGGGGAGCCAGTCGGCCACGTCCTCCGGGGACAGGGACGTGGTCGTGCGGCGGCCATCGGCCGGCCACGGCTTCCCGCCCAGGTACGTCTTCACGTGCGTCCGGTAGGCACGTTGCTGCCGGAGACGCATGAAGGCGGAGGACCCGACGAACGGTCCGGACGCGCTCCCGTCCTCCTTGACGGTCAGGCGGACCACGGCCTCCCCGCCGTACTCCGTGGCGTACGGGGAGACGATGATCCCGCCGGGCCGGGTCTGCCGGATGATGTCCGCCGGGATCTCCCGGAGGGACGCCGTGATCACACACGATGGTCGTACGGGGCGCACCCGGGCCAGCCCTGTGAGCCGTCTCCGACGATGGCCACCGGGTTGTAGCCGGTGGCGTCCAGGCGGGCTCGGGCCGTGGATGCGTTCTCCGGGTCGAACTCGATGGTGGTGACGTTCTCCGAGCCGACCCGTTCGGACAGCAGAGCCGCGTTCCAGCCGGTGCCCGTGCCTACTTCCAGGACCTTGGAGCCCGGCTGGACGTCCAAGGCCGCCAGCATGGAGAACACCATGGTGGGCTGGGAGTTGCTGCACGTCGGGATGGCGCCCCGGTCGGGCCCGGTGTGGTTGCCGTCGTCCCACTGGGTGGTCAGGGAGGTGTCCCAGTAGACCGCGCGGAACCATCCCTCCGGGTCGGTCCGGCGGTCGATGGTCGCCACCGGTCCGCCGTCGGCCGGTCCGACGCCGGGCCAGATCACGTCCGGGACGAACGACTCCCGGAGCACGGCCTGGTAGGCGGGGAGCCAGTCGGAGGTCAGGGCCCCGGAGTCCATGAGCCGGGAGGCCAACCCCTGGGGGCCGGCCTCCGTCGTGGCGCGTTCGGTCACTTGGTCCCGCTTCCCTTCGTGTCGCTGTGGCCGGAGTCCTGGCCCTCCGAGCCGCCGCCCCCGTGCCCGGCACCCGACTGGCCGTCGTCCTGCTGGCTTCCGCCCTGGCCCGACCCGCTGCCTCCGCCGTGCTGTCCGCCCATGAACGTGCTCCTTCTCGTGAGGGATGAGTGGTGCTGTGGGCCGCCCCGGCTGAACGGTGTACCGGTCACCGGAGCGGAGTTTGTGAGGGTGAGGGCCGACCCGGCCCACGATGCGGCCTGCATCTGTTGCTCTCCGGCCTCCGCCAGGAACTCCAGGAGGGGGCTCCCAGGGGTCAGGTGGTGCTAAAGCTGGGCGGCCCATTCGCCGCGTTCCCGAAGGTCATGGAGCTGGGCCGCTATGTCGTCCCAGGACTCCGAGGGCGGTTCCGGTGGGGTGCTCACTGCGCGGTCCACCGACTCCGCCGGTTCGCTTCGATCACCCTGGCGTTCAGTCGCAGGGTGCTGCCCGTGGCCGGGCGGTACTCAGGGCAGACCGGCTGTCCGCACTCGCACGGACGCCATTTCAAGGCGTTGCCGGGGCTCAGGTCCGGGCCCTCGAACCGCACCCAGCCGGGTGCCGTACGGCTCTCTTGGCGGTCGCGAGTGGTCATGCGTGCCCCCGCTTCACGACGTGCGCCAGCTTCATGGCGACGTCGGGGCGGACTGTCTCCAATTCGTGCGAGTTGCCCATGGGAGGGACGCTAGGGCTGGTTGCCGGGCCCTGTGGGGGCTGATTCGCCGGGATTCTCGGGCTGGTCCGTGATCTTCCGGGGGATTCTCAGGCGGTGTCGAGCGCCCGTCGGGCGCGGGCGATCACGCGGTGGGCGTCCGCGCCGTAGACCGCGGAATCGGAGAGCGCCTGCCAGACCTTCCGATACACGCCCACGCTGTCCGCGTCGTCCAGCCAGAGTTCCGCGTGCCAGTCCTCCGCGATCACCAAGCGGTCGTCGTAGAGCCAGAAGCCGTTGGCCGGCGGGATCTTCAGGGAGGCGCCGAAGGGGACGATGCCCAGGGAGACGGTGTCCAGCCCGAGGACGCCCGCCAGGCGGTCGAGCTGGCCGGCCAGTACGGGAGGAGGGCACACGAGCGCCCGGAGCGCGGCCTCCCACATCACGATGTGGAACGTGCGCCCCGGCTCGTACAACATCTCCTGGCGCTTCACGCGGGCCCGTACGGCCTCCTCGGTGTCCCGGACGGACTGGTGGAGGTCGGCGTAGCGGGTGAAGACGTGGCGGGCGTACTCGGCGGTCTGGAGCATGCCCACGACCGTGGAGCCCTGCCAGACGTGGAACGTCCTCGTGCGTTCGTACTCGGCCGTGAGCGTGTCCTGGACCGGCTTGTGGCCCGCGGCGAGCTGTCTGCGCCACGCGCGGGACCGGGACTCCAGGCTCCGGAGCCGGGTGATCAGCTCCTCCGCTGCCTCCGGATGGCCGGTGGCGTCCGCCCACGCCAATAGGTCGTCCGTCGTGGCGGTCTGGCGGCCGGTCTCCAGCTTGCTGACCTTGGACTGGGTCCAGCCGAGCAGGACCGCCAACTGGCGGCCCGTGAGCCGCCGATCGGTGCGCAGCTCGCGCAGCCGCGCACCGAGGGCAACTCTTGCTTGTTGGAAGTCGGTACTCACTCGGCGGACGGCACCTGTTCCGCGAAGGTCTCGTACGGGACGGCGTGGTGCCACGCGGCGTCCCGGACCTGGCAGGCGCGGGCCACTTCCACGGGGTCCGTGACCAGCTCGACGCCGGTCATCACGTCGTCGCCATCGAAGAGGAGCCGGGCGATGACCCGGGAGTCGAAGAGCCAGAAGTCCTCGTCGGGGAGTTGCAGCGCTTCGGCCTCGGAGCGCCACAGGTTGCGGATGTCCTCGCCGACCGCGCTGTTGCGGCGGGCGTTGTCGAGCAGGTAGCGCTGACCGGGGGTGGGCGGGTTGTCGGCGATCCGTACCCGCTCGAACCGCTTGCCCAGGGCGGACTGTTCGCGCCGGGACGCGCACCAGGGGTCGTCCAGGTCCCAGCCGGCGTCCTCGCCACGTCCCTGGGAGCGAAGTCGGCCAGGAGCACGCGCGGGACGACCACGAACCCCTCCCCATCCTTGACGTTCCGAAGCTGCGCCACGTCCTGGGGGTCGGTCACCGCGTCTCCCTGGACCAGGACCTCCCCGGTGTCCAAGTCCTCGTACAGGGTCGGGCATCCGTCGTTGCCGGAGTTGGTACCGATGAACCGGAGTCGCCGTGCCATTGCCGTTCCCCTCCCGCCAGCGGACATGTCCCGACCAGGATGGGGCGGGTGCGGGCTCCCTGTCCTGCGTGATTCGCCATGATTCTCGGAACGGGACGCAGGAAGGCCTGACGTGTACCGCCTGACGGACGTGGGTGAGGGTGCGTAGTCGTCGTCGGCGGCCTCTTACGACGTCTCCGATCTTTTGCACATAGTTAGATTGGGCTATCTTCGACTAGTCATAACTGGCCCGGTGTGCAGTTGAGTTGAGGCGTTGCGCAGTAGATCGGCAAGGAACCGTCCCATTGGCTGGTTGACCTCCCCGGAGCGTGCCGTGTCCGAGACCAAGACGCAGAAACCGTTTCTGGAACTCCGTGCGGGAGGTTTTCACCTCGTGATCCAGAAGGCATTCGTGCGGCTGATGAGCACGTTGATCGCTGTCGGATGCTCGGGATTCACCGCGTGGTGGACGACCCGCTGATCGCGCCCCGGCGCAGCGCGTGCCGGTCAGGGTTCCAGGATGACCTTGCCTGTGGTGGCGCGGGTTTCCAGGGCGTGGTGGGCGGTGGCGGCTTCGGCGAGGGGGTAGCGGGTGAGGGCCGGGCGGAGGCGGCCGGTGGCGGCTTCGGTGAGGGCGCGGGTTTCCAGGACGCGCAGGGGGTCGGGGGCGCCGACCTGCTGGAGCATGGCCGGGCCGAGGACGCCGCGGGTGGTGATGGAGCGGGCGGCGAGGTCGGCGCGTTCGGCGTCGGTGAGGTCGAGGGGGCCGTCGGACCAGCCGAAGACGAGGTGGCGGGCGCCGGGGGCGAGCAGGCCGAGGGCGGTGCGGGCGGTTTCGCCGCCGACGGAGTCGAAGAGGACGGTGGCGCCGCCGGGGTGGTGGGCGCGTACGGCGTCGGCCCAGCCGGGGGCGGTGTAGTCGAGGGCGAGGTGGGCGCCGTTGGCGGAGGCCCGGGCGGTCTTGGCGGAGCCGCCCGCGAGGGCGATGACGGTGGCGCCGGCGTTCACCGCGTACTGGACGAGCAGGGTGCCGATGCCGCCCGCGGCGGCGGGTACCAGGGCGACGGAGTCCGGGCCGAGGTCGGCGAACTGCAGGATCCCGAGGGTGGTGCGGCCGGTGCCGATCATGGCGACGGCCTCGGCGGGGTCCAGGCCGGGCGGTACGGGGTGCAGGCGGTCGGCGTCGGCGACGGCGTACTCGGCGTAGCCGCCCGGGGCGAAGCCGAGGTGGACGACGACGGTGCGGCCGAGCCAGGCGGGGTCGGTGCCGGGGCCGAGGGCGTCGACGGTGCCGGCGACCTCGCGGCCGGGGATCGTGGGGAGCTCGGGGAGCGGGGCGGGCGGGCCCTGGAATGCCGCGGCGGAGGCTGGTGTCGAGGAGGTGGACACCGGCGGCGGCGACGGCGATGCGGACCTGGCCGGGAGCGGGGACGGGGATGTCCGTGCGCTCGTAGGAGAGGTTCTCGGCGGGGCCGAAGGCGTGGAGGCGGATGGCTCGCATGGTGGGCATGACGACCACGGTGCGACCTCGAGCGGGGTTGAGGTCAAGGGCGGGCGTTGTCAGTGGGGTGGGTCACGATGGGGGGATGGTGCGCAAAGGGCAGGGGCAGAGGGTGAAGGCGGCGCGGCGGCCGGAGCTGCGGTTGCCGGAGCTGGTGGCGTGGGGAGGGGCTGGGCTGGAGCCGGACGGGGACTACGACGGGCTGGAGTTCGCGGACCTGGATCTGGCGGGGCAGGAGGGGATCGGGGCCCGTTTCATGGACTGCGCGGTGCGGCGCTGCGCGCTGGACGAGGCGGGGCTGGCGAAGGCGCGGTTCCTGGACTCGGTGCTGGAGGGGGTCCGGGGGGTGGGGACGGACCTGTCCGGGGCCTCGTTGCGGGACGTGGAGCTGGTGGACGCCCGGCTGGGCGGGGTGCAGATGCACGGGGCGGTGCTGGAGCGGGTGGTGGTCCGCGGGGGCAAGATCGACTACCTGAACCTGCGGAAGGCGCGGCTCAAGGACGTGGTCTTCGAGGGGTGCGTGCTGGTGGAGCCGGACTTCGCGGGGGCGGTGCTGGAGCGGGTGGAGTTCCGGGACTGCGCGCTGCGCGGGGTGGACTTCAGCGGCGTGCGGCTGCAGGACGTGGACCTGCGGGAGGCCACGGAGCTGGGGATCGCGCGGGGTGTGGACGCCTTGGCCGGGGCCGTGATCAGCCCGGCGCAGCTGTTCGACCTGGCTCCGGCGCTCGCCTCCCAGCTGGGCCTACGGGTGGAGGCGTAGCCGCTCCCGCGCCGCCGCGGCCGCGGCTTCGCGTCGGCGGCGGAAGGGCTGCCAGCGCGGGTCCTCCACGCGGACGGGGCCGGGGAGGCCGAGGAGGTGCACCTCGTCCAGGAGTTCCTCGGAGGCGTCGTGGGCGCGCAGCCGCGCGGGGGCCTGGCGTACGAACCAGGCGGTGAGCTCTTCGTGGACGGCCACCTCCTCCTCCCAGGTGAGGCCTCCGGTGGTCCAGGGCAGGAAGCCCATCAGCAGCTCCCCCGTCCAGGCGTCGAGGGTCCGGGCCAGGTGGTGGTCGGGGACGGCGCCTTCGGTGGCCTCCCACACCGCGAGCCACGGGCCCAGCGTGCCGGAGGCCTGACTGCACAGCGGGAGGAGTGCGTGGGCGGGGACGGCGGGGTCCGGGGTGAGCAGGGTGTGGGCCCACCAGGCGTGCAGGAATTCCCGTACGGCTGCGCTCTGCGGTGCGGGCCACTGCTGCCAGTCGGCGCGGTGGAAGGAGTCACCGACGTTGTCGATGTCGTACGCGTAGGCGCCGAGGCCGCCGGTCAGTTCGCGGGCGAACTGCGGCAGGACGCGCCGCAGCACGGCAGCGTGGTCGCTCCAGTCGGGCGCCCGCCAGGCGCGGTGCAGGAGGTCGGGGTCGAGATCCGTGCCGGGCACCTTCAGCAGGGCGAGCTCTTCCGGGCTGCCCCAGTGACAATCGCACTGCGTCTCGTCGGCCCGGGCGGTCATCCCGCGGAAGGTGACGTCCAGGTGGTCCAGCGCCCGGTCGAGCCGTGTGCGGGCGGCGGCGGCCGCGTCGGCCGCCGAGTCGGCTGCGGGGCGGTGGCCGGGTTCGGTCATGGTGGGCCGTCGCCTCACGGGACTCCGGGCCGATCGGGCCCGAAGAGCGCGACCGCACCCGTACGCGGATCAGGCCGGGACGCGGGGGAACTTGGCCTGCAGGGTCCAGATGACGGGGTTGTCGGCGAGGCCGTCGTGCATGTCGATGAGGTCCGCGACCAGGTCGTGCAGGAAGTCGCGGGCCTCGCGGCGCAGCAGGCGGTGGCTGAAGGTCAGCGGGGCTTCCTCGGCCGGCATCCAGTCGGCCTCGACGTCGACCCAGCCGAAGCGGCGTTCGAAGAGCATCCGGTCCGTGGACTCGGTGAAGTCGAGCTCGGCGTGCTGGCGGTGGGCCGAGCGGTTGCCGCGGGGGTCCTGGTCGAGCTGTTCGACGATGTCGCACAGCGCCCAGGCGAAGTCCAGTACGGGCACCCATCCCCAGGCTGTGGACACTTCCCGGTCCGCGTTGGTGTCCGCGAGGTAGACGTCCCCGCAGAACAGGTCGTGGCGCAGGGAGTGGACGTCCGCCGAGCGGTAGTCGGTCTGCGGGGGGTCGGGGAAGCGCCGGGAGAGGGAGTAGCCGATGTCGAGCACGTACCCGATGGTGTCACGGGTCCCGGGGCGTCCCCACCCCGGACGGACACCGGCCCCCGGACACCGCCCGGTCCGCCGGACGGAGACGCGTCAAGAAGGGAGGAGGCGCTGTTCCTTCGCGACCGAGACCGCGCCCGCGCGGGTGTCGACGCCGAGTTTGTCGTAGATGCGGCCCAGGTGGGTCTTTACCGTGGCTTCGCTGATGAACAGGGCGCGGGCGATGTCGCGGTTGCCGAGGCCGCGGGCCAGCTGGCCGAGGATGTCCAGCTCGCGGTCGGTCAGGGTGGGGCGGGTGCCGCGCATGTGGGCCATCACACGGCTGGCGACGGGCGCGGAGAGGGTGGTGCGGCCCTGGGCGGCCGAGTGGATGGCGGCGAAGAGTTCCTCCGGGCGTTCGGCCTTGAGGAGGTAGCCGGTGGCGCCCGCGCCGATCGCCCGGGTGATGTCCGCGTCCGTGTCGTACGTGGTGAGGACGAGGACGTGCGGGGGGTTGGGGGCGGCGGTGATGCGGCGGGTGGCCTCCACCCCGTCGATGCCCTCACCGAGCTGGAGGTCCATGAGGACCACGTCGGGTCGGAGTTTGGCGGCCAGGGCGACGGCCTCCTCGCCGCTGCCCGCCTCGCCGAGGACCTCGATGTCCGGCTCGCTGCCGAGGAGGGCGAGCAGGCCGGCGCGGACCACCACGTGGTCGTCGCAGAGCAGGATCGTCGTCATGGGGCCGGCTCCAGGGGGATGGCCGCGGAGAGGACGGTGCCCTCGCCCGGCGTGGATTCGATCGTGAGGGTGCCGCCGAGCTGGCGGACGCGGGCCCGCATCGCGGGGAGGCCGTGGCCGCGCTCGGCGGCGTCGGTACGGGGCTCGGCGAATCCGTGGCCGTCGTCGGCGACGTCCAGGACCACCTGGTCCCCGAGGAAGCTGAGGGTGAGTGCGGCCGTGCGGGCGCCGGAGTGCTCGCGGACGTTGGCCAGCGCGCCCTGGGCTATGCGCAGCAGGGCGGACTGGACGCGGTCCGGGAGCGGGGCGGGCGTGCCTTCGAGGTGGAAGCGGACCTCGATGTCCGGGCCGGCGTCCAGGGCGCGCAGCGCTTCGGCGAGGCCGGCGCCGTCGGCGAGCTCGGACGGGGCCAGGTCGTGGACGAGCCGGCGGGCCTCGGCGAGGCCGTGCGCGGCGATGCCGGTGGCGGTACGGACGTGCGCGCGGGCGGTGGCCGGGTCGGTGTCCCAGGTGCGGTCGGCGGCCTGGAGCAGCATCTGCTGGCTGGACAGGTTCTGGGCGAGGGTGTCGTGGATCTCCATGGACAGCCGCTGCCGTTCGGCGAGGGTGCCTTCGCGGCGTTCGGTGGCGGCCAGTTCCCGGCGGGTGCGGATCAGGTCGTCGATCAGCGTCCGCTGGGCCTGGGCCTGGCGTTCCATGTGGACGAAGACGGCGGTGGCGAGGGCGGCGACCGCGGGCGGGGCCAGGAGCAGGTTGGGGTCGAAGGACTTGGACAGCTGGAGCTGGGCCGTCACGACGAACGCGGTGAGGAGGGCCACCAGGACGATGGCGGCGCGGGGCGGGAGGGTGCGCAGGGCGGTGAAGAAGAGCGGTACGGCGCACCAGGCGAAGCTCGGCGCGAGGACGACCAGGACCACCCAGGTGGTGACGACCAGGCCGAGCCAGAGGAGCCGGCGGGCTGTGGGGGCGGCGCCGAGGGCGGGGCCGAGTACGTAGAGCAGGGCCAGGGTGACGCTGAGGGCGATGATCCACGGGGTGCGGGGGTCGCCGGGGTGGCGCAGGAGGAAGCGGAGCAGGGAGGCGCCGAGGAGGAGGAAGAAGGCGGTGTGGGCGACGGTGGCCAGCGTGCGGGTGTCGTCGCGCGGCGGGGCGGGTGTCACTGGGTGCTCCTCGGTCGGGGCATGCGTCCATTGTCGGGTGCGGCGCCGCTGCCGGGGCGCTGCCCCGGACCCCGCTCCTCAAACGCCGGAGGGGCTGAAAGAGCGGGGCGCTGCCCCGGGCCCCGCGCCTCAAACGCCGGCGGGGCTGGAGTGGTGCCGGGTCGGCTGGAGTGGTGCGGCGAGGTGGAAGAGCGGGGCTCCGCCCCGGGCCCCGCGCCTCAAACGCCGGAGGGGCTGGAAAGCGAGGCTCTGACCAGGAAATACCCCGCCGGAGGCGGGCCGCATCGACCGATTGGATGACCCGGGGGTCAACCGGTGCGGTGGGCGGGGGGAGCCGGTACGGGGACGGGGTGGCGGGGGGTTCGGGGACAGGCTTGGAGCAGTGAAGGAGCCGGTCCGACCGGCCCGGACCGAACCCGATGCCGTCACCGTGTCACCGTTCTCAGGAGCAGAGATGAACACCCGCACCCGCGTTCTCACCGGTACCGCCCTCGCCGTCGCCCTGGGCGCCGGTGCCTTCGGTGCCGTGAGCGCCAGCGCCACCCCTGCCGCCGACGCCGCCCCGGCCGCCGCCGCCGTCGCCGGCAAGAAGGACGGCCCGAGCGACAAGAACTTCACCACGACGACGCACCTCACCGTTGACGCCGCCACCCGCGCCGCCCAGGCCGCGCTGCAAGCCGCGCAGGCCGAGAACCAGAAGGTCACGGTCGCGGTGGTGGACCGCAACGGCAACACCATCGTCACCCTGCGCGGCGACGGCGCCGGCCCGCAGTCCTACGAGTCGGCGCAGCGCAAGGCCTTCACCGCCGTGTCCTGGAACGCCCCGACCTCGGTGCTCGTGGGCCGCCTCGCCCAGACCCCGAACCTGAAGGACATCCCCGGCACCCTCTTCCTCGGCGGCGGCACCCCGGTCCAGGCGAACGGCGCGCCCGTCGCGGGCATCGGCGTGGCCGGCGCCCCGAGCGGTGACCTGGACGAGAAGTTCGCCAAGGCCGGTGTCGACGCCCTCGGCAAGTAACCCGCACGGGCAGCCCGCCTAGGATCGAGTGCGTGGAACACCGCTCACTCCTCCGTCTCGCCGTCCCTGCCGTCGCCTCCCTCCTCGCCCTCACCACGGCGTGTACGGGAGGCACGGTGCAGGGGCGGCCGGGCGCGTCGGGCCTGCGCGATCCGTACTTCCCCAAGGCCGGCAACGGCGGCTACCAGGTCGACCACTACGCGCTGGACCTGGACTACGACCCCGCCGACGGGGAGCTGCACGGTACGGCCGTCATCACCGCCCGCGCCGAGCAGGGGCTCAGCTCCTTCAACCTCGACCTCAGCGGTCTGAAGGTCGAGGGCGTGACCGTGCAGGGCGTCGGCGCCCGGTTCAACCGGACCGGCAACGAGCTGACCGTGCGCCCGGCCGAGGACCTGAAGAAGGGCGAGGTCTTCCGTACGGAGGTCGAGTACGGCGGCAAGCCGAAGACCCTCACCGACGCGGACGGCTCCAAGGAGGGGTGGATCACCACCGAGGACGGTGGGGCCGGTGCGGACGGACGGGGCAGCGCGCGGGCGCGGGCCGGTGCGGTCGGCGTCGGCGAGCCGGTCGGGTCGATGACCTGGTTCCCGGGCAACCACCACCCCAGTGACAAGGCCACCTACGACATCACGCTCACCGTCCCGCGCGGCTACGAGGCCGTGTCCAACGGGGAGCTGCGCTCCCGCACCGAAGGCGCGGACGGGCGGACCGAGTTCGCGTGGCACAGCCCGGAGCCGATGGCGAGCTATCTGGCCACCGCCGTCGTCGGCCCGTACAAGGTGACGACGGGGCGGACGCCGTCGGGGACCGGCCTCTACAACGCCGTGGCGCCCGGCGAGGCGGCCGCGAGCGCCGGTGCGCTCGCGCGGCTGCCGGAGATGGTGGAGTGGGGCAGCGGCCGGTTCGGCCCGTACCCCTTCGGCACGGCGGGCGCGGTCGTGCTCCCGGCCGGCACCCTCGGGTACGCGCTGGAGACGCAGACGAAGCCCGTCTTCCCCGGTGCCCCCGAGAGCGAGGAGCTCGTCCTGCACGAGCTCGCCCACCAGTGGTTCGGCAACTCGGTGTCGCCGAAGTCCTGGAAGGACATGTGGCTCAACGAGGGCTTCGCGACCTACGCCGAGTGGTTGTGGGCCGAGGACCACGGCGGGCCCACCGCCCAGCAGCACTTCGAGGCGTTCCTGGCCGGTGACACGGCCGTCGACGAGGCGGCCGACTCCGCCTGGGACGCCTTCCCGCCGGCCTCCCCGCCCGGGCCCGATCACATCTCGGACGAGCCGGTCTACTACCGCGGCGCGATGGTCCTGCACCGGATCCGCCAGGAGGTGGGCGACGAGAAGTTCTTCGCCCTGGTGCGCGGCTGGGCCGCGGACCACCGGCACGGGAACGCGAGCACGGCCGACTTCACCGCCTACGCGCAGGAGAAGACGGGGCGCGACCTGAAGAAGGTCTGGGACGTCTGGCTGTACGGCGAGGACCGCCCCAAGTAGCCGAAGGGGCCGTTACGGGGCTTCGAGCGGCTTGCGCAGCACCGTGCAGTCGCGGCCGAGCTCGCGGTCCTTGGCCCGGCGCAGTTCCGCGTACCCCTGGGACCGCCAGAAGGCGAGGGCCTTGGTGTTGTCGTCCAGTACGGCGATCTGCACGCCGGTGCGTCCGGCGGCGCGGAAGCGGTCCTCGACCAGGGTGGCGACGGCGCGGCCGTATCCCTCGCGGTGCGCGGTGGCATCGATGAGCAGCAGGCCGATCCACGGGTCCGTGCCGGCGGTGGCCGGGTCCGGGTGGTGGGCCAGGGTGGCGGCCAGGCCGACGAGGCGGCCGGCGGAACGGGCGAGGAGGATCTCGGCGCCGTCATGGGCGAGTTCGTCGGCGAGGGCGGCCGCGACCTGTTCGACGGTGATGCGGTCCGGGTCGGGGAAGTCGCCGCTGAGTTCGAAGAACGCGTGGTTCGTCGAGTAGAGGGCGGCGATCTCGGTGAGGACCGGGCCGGGGAGGGCGCCGTCGACGGGGACGAGCGGTTGGAGGATCACCCGTCGAACGGTAGCGAAGCCCCCTCCCCGGACGGCCGGGAGGGGGCTTCACCAGCGCTGGAGCGGCTACTCGGCCGTACTCAGACGTTGACGCCGAAGTCCTGCGCGATGCCGGTGAGGCCGGAGGCGTAGCCCTGGCCGACCGCGCGGAACTTCCACTCCGCGCCGTTGCGGTAGAGCTCGCCGAAGACCATGGCGGTCTCGGTCGCCGCGTCCTCGGAGAGGTCGTAGCGGGCGATCTCGGCGCCGCCGGCCTGGTTCACGACGCGGATGTACGCGTTGCGGACCTGGCCGAAGTTCTGGCTGCGGGCCTCGGCGTCGTAGATGGAGACCGGGAAGACGATCTTGTCCACGTCGGCCGGCAGGCCGGCGAGGTTGACGTTGATGGCCTCGTCGTCGCCCGCGCCCTCGCCGGTCCGGTTGTCACCGGTGTGGACGATGGTCTGGTCCGGGGTGGACTTGTTGTTGAAGAAGACGAAGTGGCCGTCCGAGACGACCTTGCCGGTCGGGTTGACCGCGATCGCCGAGGCGTCGAGGTCGAAGTCGACACCGGTCGTCGTACGGACGTCCCAGCCGAGGCCGACCGTGACGGCAGCGAGGCCGGGGGCCTCCTTCGTGAGCGAGACGTTGCCGCCCTTGGACAGGCTGACAGCCATGGGAATGTCCCTTTCCTCATCCAACATGCACGTACAGGCGGTCAAACTACCGCTGCCCCCTATAACGCGACGAGAGGCCTGTCGGGTTCCCGCCGTGAAATCTGAGTGACGCGGGCGGGTGCGGGCACGGATCATAGGGGGCATGCCTGGTCCTTATGTCATCCGCGGTTCGGTCGTGCTCCCCGAGGGCGAGCTCGCCTGGCGCTTCTCGCGGTCCTCCGGGCCCGGCGGGCAGCACGTGAACACCTCCGACTCGCGGGTGGAGCTGATGTTCGACCTGGCGGCGACGAACGCGCTGCCGGACGTGTGGAAGGAACGGGCGCTGGAGCGGCTGGCGTCCCGCCTGGTGGGCGGGGTGGTGACCGTACGGGCCTCCGAGCACCGCTCGCAGTTCCGCAACCGGGAGATGGCGCTGGTGCGCATGGCTTCGCTGCTGGCGGAGGCGACGGCTCCGCCGCCGAGGCAGCGGCGGGCGACGAAGATCCCGCGGGGGATCAACGAGCGGCGGCTGCGGGAGAAGAAGGCGCGGGCCGAGACCAAGCGGGGGCGGACCGGGCGGGACTGGTAGCCGGCGGCCGGCCCGCCTGCGGCTCGGCCTGAGAGGGCCTGAGAGGGCCTGAGAGGGCCTGATAGGGCCTGGGAGAACGGGGCTACTGGCCGTTCAGGTGCCGGTAGCGGCCGCGGAAGTACGTCAGGGGCTGCTGGTCCGGGGACGGGAGGGCGGCCGTCAGGACGCGGCCGATGACCAGGGTGTGGTCGCCCGCCTCGACGCGGTTCTCGGTGCGGCACTCCAGGGTGGCCAGGGCGCCGGTCAGCAGCGGGGCGCCGGAGGCCTCGCCGCGTACGTACGGCAGTTCCGCGAAGAGCAGGCGGTCGCTGATGCGGCCCTTCATCGCGAAGCGGCCCGCGACCTGGAGCTGGTGGTCGGCGAGGACCGAGACGGCCCAGAGGGGCTGTTCCGCGAGCAGGTCGTCCATCCGGGAGCCCTCGCGCACGCTCACCAGGACCAGCGGCGGCTCCAGGGACACCGACATGAAGGCGGTCGCCGTCATGCCGACGTCCTCGCCGCGCGGGCCGTCCGCCGTCAGGGGGGTCTCGTGTGCGGTGATCAGGCACACGCCCGCCGCCAGCCGGGACATCGCGGCTCGGAACTCGTCATTGCTCACTCCCTCAGCATGCGGGTTTCCGTGGGACGGGCGGGGCAGGGGGGTCGTCTTCAGCACGCTGAAACGCTAATCTCGCCCTCCCGCGCCACACATCGGGCCCTGGTCCGAGTCGCGCCCCCGCCCCTTGGCCTAGGCCCCGGCGTATCGTTTGCTCTCGGGAATGTGGGGGAGCGCTCCCAGTCGGCACGAGCCTCTCCACGCACCGTTATTCATCTCATGTGACTTGAGTCACAGAGGGCAAGATTTGTTGACCCTGTGTACCTGCCGCACAGCTCACTGTGATTCAGTGGACGGGACACCGCAACGAAACGCCGATGACAAACCTGGAGTTGCTGTCGAGGTCTCGGGGAGAGCGAGCAATGGAGACCGAGTCGGAGCCGTACGTCCGTCTTGCGACCCTGCGGCAGCTGCACCGGGTGGTGGCCGATCTCAACACGGCCAGGAGCCTGGCGGACACTCTGCAGACCGTCGTGGACGGCATCGTCGTGGGCCTCGGTTACGAACTCGCCTGTGTCAACCTCGTACGCCCTGACGGCGATCTGGTCGTCGCAGCCTTCGCCGGAGACCCCGCCGCCGAGGCGCTCATCACCGGCCGCGTCGGCTCCCGCGCCTCCTGGGAACGCCGCCTGACGATGGGTGAGAACTGGGACGGGCTCCGGTTCATCCCGCACACCGAGGGCTGGATCCTCATGGAGGACGACGTCCCCCAGTGGCACACCGACGGCCCCGATCCGCGCTTCGAGGACGAGTGGCACCCCGAAGACCGGCTCTATGCCCCCATGTACGCGTCCGGCGGGGAACTTCTGGGTGTCATTTCGGTGGACAGACCGCGCAACGGGCGCCGCCCCGGCGCGTGGGGGCGCGAAGCGCTCCAGATGTACGCCTTCCAGGCCGCGATTGCGATCAGCAATGCGAGGCTCCGGGCGAACATGCAGCGGGCCCTGGTCCGGCTGGAACGTGAACAGCAGGCGCTGCGCGCCAGCGAGGAGTCCTTCCGGCAGGCCTTCGAGTACGCGCCCAGCGGCATGGCCATCGCCGAGATGGGCGGCGACCAGCACGGCCGGCTGCTGCGGACCAACGACGCGCTGTGCCGGCTGCTCGGCCGGCCGGCCTCCGTACTGCGCCGCTACTCCTTCTCCGACCTGGTCCACCCCGAGGACATCGGCACCCTGCTGCGGACCTCCGCCGAGGGCGGGCGCGCCGAGCTGCGCCTGGGCCGGCGCGACGGCACGTATGTATGGGTCTCGCTGCGCAACTCCGTCGTCGCCGACGCCGCCGACGGGCCGCGGTTCCTGCTGACGCACGTCGAGGACATCGAGGAGCGCAAGCGGCACGAGCTCCAGCTCGCCCACCGCGCCAGCCACGACTCGCTGACCGGCCTGCCCAACAGCGCCGAGCTGCGGTCCCGGCTCGGCGCCCGGCTGTGCCGCAGGCCACAGTCCGTGCGCGCCACCGCGGTCGAGGCCCTGGACGCGGCCTTCGAGGGACGTGACGGACACGACGGGCGCCCGGTGCACGACGGCTACGAGGTGCGCACGGAGGCGGGTGGTGCCGGTGAGCACGGCTTTCAGGCCGACGGACCCGACCGGTACACCGGGTCCGACCCTTTCGACTTCCCCGGGGCGCCGGCCGCGACGCCGCCGGACGGTCCGTACGACCACCACGTGCACACGGTGGCGCCCGCGACCGACATCGACGACGGGACGAAGGGGCTCGCGGTGCTCTTCTGCGACCTCGACGGCTTCAAGTCCATCAACGACAGGTTCGGGCACCACACGGGCGACGCGGTCCTGATCGAGGTCGCCCGGCGGCTCACGACGGGCGTCAGGGACGGTGACACCGTCGCTCGGCTGGGTGGTGACGAATTCGTCGTCCTTGCCGACGGCCTGGGTGCGGCGGACGCCGCCGATCTCGCCGTCCGGCTGCGCAACGCGATCATCCCGCCGATCCGGGTCGACGGCCGTGCGGTCCGTGTGGGAGCCAGTTTCGGCATCGGCTGGGCGAGCTGCGGGATGTCCGCGGACGAGGTGCTGCGCTCCGCCGACCAGCGGATGTACATCGAGAAGCGGTCGCGTTCCAAGGCGCACCGCAGGGCCGGCTGAGGCGGTCTGTCGCCCGTGGGTGCACGTGTTCGGGGTAGGCTCCCGGGGGTCGAAAGGAGTGACCTGCGATGACGACGCCCGCGAACAACGGCCCGCACGGTGGGGCGAACAAGCCCGAGGACGACGATCCGTTCGGCTACCTCTACGAGGACGGCCAGGCGGCCGGAGCCACACCGCCAGGTCAGGGCGGCGCATACGGCTACCCGGGGCCCGCGGCAGGCGGTCATTCCGGCGCGCAGCCCGGCGTTCCCCGCACCTCCCACCACCAGGTGCGGACGGTCGGCGAGCGCCGCAACGGCGGCCAGCGCGGTCAGGTCCCCGCGCAGCAGCCGCCCTACCAGGCCCAGTACCAGGCTCCGGAGGCGCTCCAGGCGGGCGGCTACGGGGTTCCGCAGCAGCCGCAGGCCCCGCAGCACCAGACCCAGGCGATCTCGCACTCCGGCGGTCACGGCGGCGCCGGCGGCGGCTCCAGCCGTCGCGGTCTGCTGATCGCCGCCGTCGCGGTGGTCGGCGCGGTCGTGATCGGCATCGGCGCGGCCCTGGCCTTCGGTGACAAGGACAAGGACAAGAAGGACCAGGACCAGGCGAACGGCGGCCAGCAGTCGGCGGCCCCGCAGAACCCCTCGGCCGCGCCCCCGAGCGGCTCTCCCGCGCCCTCCCAGGCCCCGCTGCCCAAGGGCGAGGCGGCCGGCGCGGGCATGTCCATCACGGGCGGTGCGGCCCTGGAAACCACGATTCCGGGGGCGAAGAGCTCGGGCGGCCAGTACGTCGGCGGGTTCAACCGGCCCGGCGCGGCCGTGACGTGGACCCTGGACGTCCCCAAGGCCGGGAAGTACAGGTTCTACGTGCGCTTCGGCATCCCGGGTGAGGACGCCAACGGCACCCTCACCGTCAACGGCAAGGCGAACGAGTCGCCGATCAGCATGCGCAACTTCGCCAAGTCGCCCAAGGGCGACTGGGAGAAGGGCTGGCAGACGACCTGGGGCCAGGTGAACCTCGACAAGGGCACCAACACGATCAAGCTGTCGTGCGAGACCGGCAACAGCTGCAACGTCAACATCGACCAGCTGTGGCTGGAGAACTTCTAGGACACCCCGGGCCTCAGCCGGCCGTCGTGACCTTCACCGACCCCCGTACCTCCTCGTAGGTGCGGGGGTCGAACTCTCCCGCCACCGGGGCGAGGACGGTGGCCGCCGAGAGGGCGACCGCGCGGGTGAGCCGCTCCTGCCAGTCTGCCCCCTCCACCAGGGCCGACAGCAGGCCGGCGACCGCGGAGTCGCCCGCTCCGGTGGGGTTGCCGGCCAGGGCGCGCGGCGGGGCGGCCCGCCAGCTGCCTTCGGCGGTGGCGGCCAGCAGGCCGTCCGGGCCCAGCGAGGTGACCACGGCGTGGGCGCCCCGGCGGCGGGCGTCGCGGGTGGCGGGCAGCGGGTCGCGGGACCCGGTGAGCTCGGCCAGCTCGGCGGCGTTCGGCTTGATGATCTCGGGCCGGGCGGCGACCCCGCGGCGCAGGGCCTCGCCGCTGGTGTCGAGGAGGACGGGGACCCCGGCCGCGCGGGCCGCCCGTACGAGGACCGCGTACGCGCCGACGGGCACCCCCGGCGGGAGGCTGCCGCACAGGGCCACGGCGCTCGCTCCGCGGACCAGGTCCCCGTACTGCGCGAGGAACCGGGACCATTCGGCGGACGTGATCAGCGGCCCCGGTTCGTTGAACTGGGTGGTGTCGCCGGAGGCTTCGTCGACCACGGCCAGGGTGCGGCGGCTGCCGTCCGCGCAGGGCACGAGGGCGTCCACCACCTGCGGGGTGTGCGCGAGCAGTTCGTGGACGACGGAGCCGACGGGGCCGCCCGTAAAGCCGGTCGCCGTCACCTCGTGGCCGAGTGCGGCCAGGACGCGGGCGACGTTGATTCCCTTGCCGCCGGGGCGTTCGGTGACGGCGGCGACCCGGTGCGAGGCGTGCGGGAGCAGCCTCGGCACGCGGTACGTGACGTCGAGTGCGGTGTTGAGCGTCACGGTCAGGATCATGGGCACCCCCGGGTCTGTTGCTGCCGGGATCATGCCAAACCCGAGGCGGTCGGCCCAGTCCTCGGGCCGACCGCCTTGGTCCTTACAGCCGCTTGGCCGTCAGATCGCCGCCGCCGCGAGGGGGCTGACGACCCATTCGCCGCGCCGCATGACGCCCTTGACGTCGAAGGCGGCGTCCAGGACGACGAGGTCCGCGTACTTGCCGGGCTCCAGCGAACCGATCTCGTCGTACAGGCCGAGGAGCTTGGCCGGGTTGGCGGAGATCGCCTGGACCACGGACTCCACCGGCAGCTTGTCGAGGGTCACCGAGCGCTTGAAGGCGGTGTCCAGGGTCAGGGTGGAGCCGGCGATGGAGCCGCCCTCCACGAGCCGGGCCACGCCCTTCTTGACCTCGACCTCCAGCGGGCCGAGGTGGTAGGTCCCGTCGCCGAAGCCGGCGGCGTCCATCGCGTCGGTGATCAGCGCCACGCGGTGCGCGCCCGCGTGGTGGAAGGCCAGTTCCAGGGCCGCCGGGTGCAGGTGGGTGCCGTCGTTGATGAGCTCGACGGTGATCCGCTCGTCCTCCAGCAGCGCGGCGATCGGGCCGGGCTCGCGGTGCGCGAGGGGCGGCATCGCGTTGAAGAGGTGGGTGGCCACGGTCGCGCCCGCGTCGATGGCGGCGCGCGTCTGCTCGTACGTGGCGTCCGTGTGCCCGATCGCGGCGATCACCCCGTGCTCGGCGAGCAGCCGTACGGAGTCCAGGCCGCCCGGGAGTTCGGTGGCGAGGGTGAACATGCGGGCCGTGCCGTGCGCGGCGTCGATCAGCTTGCGGATCTCGGCCGGGTCGGGGTCGCGGAGCAGGTCCTCCTTGTGCGCGCCCTTGCGGCAGGGGTTGATGAACGGCCCCTCGAAGTGGATGCCGGCGATCTCCCCCTGCCGGGTGAGCTCGGCGAGCAGTCCGGCGCGGCGGGCCAGTTCGTCCAGGTCGCCGGTGACGGTGGAGGCGATCAGCGTGGTGGTGCCGTGCTCGCGGTGGGTGCGGACGCCCTTCAGGACGTCCTCGGCGGTGCCGGAGGTGAAGGAGGCGCCGCCGCCGCCGTGGTTGTGCATGTCGACGAAGCCGGGGACGATCCAGTGCCCGGACAGGTCGACGGTCCGCGAGCCCTCGTGGGCGCTGCCGGCGATGCGGTCGCCGTCGACGATGACCCGGCCGTTGGCCACGGTTCCGGTGGGCAGCACCACCCTGGCGCCGGAGAGAACAGTGCTGCGCGCGCTTCCGGACATCAGGCAGGTACCTCCGTGGCGAGTAGGTCCCAGGCGAGCAGCCCTGCGCCCAGGCATCCGGCGGTGTCCCCGAGGGCCGCCGGGACGATGTGGGGGAGCCGCTGGAACGTCACGCGCTCCTCCACGGCCGTCCGTAGTGGTGTGAACAAGGTTTCCCCCGCCTCGGCGAGCCCGCCACCGATGATCAGCGTGCGCGGGTCCAGCAGGGTGATCGCGGTGACCAGCCCGTCGGCGAGGGCGCCGACGGCGGCCAGCCAGACCTCCCGGGCGCGCGCGTCGCCGGCTTCGACGGCCTTGGCGCAGTCCGCGGCGTCGGCCCCGGGGTCGCCGCAGGCGGTCGCCCAGGCGCGGCTGACGGCGGCGGCCGAGGCGAGGGTCTCCAGGCAGCCGTGCTGGCCGCAGCCGCAGGCGGGGCCGCCGGGGCGCACCACGATGTGCCCGATCTCGCCCGCGTAGCCGTGGGCGCCGGCCTCGATGCGGCCGGCGATGCCGATGGCTCCGGCGATGCCGGTGCCGAGGGGGACGAAGAGGAAGCGGTCCGCGCCGCGGCCGGCGCCGATGCGGCCCTCGGCGAGTCCGCCCGTGCGCACGTCGTGGCCGAGGGCCACCGGGATGCCGCCGAGTCTGGCGCTGAGCAGGGCGCGCATCGGTACGTCGCGCCAGCCCAGGTTCGCCGCGTAGACGGCGATCCCGTGCTCGGCGTCGACGATGCCGGGGACGGCGACCCCGGCGGCGGAGGCGGTCCGTCCGAAGCGTTCGCGGCCGGTGTCGAGCAGCTCGGCGGCGAAGTCCTGGATCGTCTCGACGACGGCGTCGGGGCCCCGCTCGCGGCCGGTGGCGCGGCGCGCTTCGTGGAGCAGGGTGCCGTCGTCGGCGACGAGGGCGGCCTTCATCCCGGTGCCGCCCACATCGAGGGCGATGACGTGTTTCACGGGTTTCACAGAGACAGTCTCGCGTGCTCGGCGTGGAAAGGTCTAGTCCATTGAGGGGGATTGTTGAGTGGCCATACAAAATCCGGGGCCCGGCCGGGATCCCGATGTGGACGAGCCGCCAAAGTGGTGTAGACCTTACGTGGATCGTACGTACAACAAGGGGTGGATCGAGAACTGTGAAGGGCCGTTACCTGAGCCTGGCCGCGTCCGGCGCCGCGCTGTGCCTGACTGCCGTGACGCTGACGGGCTGCGGAGCCCTCGGCGGGCTCACCGGAGACAACGAGGTGACCCTGCGGGTCGTGGCGGCCGACTACGGGGACAATCCGCAGAACTCCTCCGCCGGGTACTGGAAGGGCCTCGCCGACGGCTTCGAGAAGGCCAACCCGGGGACCAAGGTCGAGGTCTCCGTCTACTCGTGGTCCGAGGTCGACGCCAAGGTCGCCGACATGGTCAAGGCCGGCAAGGCCCCCGACATCGCCCAGATCGGCGCCTACGCCGACTACGCGGCCGCCGGCAAGCTGTACTCGGCGGCGGAACTGCTCTCCGTGAAGACCGAGGCCGACTTCCTCGGCCCCCTCGCGGAGGCGGGCAAGGTCAAGCAGGTCCAGTACGGCCTGCCCTTCGTCTCCAGCACCCGACTGCTCTTCTACAACGAGAAGCTGCTGGCCGACGCGGGCGTGATCGGCAAGGACGCCAAGGCCGGCTGGCAGCCGAAGAGCTGGACGGACCTGGAGGCGGCGGCCAAGAAGCTCAAGGGCGCGGGCGTGCCCACCCCCTTCGCGCTGCCGCTGGGCCGCGAGGAGGCGCAGGCCGAGACGATGATGTGGATGCTCTCGGGCGGCGGCGGCTACACCGACAACGAGGAGTCCTACTCGATCGACTCCCCCGACAACGTCAAGGCGCTGGAGTTCCTGCGGGACAAGATGGTCGGCCAGGGGCTGACCGGTCCCGTCGAGCCGGGCAAGCTGGACCGGCAGGCCGCCTTCGACGCCTTCACCAAGGGCGAGGTCGGCATGCTCAACGGGCACCCGTCGCTGATGAAGCAGGCCGAGGCCAAGGGCGTGAAGTTCGGCATGGTCCCGCTGCCGACGGCCACCGGGTCCGCGGAGCCGGCCATGGGCGTCGCCGACTGGGTCATGGCCTTCAAGAACGGCCACCGCGCGCAGTCCGGGAAGTTCCTGGACTACCTGTACGAGCCGAAGAACGTGACGACCTTCACGGACATGTACGACCTGCTCCCGGCCACCACCAGCGGCTACCTGGCCAAGCAGGGCGCCACGGGCGGCTCGGCGCCGCAGCTGAAGCCCTTCCTGACGGCACTGCCCGGCTCGCGGCTGTACCCGGTCGGCAAGAAGTCCTGGGCGGGCGTCAGCGAGGACATCAAGCAGAACATCGGCAAGACCGTCCAGCCCGGCGGGCAGCCGGCGAAGGTGCTGGAGGAGATCGCCACGGCGGCGCGGGCGTCGGACCCGCGCTGATCGGTGGCGGCACGCCGGGTGTCAGACGGCGGCGTTAATCTGGCGGTATGACGGACGAGGGGCAGCTGACGGCCACGGAGGCCGCGGTGCTCGCGTACGAGGGACGCACCTGGCCCGGGCCCGGAGCCAAGGAACGGGCCATACGGGAAGGGCTGGGGATGACCCCCGTCCGCTACTACCAGCTGCTCAACGCGCTGATGGACGACCCGCGGGCACTGGCCCACGCACCGGGCACGGTCAACCGGCTCCGCCGGATCCGCGAGGCCCAGCGAGCCCGGCGCTAGGCCCCGGGCTCCGCCGGATCAGCGAGGCCCCAGCGGGCCCGGCGCTAGGTCCCGCGGCGGGCCGGGCTCCAGGCTCCGCGGCGGGCCGGGCTCCAGGCTCCGCGGCGGGCCGGGCGACGGCACCCGCGACAGGCCCGTCGCCAGGCCTGGTGACGGCCCCGCGACCGGCCCGCCGCCAGGCCGGGCGCCAGGCCCGGTGACGAGCCCCGCCCGTGCCGTAGCCGTCGCCGCGCTGGGCCGTTAGGGTCGTGCGTATGGGGAGCCATCCGCACGACCTGCCGATGCCCGTCACCGCAGCCGGACGCGAGGGACTCGAAGCCCTGCTCCGCGCACCCCGCCGGTCCGTGGTCGCCCTGGACTTCGACGGCACCCTCGCCGACATCGTCCCGGACCCGGACCAGGCCAGAGCCCACCCCGGAGCCGTCCCGGCCCTCTCCGCGCTCGCCCCCGAGGTCGCCTCGGTGGCCGTGATCACCGGCCGGCCGGCGGGCGTAGCCGTCCGCTACGGGGGCTTCGCGGGGGTCCCCGGACTGGAACACCTCGTCGTCCTCGGCCACTACGGGGCGGAGCGCTGGGACGCCGTCACCGGCATCGTGCACGCCCCGGCCGAGCACCCCGGGGTGGCGGCGGTACGGGCCGAGCTGCCGGGGTTCCTGGACTCGATCGGGGCCTGGCAGGGCACCTGGATCGAGGAGAAGGGCCGGGCGCTGGCCGTGCACACCCGGCGGGCCGCGGACCCGGCGGCGGCCTTCGCGGCCCTGCGCGAACCCCTGGCCGAGCTGGCGGCGCGGCACGGGCTGATGGTGGAGCCGGGCCGCGCGGTCCTGGAGCTCCGCCCCCCGGGCATGGACAAGGGCGTCGCCCTGACGGAGTTCCTCGCGGAGCGGGACGCGGAGGCGGTGCTCTACGCGGGCGACGACCTGGGTGACCTGGCCGCGTACTCGGCCGTCGAAAAACGCCGCGCCGACGGGCTCCCGGGCCTTCTGCTGTGCAGCGGCTCGGCCGAGGTCCCCGAGCTGGCCGCCCGGGCCGACATCGTCCTGGCCGGCCCGGGCGAGGTCGTCACCTTCCTGGCCACCCTGGCCAAGGCCGTCCGAGCCTGACGCGCGCTGTCGCCCGCCCCGCCGTTGCCGGGGGCGGAGCCCCAGCAGCGGCGCGGAGCCGAGTCTCACGGCAACAAGTCGGCCAGTTGGGCGGAGAACCAGGCGGCCGGCGGCAGAGCAGTGGCGGCGGCGGCCAGACGCTTCGTGCGCTCCGCACGCTCGGCGTCCGGCATGGTCAGCGCCGCGTGCAACGCCTCCGCCGTCGCCGACACGTCGTACGGGTTCACCGTCAGCGCGTCCGCCCGGAGCTCCTCGTACGCCCCCGCCCCGGTGGACAGCACCAGCGCGCACCCCGCCTCCGACACCACCGGGATCTCCTTCGCCACCAGGTTCATGCCGTCCCGCACAGGGTTCACCAGCGCCACGTCCGCCATCCGGTACACCGCCAGCGACCGCGCGAAGTCGTCCTGGACCGACACCAGCACCGGCTGCCAGTCCGCCGTGCCGAACTCCTCGTTGATCTCCGCCGCCAGCTCCCGCACCGACTCCGTGTACGCCCGGTACACCGCAAGGTCCTGCCGCGACGGGTACGCCGAGGCCAGGTGGACGACCCGGCCCCGCCACTCGGGGTGGACCGTCAGCAGCTCCCGGTACGCCAGCAGCCCCCGCAGGATGTTCTTCGACAGCTCGGTCCGGTCCACCCGGGCGATCGTCTTGAGGCCGCCGACCTCCGCCCGCAGCTGCGCCAGCTTCTCGTCCACCTCCGGCCGGTGCGCCAGCGCCCGCAGTTCGTCCGCGTCCACCCCGAGCGGGTACGCGGTCACCTCGGTGAACTGCCGCTTCGCGTAGCCGCGCCCGTCCGGGTTCGCCCGGCGGTGCCACACCCCGCGCTCCGGGGTCCCGGCCGGGAAGTAGGCCTCCGCGATGCCGTCCAGGTCGTCCCTGCTCGCCCCGCTGGCGAAGTTGGCCGCCCACCTCGCCGTGTGGAAGCCCAGCCGGTCCGCCCCGAGCATCCCCCACACCAGCCGGCTGCGGATGTCGTCCGGGAGCATGTCCATGAACTCGTGCGAGGCCCACGGCGTGTGCGTGAAGTGCCCGATCCGCAGGTCCGGCCGCAGCTCCCGCAACTGCCCGGGGACCAGCGCCAGGTGGTAGTCCTGCACGAGGACGCGGGCCCCTTCCGCCGCCTCCTGGGCGAGGGCGCGCGCGAAGGCCTCGTTGTACGCGACGTACGCCTCCCACCGCCGCCGGAACTCCGCGTCGAAGACCGGCTCGCGCGGCACGTCGTACAGGTGGTGGTGCGTGAACCACAGCACGGAGTTGGCGATGCCGTTGTAGGCCGCGTCGTACACCGTGGGATCGATGTCCAGCATCCGGACGCCCGGCTCGGCCACCCCCCGGCGGACCGCCTCCCGGTCCGCCTCCGACAGTGCCGCGCAGATCCACAGCGCCCCCGGCTGCTCCGCGAGGGCGGCGGACAGCCCGGAGACGAGTCCACCCCCGCCGCGCCGGGCGCTGAGGTCGCCTTCGGCATCGATCGCGTACGAGAGGGGGCCGCGGTTGGCGGCTACGAGTACCTGAGAAGCCATGCGGCGAACCTAGCCCGGCCCGCACTCGCTCAAACTTTCCAGGCCGACGTCACGCCACGCGGCGCAGCGCGTACTCCTTGATGTCGAGCATCGGCGGCCGCTCCTCGGTGTCCACCGCGTACGTCCGCGGTACGAAGCCCTCCGGCCCCCGCTCGAACTGCGTGAGCTCCGGCCGTACGAGGTGCCCGCGCGACAGCCGCAGCAGGGCGGTGCGGTAGATCGCGGCGGCCATCCGGCCCAGCGCCTGCCCGTCCTGGTGGCGGTGGACGCGTACGCCCACGTCGACCTGGGCGAGCGCGTTCAGCCCGACCGTGTGCAGCGCGTCGACCAGCAGGCCCAGCTCGACGCCGTACCCGACGGGGAACGGCAGCCGTTCCAGCAGGGAGCGGCGTACGGCGTACTCGCCGCCCAGCGGCTGGACGAAGCCGGCCAGCTGGGGCCAGTGCAGGTTGAGGAGGGGGCGGGCCACCAGTTCCGTGACCCGGCCGCCCTGGCCGGGGGCGTCACCGAGCGGGCGGTCGTACATGGCCTTGACGAACTGCACGTCCGGTTCGGTCAGCAGCGGTCCCACGATCCCCGAGACGAAGGCGGAGGAGAAGTCCCGCAGGTCGGCGTCGACGAAGCAGACGATGTCCCCGCTGGTGGCCAGCAGCGAGCGCCACAGCACCTCGCCCTTGCCGGGCAGCGCCGGGAGCCTCGGCAGGATCTCGTCGCGGTGCACCACCCGGGCGCCGGCCTTCGCCGCGACCTCCGCCGTACGATCGGTCGAGCCCGAGTCGATGACGATCAGCTCGTCCACCAGGGGGAACGGCAGTCCCTCGATCAGCTCGCGCCGGATGACCTCGACGATCGCGCCGACCGTCGCCTCCTCGTCCAGCGCGGGCAGCACCACGCTGACCGTGGTCCCGGCCGCCCGTTTCCGGTCGAGCAGCTGGTCGAGCGGTCGGTCGGCGGCTGACCAGGAGCGGTCTGCCAGCCAGCGCTCCACCTCTTCCAGCACCCTCAGCACTCCCTGCGTGTCGGCGTTATCGGCCGTTATGTGATCCATCTCGCGGTTCGGACGGCTGTCTCAACCGCCCGGCCCTTCGGTTACAGTCTTGAACAACGCGAAGGACCACCGCATGCCGGGGGTCCCCGCGTACAAACGCACCGGCGCGCCACAGAGCGCGTGTGCCGGTGCCATACCGCTCATCCAGAGGGGCAGAGGGACACGGCCCGTTGAAGCCCCGGCAACCCTCCAGTCGGTTCTCGCGATCGCATGTCAGCGACGTCAGTGAGGTCCCCGGCTAGGGAAGGTGCCAATTCCGTCTCATGGCGAAGTGCGCCATGGGGAAGATGAGGAGAAAGGGCCTCGCCATCATGGCTGCACAGACTGTCGCCACCTCTGTCGATCTCGGACCTGCCAACGGTCTTTCCTGTCGCGAGTGCGGTACCCGCTTCGAGCTCGGCCCCATCTTCGCGTGCGCCGAGTGCTTCGGACCTCTGGAAGTCGCCTACGACCTCCCGACCGGTGACCCCGCGGCGCTGCGCGCCGCGATCGAGGCCGGCCCGAACAACATCTGGCGTTACGCGCCGCTGCTGCCCGTCCCCGCGGACGTGGCCTCCAAGCCGAGCCTGAACCCGGGCTTCACCAAGCTCGTGGACGCCGCCAACCTGGCCAAGGAGCTGGGCGTCACCGGCAAGCTCTACGTCAAGGACGACTCCGGCAACCCGACGCACTCCTTCAAGGACCGCGTCGTGGCCATCGCCGTCGAGGCCGCCCGCGCCTTCGGCTTCACCACGCTCTCCTGCTCCTCCACCGGCAACCTGGCCGGCGCCGTCGGCGCCGCGGCCGCCCGGGCGGGCTTCCGCTCCTGCGTGTTCATCCCGCACGACCTGGAGCAGGGCAAGGTCGTCATGGCCGGTGTGTACGGCGGCGACCTGGTCGGCATCGAGGGCAACTACGACGACGTCAACCGCTTCTGCTCCGAGCTCATCGGCGACCCGCTGGGCGAGGGCTGGGGCTTCGTCAACGTCAACCTGCGCCCGTACTACGGAGAGGGTTCCAAGACCCTCGCCTACGAGATCTGCGAGCAGCTCGGCTGGCAGCTGCCGGACCAGCTCGTGATCCCGATCGCTTCCGGCTCGCAGCTGACGAAGATCGACAAGGGTCTGCAGGAGCTGATCAAGCTCGGCCTCGTCGAGGACAAGCCGTACAAGATCTTCGGCGCCCAGGCCGAGGGCTGCTCCCCGGTGTCGACCGCCTTCAAGGCCGGTCACGACGTGGTCCGCCCGCAGAAGCCGAACACCATCGCCAAGTCGCTGGCGATCGGCAACCCGGCGGACGGCCCGTACGTCCTGGACATCGCGCGGCGCACCGGCGGTTACGTCGAGGACGTGAACGACGAGCAGGTCGTCGAGGCCATCAGGATCCTCGCGCAGACCGAGGGCATCTTCGCCGAGACCGCGGGCGGCGTGACCGTCGGCGTGACGAAGAAGCTGATCGAGAACGGGCAGCTCGACCCGACGCTGACCACCGTCGTCCTCAACACCGGCGACGGCCTGAAGACCCTGGAGGCGGTGGCCGCGGAGAGCGGGCAGACCGCCACCATCCGCCCGAGCCTGGACGCGTTCCGCGCCGCCGGCCTGGCCTGATCCCTCCTCGTACCCGGAAAGGCAGTAGCGCCATGAGCGTCAACGTCCGCATCCCCACCATCCTGCGCACCTACACCGGCGGTCAGGCCGAGGTGCCCGCCGAGGGCGCGACCCTCGCCGAGGTCATCCAGTCCCTGGAGGCGAGCCACCCGGGCATCGCCGCGCGCGTCCTGGACGACCAGGGCAAGCTGCGCCGCTTCGTGAACGTCTACGTCAATGACGACGACGTGCGTTTCGAGGGCGGGCTGGAGGCGAAGACGCCGGACGGCGCCGGCGTCTCGATCATTCCGGCCGTCGCGGGCGGTTGCTGATCCTCTCGGCCCCTTTGTCGCCGGGTAGGTGACACGCGCAAACCGAAATTGCCCCCTCCGCTAAAAGCGGAGGGGGCAATTCTGCTTGATTGGGCGCGGTAGAGTTGGGGAAGTCCCCTCCGCCGGACTTGCCCGCTGCATATGAACGGGTCGCGTGAGGGTCGACATCGGGTCAATGTGCAAGCGCGGTATGGGGCATTGGCGAGATATGTCAGGCCCGAGTTGCCCTGGAGTATGGCAAATTTTCACTCTATTTCAATGTTTCCCGGTGTCCAGAATTCTCGTCGGATTGACCTGTTGCAGACAGCACTCGCGCAGATACATTCAGCCTCGGTCGACGCGTTCCGACGCAAGTTCTGACCCGGGAACGCGAAGTGCGTTCCCGCGCAAGGGCCAGTAATAGGGGAGTTAGGCATGGCTCAGGGCACCGTCAAGTGGTTCAACGCGGAGAAGGGCTACGGCTTCATCGCGGTCGACGGTGGTGCGGATGTGTTCGTCCACTACAGCGCCATCCAGATGGACGGGTACCGCACCCTTGAAGAGGGTCAGCGGGTCGAGTTCGAGATCTCGCAGGGCCAGAAGGGTCCGCAGGCGGACATGGTCAAGCTCGCGCTCGGCTGAGTCCCGGAGCGATCGACCACCGACGCACGGTGTTCAACGAAGACCTGCACGACCTTACGAGGGGCCCACATCCCGGACACGGGATGCGGGCCCCTCGTACGTGCGCCCGCCCCGGGCCCGGCCCGTGCCCGGTACTCGCCCGGCGTTGGCCCAAGCCGCTTGCACTCGAGGGGGTCGAGTGCTAATCATTGGCGTTAGCACTCTCCACGTGAGAGTGCTACTGAAACGAGGACCGGGTCGGTGAGGCCCGCAGGGTCCGGTGGGAAGGAACCGCCGGGCACGCAGGCCGTCCGTCGCGGGCGCGGGCGCGGTCCTGGGAGCAATCCACCGCTGTCCGGGAGGACCACTTCAGATGGCCAAGATCATTGCGTTCGACGAGGAGGCCCGCCGCGGCCTCGAGCGTGGGATGAACCAGCTCGCCGACGCCGTCAAGGTCACCCTTGGCCCCAAGGGTCGCAACGTCGTCCTTGAGAAGAAGTGGGGCGCCCCCACGATCACCAACGATGGTGTCTCCATCGCCAAGGAGATCGAGCTCGAGGACCCGTACGAGAAGATCGGCGCCGAGCTGGTCAAGGAAGTCGCCAAGAAGACGGACGACGTCGCGGGCGACGGTACGACCACCGCCACCGTGCTGGCCCAGGCGCTCGTCCGCGAGGGCCTGCGCAACGTTGCCGCCGGCGCCAACCCGATGGCCCTCAAGCGTGGTATCGAGAAGGCCGTCGAGGCCGTCTCCGCCGCCCTGCTCGCCCAGGCGAAGGATGTCGAGACCAAGGAGCAGATCGCTTCCACGGCCTCCATCTCCGCCGCCGACACCCAGATCGGCGAGCTCATCGCCGAGGCCATGGACAAGGTCGGCAAGGAAGGCGTCATCACCGTCGAGGAGTCGCAGACCTTCGGTCTGGAGCTCGAGCTCACCGAGGGCATGCGCTTCGACAAGGGCTACATCTCGGCGTACTTCGCCACCGACATGGAGCGCATGGAGTCGTCCCTCGACGACCCGTACATCCTGATCGTCAACTCCAAGATCGGCTCGGTCAAGGACCTGCTGCCGCTCCTGGAGAAGGTCATGCAGTCCGGCAAGCCGCTGCTGATCATCGCCGAGGACGTCGAGGGCGAGGCGCTCTCCACCCTCGTCGTCAACAAGATCCGCGGCACCTTCAAGTCCGTCGCCGTCAAGGCCCCGGGCTTCGGCGACCGCCGCAAGGCCATGCTCGGTGACATCGCCATCCTCACGGGCGGCACGGTCATCTCCGAGGAGGTCGGCCTCAAGCTGGAGAACGCCGGTCTCGACCTGCTCGGCCGCGCCCGCAAGGTCGTCATCACCAAGGACGAGACCACCATCGTCGACGGCTCCGGTGACAGCGACCAGGTCGCCGGTCGCGTGAACCAGATCCGCGCCGAGATCGAGAACTCCGACTCGGACTACGACCGCGAGAAGCTCCAGGAGCGCCTCGCGAAGCTGGCCGGCGGCGTGGCCGTCATCAAGGCCGGTGCCGCGACCGAGGTTGAGCTCAAGGAGCGCAAGCACCGCATCGAGGACGCCGTTCGCAACGCGAAGGCGGCCGTCGAGGAGGGCATCGTCGCCGGTGGTGGCGTGGCCCTGCTCCAGGCCTCCGCGGTCTTCGAGAAGCTGGAGCTCGAGGGTGACGAGGCGACCGGCGCCAACGCCGTGAAGCTCGCCCTGGAGGCCCCGCTGAAGCAGATCGCCGTCAACGGTGGTCTCGAGGGTGGCGTCGTCGTCGAGAAGGTGCGCAACCTCCCGATCGGTCACGGCCTGAACGCCGCGACCGGCGAGTACGTCGACATGATCGCCGAGGGCATCATCGACCCGGCGAAGGTCACGCGCTCTGCCCTGCAGAACGCCGCGTCCATCGCCGCGCTGTTCCTCACCACCGAGGCCGTCATCGCCGACAAGCCCGAGAAGGCCGGCGCCGGCGCCCCGGGCGGCATGCCGGGCGGTGACATGGACTTCTGATCGACCCCTGGCTCCGGCCACTGGTTGATCGGCTGTTCTTCGACCGAGGGCGGCACTCCCCGTACAGGGGGGTGCCGCCCTCGGGCGTTCCCGGCAGGCGGCGCCGATCGGGGGTAAAACCGCTGGCCGGGGTGGGTGGGGGCGTGTGAGCGTACGGCCATGGGGAATTCCGTCGCGTATCCGGTCCACCGCACCACCGATCCCGCCGAGGCGTACGCCAAGGCGCGACTGCTGTGCGGGCTGCCGGCCCGCCGGTACGAAGGGGTGCGGGTGGGGGCGGAGCTGAGCACGGTCGCGGGCGTGCCCGAGGTGCGCTCGTACGCCTCGCCGAAGTACGACGGCGTGCAGCTGGTCCTCAACGGTGACCACTGCGACTGGTCCCGGCAGGTCGGCGGGGTCCACACCCTCTACGTCCACGTCACCAAGTTCGGCGACCCGGGCCGCGCCGAGCGGCTCGCCGCCGCGGTCGGCGGCAGCGTGCTGGGCGAGCCGGAGCAGGGCTGAGCGGCGATGGGAAGTTCGAGGGCCTACCCCGTGTTCCGGACCGACGACCTCGCGGAGGCCCACCGGCGGGCCCGCCTGCTGTGCGCGCGGATGCGGCCGCTCGACCCGGAGCTGTGGCTGGTCGCGCAGGCGCTCACCGTCGAGGAGGCCCGGCGGCTGGCGGCGCTCCTTCCGACGGGCCTGTTCGAGCCGTCGTACGACTGGGACCGGGACGTCTGGTTCACGGGCGCCGAACTGCCCCGCGACGAGCGGGAGCTGGCGGCCGAACTGCCGCTGACCGTGGACGCGGACGTGGCTCCGGGCCCCGTCGAACAGGCCTTCCTGAGCGCGCTGGGTGACGGGGCGGCCAAGATGCGCTGGCGCGGGGAATGGCCGCCCGAGGTCCCGTCCTGGTCGCAGGACTCGACGAACCAGCGGGTGGAACTCGACATCAACGAGGAGCATCCCGACGGCCGGCACACCGTCTACGTGCACTTCCGGTACGCCGACGAGGTGGGCGCGGCCCAGCTCGCGGCCGCGATCGGCGGGGCGGTGCTGGGCCCCGTGCAGGTGGGCCGCTGAAGCCGTCGTCCCGGTCCGCATAGGCTGGGAACATGGCTGATCTCTTCGTCAAGATCTGCGGTCTGAAGACCGCGCGGGACGTCGACGCCGCCGTGGCGGCCGGGGCCGATGCCGTGGGGTTCGTCTTCGCGCCCGGCAGCCCGCGCACGGTCGATGCCGCCACCGCGCGGGAGCTCGCCGCGCGGGTGCCGGACGGCGTGCTCACCGTCGGCGTGTTCCGGGGGCAGGCGGTCGCGGAGGTGCGCCGGTTCGCCGAGGAGAGCGGCGTACGCGGGGTGCAGCTGCACGGCGAGGAGGGCCCCGAGGACTTCGCGGCGCTGCGCGCCGAGGGCCGGACGCTGCTGCGGGCCACCGCCGAGCACGCGAAGCGCTGCGGCGAGTACGGCGAGGACCTGCTGCTGCTCGACGCCCCCGACCCGGGCTCCGGCAAGCCGTGGAACTGGGGCTCGGCGGACTTCACCGCGCCCGAGGGGCACTGGCTGCTGGCCGGCGGGCTGAACCCGGGCAACGTGCGGGAGGCGGTCGAGGTGACCGGCGCGTGGGGCGTGGACGTGTCCAGCGGGGTGGAGCGCGAACGCGGCGTGAAGTCGCCGGAGTTGATCCGCGGCTTCATCGAGGCGGCCCGGTCGGCCCGGTTCTCCCGGGGCTGACGGCGGCCGGGCGGACGCGCTCCACGCGATGGGCGGGGACGCACCGTCAGGTGGCGGGCATCGCCTGCCGCCAGAGGGTCATGTCCGCGGTGATCCACTTGGCCAATCCCGGCACTTCCACGGTCGACTTGATCTGGATCACGAGCAGCGCGACGTCTCCGGCCTTGTTCACGATGCAGAACTCGCTGCCGGCCGCGGCCCCGGACAGCGTCCAGCTCTGCGTGGTCGTGTGCTCCAGCATGATCCGGCACGCGTCGAGGGAGCCCTGCGGTTCGCCGTACAGCATGATGATCCTGCTGGTGTCGCTCTCCAGCTTGCAGGTGACCTCGGTACAGCTCAGGCGGATGTCGCCGTTGCGGTCCTTGCGGGTGCCCCGGTCCCCCAGGGTGATCGAGCTCTGTTCGTCGTCCAGGCGCATCATGGGGAACGGGACGGCCTTGGGCGGCTGGGACGGGCTCGGCGAGGGCGCGGCCGCCTTGCCGCCGGTGCCGGAGGCCGATGCGGCCGGGCCGGGGGATTTGGACGCGGCGGCCGCGGCCGCCTCCTCCCGGCGGACCTTCTGCGCCGCGTCCACCAGGAGCCAGACCAGGCTGCCGACCATCAGCGTCCCGATCACCGTCAGCGTGGTGATGATCACCGCTGCGCGGCGGCCGCGCTTGCGCCGTTCCTCCGGGGTGACCGGCTTCGGCCCCCAGACGATCGGCGTCACGTGCGCCGACGTGGGGTACGGGGCCGGGTACGGGCCCGGGGCGGAGGCCGGGGTCGGGGCCGGATCGGGGACCACCACCTCCGGGCCCAGCACCTCCCGCCAGATCGCCGGGCCGCCGCCGCTCGTGTCGTCGGCGTCCTCGCCCAGCTGCTTGCGGCACCACTCCACGATCTCCGTCGGGGTGGCCCGGTCCTGCGGGTCGGCGGCCAGGCACCGGGCGAGCAGCGGCTGCAGCTCTTCCGGAAGCCGCGACAGGTCGGGGGTGGAGTGCACGATCCGGAACAGCACGGTCATGGAGGGACCGGTGCCGTACAGGGGCTCGCCCAGCGCCGCGAACGCCGCCGTCTGCCCCAGCGCGAAGACGTCGGTGGCGGCGGTGGTCTCGCCCGCCAACGCCTGTTCGGGGGCCATGTACTGGGGCGTGCCGATGGTGCTGCCCGTGGCCGTGGGCGCGGTGGTGTCGGACGCCGTCGATATGCCGAAGTCGATGACGCGGGGCCCGTCGGAGGCCAGCAGTACGTTCGACGGCTTGAGGTCCCGGTGCACGATGCCCTCGGCGTGGATGGCCTGCAGGGCCTCGGCCACGCCCGCCATCAGCCACAGCACGGCGGGCACCGGCAGCGGTCCGCGCTGGGCGACGGCCTCCGAGAGCGAGGGCCCGGGTACGTAGAGGGTCGCCAGCCACGGCGGTACCGCGTCGGCGTCGGCGTCGATCACCTCGGCGGTGTACGCCCCCCGGACGCGTCGGGCCGCCACCACCTCACGGCGGAACCGCCGCCGGAACGCCGGGTCTTCGGCCAGCTCCGGCCGGACCACCTTGATCGCCACCGGGCGGCCGCCCGGGGTGTGCGAAAGGTAGACCCGGCCCATGCCGCCCGCGCCGAGCCGGGCCGCGAGGCGGTACCCGGCCACGGTCTGCGGATCCTCCGCGTGCAGCGGCTCGAACACCCCGGTCGCGCTGTTCATCGGCCTCCCCGATCCCCCCGACCCCCCGATCAACCGATGAGTTGATCCGCCTTACTTTAAGCGGGGCGTAAAGGCGGGGGGTTGTCGGGGGAGCCCGCCGAGGTCAGATGCCGGGGCCGAACGAGGTCGCGCCGGCGTCCTTCTCGACCGACTCCACGACCGCGGTCGCCCGCAGGTCCTCGACCTGCTGGGGGGAGAGGCGGGCGGCGAAGCCGTTCAGCGTCTTGCGGTAGACGTGCAGCGGGGTGATCCCGTAGGCGTCCGCGACGGCGGCCGGGTCGAGGCCGGGGTGCACGGTGACGATGTATGTGGAGTGGTCGGCGGGAGCCGCGTGGGATACGGGTACGGACTCGGCGGCGGTGGCTGCGGACACGGGCAGGGCGACGGTGACGGCGGCCAGGACGGCGACGGCCACGGGCAGGGCTCGGCTCAGTCGGTTGCGCATGGCCCGAGGGCATCACGGGCTGCGGTGCAGGTCAACGAGGTGCGTGGGTGAGGCGGGGGCACGGGGAGCGCACCGGTCGTGCGCTCCCTGGTGTGGGGGCGGGCCGTACGGGTGATCTTGCTGGAGCGGTGTGGGGCGCGAGGTCCGGGGCGCGGCCTTGGCGGCACAGGGGACAACCCTTTCTGCAGCTTGTGCGACAGCGCGCGTTGACGCGCGCGCCGGACGATCGGCCGGGTGGGGGCGGTGGTTCAAGTCGCGTGTAGGTGGCACCGATGGAAAGGAGGCCGCACCCGCCGAAGCACTCGATGCCGCGGGGGCGGCTCACCCATGCCGACCTTTCGCCCCGTCAGGGAGTTCCTTCCATGCGCCTGCTCGCACGCCTGGCCACCGCCACGCTCCTCACCATCACCCCGGTAGCGGCCGGCACGGCATCGGCCGCGGCCCCGGAGCCGAACCCGGCCCCGCTGGTCAAGGCCGCCAATCCGGTGCCCGGCAAGTACATCGTGACCCTGGAGAAGGGCCAGGACGCGGTGAAGATCGCGAAGAGGCTGGGCCTGAAGCCGTCGTTCGTCTACGACACGGCGATGACCGGGTTCGCGGTCCCGCTGAACTCACTGGAGCTGACGCTCGTCCGCAACGCCCTGGGGGTGAAGTCGGTCGAGGAGGACGCGGCGGTGCAGTCCGTACCGATGCAGACCCCCGGGATGATGCGCGCCCCGTCGAACTCGTGGGGTCTGGACCGCATCGACCAGGAGAAGCTGCCGCTGGACAACAACTTCACCGTGGAGGGCAACGGCGCGGGGGTTAACGCGTACATCCTCGACAGCGGCATCGACTACGAACACACCGAGTTCGGCGGCCGCGCCACCTTCGGCTTCGACGCGATCGGGGACGGCCGCAACGGCCAGGACTGCCAGGGCCACGGCACGCACGTCGCGGGCACGGTCGCCGGCAAGACGTACGGGGTCGCGCGCAAGGCGAACCTGATCAGCGTCCGCGTCCTCGGCTGCGACGGCAAGGGCACCTGGTCGGGGATCATCGCGGGCATGGACTGGGTGGCGAAGAACGCCAAGCAGCCGGCCGTGCTGAACGGCTCACTCGGCGGGGACAAGTCGACTGCGGTGAACGACGCGGCGACCGCGCTCTCCGACGCGGGCGTGCTGCCGGTCATCGCGGCGGGCAACAGCTCGAAGGACGCCTGCTACATCTCGCCCGCGTCCGCCCCGCGCGTGCTGACGGTGGCAGCGAGCAACCAGTACGACGAGGAGACCGACTTCTCCAACTATGGGTCGTGCGTCAGCCTCTACGCGCCCGGGGCGGCCATCGTCTCCGCGAAGCTCGGCGGCGGCAGTGTGGCCCAGGACGGTACGTCGATGGCCGCCCCGCACGTCGCCGGTGTGGCCGTGCTCTACAAGCAGGAACACCCGAACGCGGACCCGGGGGAGCTCAACGAGTTCCTCGACGAGAAGTCCACCAAGGACGCGCTGAGCAGCATCAGCAAGTCCTCCCCGAACGTGCTGCTGAACACCGGCGGTCTCTGACCGTCGCCGGGTCCTGACGGACCGTCCCGGCCCGTGCGCGGAGGCTCGCGCACGGGCTGCGGCACGCCCAGCCCCGTCGGCGGCTAGGCTGCGGGCCGGGGGGATCATGGACACGCCACCGCCGCTCGTGAAGCGGCTCCTGGACCACGTACGGCTCGCCGCGGCCTGCGCCTTCAGTACCGTCGCGGTGCTGTGGGCCGTCCTGTGCGTGAAGTTGACCGCCGCGGACATGGCCCCCGCCCTCGTGTGCGGCGACGGGGGCTGTCCGCGCGGGCTCGGCCCGCTGGTGCTGTGGGCCGTGGCCGCGGGGCTCGTCGCGGGCGGCCTGTGGTGGTCGGCCGTGAAGGGCCGCGGATACCGCTCCGCCCTCGGATGGGCCGTGGCCGTCGTCATCGCGCTCGTCTCCCTGTGGCCCGGCTGGCTCGGCTTCTCCTGGCTGCGCGGTCCGCACATGGACCTCTTCTCGTACCAGGTCCCGGAGGGCGCGGCCGCCGGGAAGCCGCTCGGGTCCTGGGCGGGGGACCCGGCCACGGGGTTCGTGATCCGGGCCCGCGCGGACGGCGTGACCGGCTACAACGGGGAGGGCCGCCGCGGCTGGGCCCTGCCCGCCCCGGCCGGAGGCGCGGTGTGCGCGATGAGCGCGGACACCCCCTCCGGCACCGGCCTGCTCACCTTGAGCACCACGCAGGGCGCGTGCGGCGACCGCCTGGTGGCGGTGGACGTCACGTCCGGCGAGCAGCGCTGGACCAAGGACATCCCGAAACTCGTGGGCCGGCCGTCCGCGGGCGGCTCCCTGGCCGCGACCGCGACAGCGGACGCCGTGGTCACGTATGACCTGGCCACCGGTGCCGAGTCGTGGCGCTCCGGGCTGCCCGCGGGCGCCGCCGCCATGGAGGTGGCCGCCGGCCCCGACCGGGTCCTGCTCCTGGCCCGGACCGGCCAGGGAGTCGAGTTGTCCGCGCTGGACGCCCGCACCGGTGCCGTGGCCTGGCGGTTCCCGATGCCCGTCGGGTACGAGTCCCCGCGCATCGTGTCGGCCTCCCCGGCCGCCGCCGTCGGTGACGGGCGCCTGCTGGTCTTCGACGACGCGGGCCGCCCGCGCGCGGAATCGCAGGCGCCGTACGTCCCGACCACGGGCGAGGCGGACTGGCTGGTCGCCGGTGACGTGCTGTACGCGTCGGTCCCGGAACGGGAGAAGCGGGAGGTCCTGGCGGCGTTCTCCCTGAAGGACGGCCGTCACCTGTGGACCCGCGCCTTCGACCACGACTGGCGGATCCGCGCCCTGGCCGTCGGCCGGACCGGCCGGATCGCGGTGATCACGGAGGGCGGGTACACCCACCTCTGGCACCTCGACCCGCACACCGGGAAGCCGGGCGGCGAATCGACGGTCCTGCGGCGCCTTCGGCTGGGCGAGTCGTTCGACCTCCACGGCACGACGTTCGTCAACCTCGACGACGACCGCGGCCGCCTCCCGCCGATCTTCGACGTGGCCCCGACGATCGGCTGGTGAGCGCGCCAGGCACACACCACAACAAGGGGGTTGTTGGATGTGCCGGCGGCTCGGCGCGGTCCGGCGGGATCGAGGTTCCTACCTGCCATGACAACTCCCCGGCCAACAGGTGGGGTTGTTCTCGGAGCTCCCTTGAAGGCCCGCGAGCCCGTCGCCACTCTGTGTGTCGTAAGCGAACACGCAGCGTAGAAAGGTGACATGTCATGGTGCTCACTCCACAGGAGCGCATGCAGGCGGCCGAGGAGGCGGTGCGGCAGCTCAAGGAGTCCCTGGCCGGGGTGGGGGTGCTGTTCCCCTCGCTCGACGTGGAGCGGGTCTCGGCCGCCGGCTCGTACGGGTTGCCCCTGGTCGACCTGGGCCGCTGCAACCTGGACACCGCCCTGCGGCTGGCCGCCGTACTGCACGAGCGGGCGGCGGGCGCGTGAGCGAGGCGGTGGACGCGGCGCAGTTCGCCTTCGAACTGGGCTGGAAGCTGCGCGGCCTGGAGACGGCGCTGGCGCCGCGCGGGGCCCGCGCGGCATCGGACGGACCTCCGCAGCCACCCCCGCCGGCCGGATGGCAGCGGTTCACGCTGGTCCACTGTCCGGTGGAGGGCTATCCCGGGTTCGACGATCCGCGCTACGCGGGGCTCCGGGCGGGCCCGCCGCAGGGCTGTGTGGTCGAGGACTTCGGCGGGTGCCTGGGGCTGCGGTGCGAGCGGCCCGGCGGGCGGCTGCTGGACGCGGTCGCGGAGCTGTGCGCGGAGATCCGTACGGGGCACGGGCTGCTGATGACCGGGCTCGGCATCGAGAAACTGTGGGAGTGGTCCGAGGACGGTACGGACGGCTGGGGAGCCGAGATCGTGGGGCAGCTGCTGCTGATGGCGGCCGAGCGCGGTCCGAGGCTCGGCTACGCCGTGGACGACCTGGCGGGCTTCCTGCGGACCGCCGCGATGCCCGTTCCGTCGTAGAGGGGGTCAGGTGATCGGCTGCGTGGTCCCGTCAGGCAACGTGCAGCTGGAGCCCCTGTAGGGGAACGACGTGACCTGTCCGCCGGCGGCCGTGCACTCTTCACCGGTGATGGTCGGAGACGCGGCGGCCTGAGCGCTGACGGCACCGACGGCGCTCGCGCCGACCAGGGTGGCTGCGGCCAAGGCGAGGCCCAGCATTCTTCGCATACGCATGACGTGCTCCTCTCGGGCGCCCGTTCGGCCCCTCCGAGGACAGGCCTCGATCCGACGGCGCCCTACTACCCAGCATGGGCGCTGCACAGGAGGCCCGCGAGGCGAGCCGCGCGACGACACGGCCGGTCGGCCCGTGGGGCGGCGGCTACCTCGGGTCGGTGCGCAGGCGGGCGTGCAGGTGCTCGTCGTGCCAGCCGTCCGCGTGCAGGAGGGCGCCGCGCATGGTGCCTTCCAGCGGGAATCCGGCCTTCGTCGCGACGGCGCACGAGGCCGGGTTGGCCACGGAGTGGGTGATGCGGACTCGGTGCAGGCCGAGGTCGTCGAAGGCCCAGCGGGTGACGTGTGTCGTGGCCGGGACCATGAGGCCGTTGCCGCGGCCGGCGGGCAGCAGCCAGTAGAGGATCTCGCCGCTGCCGCCGGGGAGGTCGAGGTCGGCCAGTCCGATCAGGCCGACGGCCGGGCCGCCGGTGGCGGGGGCGACGGCCCAGATCGCGGCCTCTTCGGCCTGCCAGCGGTCGTGGAAGCGGGTGATCCGTTCTTCGGCCCCGGGGAGGTCGAGCCGGCTCGGGCGGTTCCAGTGCCGGATGTCGGGGTCGAGGAAGCAGTCCACGAGTGCGGGGGCGTCTTGGGCCGCCCAGGGGCGCAGGAGCCATTCGCCGGGGAGCGGCAGCTCGGGCTGGGGGAGTTCGCGCATCCGGCCGGCCGGGACCACGGGGGGTATCGAGTCGATCATGCATGCATCATGGCGCAGCCGGGCTGAGCCACAAGATCGGGGCTCCGCCCCGGACCCCGCGCCTCAAACTCCCCCAGCTACCGCTGGGAGGTGCCCCCAGGCGGGGCTGGATGGGCTGATGGTGTGGCGCAGGATCGGAGGCGGGTCAGGAGGGTTCGGGCCTGAGGGGAGTTCGGGTCGAAGAACTGGCGGGACAGGGCGGGCGGGGCGTCCGGGCCGTGGAGGCGGACCTCGTGGCAGCTGAAGCAGAACTGCGCCTCGAACAGGGCGAAGGTGAGCGTGGCCTCGTACGCGCGCAGCGCCCAGCCGGGGTGGAAGCCGCAGCGGTGCTGCCCGCTCCCGGGCAGGGACTCGATCAGGGAGAGGGCGGACTGCGCCTCCGTCTCCGCCCAGTGGCCCACCGGGTCACCGGTGAAGGGGCGGCCGGGGCGCGCGGGCGGGGCGGTGAGGCGTACGACCTCGATCAGCGCGGTGGCGGCCACGGCTTCGGCGGGGAGCAGCATGGGGACAGTTTCCCCGCCACGGTTCACGTCTGACGCAGGCTGCGGAGCGGCTTCAGGGCGAGGCCCGTGAGGCCCGCGGCGCAGGTGCCCGCCGCGCAGAGCGCCGCGGCGGCCGTGGCTCCGCGGGCATCGGCGAGGGCGCCGAGGGCGTTGTTGCCCACCACCAGCGCCAGGCTCTGAACGAGCGTCAGTGACGCCTGCAACCTGGCCAGGTGCGTGCCCGGGGCGCCGGTCAGCACCAGCGGACCGATGTGGCACGCGAACATCCCGGAACCCGCACCGGTGACGATTCCCCCGGCCACGGCAAAGGCCACGCCGGCCTCCCCGGCCAGCGCCACCGCGGCGATTCCCGGCGCCGCGACGCACAGCCCGAGCGCCGCACCCCGGCCGATCCGGCGCAGGGTGCCCCGCCGCGAGACCACCAGCGCCACGGCGATCACCCCCAGGCTCTGACCACCGGCGATCAGACCGGCCGCCCCGGCACTCCAGCCGTGCTCCCGGGCCAGGAGCGGGTTCAGCAGGGACACCACCGGCAGGAGGAAGCACGCGGCAGCGGCCGTCAGCAGCAGCGCGGACCGCAGGGCCGGATCCGCCACGGCGACCCGCACCCCGTCCGCCGCCCCGGCCAGCAGGCCCTCCCCGCGAGGCGACCGTTCGACGTCGAAGGCCGGCCGGACGAGGACGAGTACGACGAGGACGATCGCGAAGGTGCCCGCGTCGGCGAGCGCCGCGCCGGTCAGGCCGGCGGCCGCGACGAGTACGGCGCCCAGTGGGGCCCCGAGCAACGAGGCGACCTGTCCGGCCGCCTGCTGCACGGCCAACGCCCTCGGGAGCTGCGCCTCGCCCACCAGACTGCGGGGCATGGACCCGGCGGCCGGCAGGTAGAACGCGTCGACCGTGCCGACCACGGCCGCGACCGTGACGAGGAGCCAGGGAGAGGGGTCCGTGCGCGAACCGGCGAGAGCCAGCGCGAGCGTGGCCGTGAGCATCACGGCGTCCCCGACGACCATCACCCTGCGCGCGCCGAACCGGTCGCCGACGGCGCCGCCCAGCAACAGCAGCAGGGTCCGCGGAAGGGTGATGGCGGTCAGGACCAGCGCACCCGTCCCGCCACCGTGTGCACTCGCCGCCCAGCTGAGGGCGAAGTACAGGACGGCATCACCGAGCAGCGAGGCGCGGGTGCCGGCGAGCCAGACGAGGTACGTGCGGGGAAGGGCCGGGCGCGTCGTGCTGTCTTGGGCGGTGTCGAGGGATGCCATGGCCGGTGACGCTAGGGCCCTCGACCAACTGGAGGGCAAGCTCCCTCGGTGCGGTCACGGCGAGCGCGGCCGTCAGGTCAGCGCCGGTTCCTTGGCGGGTTCGGTGGCCGCGGCGGTCGTGTCCGGATCGGTGTTGAGGTCGGCCAGCATCTGGCGGGTGAAGCCGAAGAAGTAGGTGGCGGCGAAGCCGACCAGGTAGCCGACGGCGAGGCCGCCCGCGTAGATGGCGAGGGTGACGCCGACGCTCGACTTGCCGTCCAGCAGGGGGAACAGGGCCCAGCCCGAGGGTCCGATGGCGGTGGAGCCGAAGGCAACACCGAGCTGGTTGAACAGGCCGACGAAGGCGCCGCCGGCCGCGCCGCCGACGCAGGCGGTGACGAAGGGGCGGCCGAGGGGGAGGGAGACGCCGTAGATGAGCGGCTCGCCCACGCCCAGGAAGCCGGCCGGGAGGGCGGACTTGATGGTGGTGCGCAGCGAACCGTTGCGCGGGAGCCGGTAGTAGACGGCGATGGCCGCGCCGACCTGGCCCGCGCCCGCCATGGCGAGGATGGGCAGCAGGACGGTGTAACCGGACTGTTCGATGAGCGTGGTGTGGATGGGGATCAGGGCCTGGTGCAGGCCCAGCATCACGAGGGGCAGGAAGAGGCCGCCGAGGACCAGGCCCGCGAAGGCGCCGCCGGTCGCGAGCAGCCGGTCGGCGAAGGTGCCGATGGCCGCCGAGGCCTCACCGGCGAGGAACATCAGGCCGAACAGGGTGACCAGGCCCGAGAGCAGGACCGTGAGGGTCGGGGTGACCAGGACGTCCAGTGCCTCGGGGACCCAGGTGCGGCACCACTTCTCGACGTACACGGCGAGCAGGGCCGCGGCGAGCGCGCCGAGGACGCCGCCCTGGCCGGGGGAGAGTTGCTGGCCGAAGGCGTCGATCTTGGCGACGCCCGGGAAGACGATGATCGCGGCGACCGCGCCGCCGAGGATGGGCGTACCGCCGAACTCCTTGGCGGTGTTGTAGCCGACGAACACGGCGATCAGCGACATGAAGCCGGACGCGATGGCGGCGAGCGCCGGGACGACGGCGGGCAGCCAGCCCAGGTTCGTCAGCAGGCCGTTCAGGCCCGCGATGATGCCGCAGCCGATCAGCGCCGGGATCAGCGGGACGAAGATGTTCGCGATCCGGCGCAGGAGGAGCTTGAACGGGGTGGCGTTGCGCGCCTTCTGGGCCTCCTTCAGCGCCGCGCCCTGGGCCTGCAGGTCCGCCGCGGTGACGGTGTGCGGGGCGGGTGCGGCGGGGGTGACCGGGGCCGCCGCGCGGGCCTCCTCGAGCAGTGCCTCGAACTCCGGGGTGACGCGGGCGACGGTGCCCGGGCCCAGCACGATCTGGTACGTCTCGTCCTCGACCACGCCGAGGACGGCGGGGAGGGCCCGCAGGGCCTCGTCCTGGACCAGGGAACGGTCGCGCAGCGTGATGCGCAGCCGCGTCATGCAGTGCGCGACGGAGGTGACGTTGTCCGGGCCGCCGACCAGAGGAAGGATCGCGGCGGCTGTGGCGCGGTTCTTGTCAGTGGACATGTGGTGGTCGCCTTGCCGTAGGGGGTGGGGTCGGGTCAGCGGGCTTCGGTGAGGGCCGCGCGCAGGTGGCCGTGCGAGGCGGAGAGCAGTTCGGCGGCCTTCGGGCCGTCGACGCCGCCGAGGATCACGAGGACGGCGTTCTTGACCTCGCCGCCGGTGGCGGTGAGCGCGGCCTCGATCTCGGCGTCGGGCGCGCCGGTGGCCAGGGCCACGATGCGGCGGGCGCGGGCGCGCAGCTTCTCGTTGGAGGAGCGCATGTCGACCATCAGGTTCCCGTAGGTCTTGCCCAGGCGGATCATGGTGATCGTCGAGATGAGGTTGAGGACCAGCTTCTGGGCCGTACCCGCCTTCAGGCGGGTGGAGCCGGTGAGGAGTTCGGGTCCGACGACGACCTCGATGCCGTGCTCGGCGGCCGCGGCGAGGGCGGAGCCGGCGTTGCAGGAGAGCCCGACGGTGAGCGCGCCGCGCGTACGGGCGAAGGTGACGGCGCCGATCGCGTACGGGGTGCGGCCGGAGGCGGAGATGCCGATGACCGTGTCGTCCGGGCCGATGTGCAGGGCGGTGAGGTCCGCGGCGGCCAGCTCCGGCGAGTCCTCGGCGCCCTCGACGGACTTGACCATGGCGGAGGGACCGCCGGCGATGAGCCCTACGACGTCGGCGGGGCCGGTGTTGAAGGTGGGCGGGCACTCGCTGGCGTCCAGGACGCCCATCCGGCCGGCCGTGCCGGCGCCCGCGTAGACGAGGCGGCCGCCGCGGGCCATCCGTACGGCGATCGCGTCGATGGCGGCGGCGATGTGCGGCAGCTGTGCGGCGACGGCGGCCGGGACGGTGGCGTCCTCGGCGTTCATGGTGCGGGCGATGTCGAGGGTGGACAGCCGGTCGATCTCGGCGAGGTCCTGGCGGAAGGCCTCGGTGGTGAGGGTGTCCAGCTGGGCGCGGAGGTCTGCGCGTGCGGTCATGGGTGCTCCTTCAAGATCGGGGCTCCGCCCCGGACCCCGCTCCTTTTGGCGGGGCCGGATGGGTCAGTGGCGGTGGGCCAGGGCTTCGTAGGAGGCGGCCAGGGCGGGGGCGGCGGTTTCGTACGTGCGCTGCGCCACGCCGACGAAGAGGCAGTCGACGACGAGCAGCTGGCTGGTCCGGCTGGACATGGCGGCCGGGCGCAGCTGGGTCTCGCGGGCGGCGGAGGTGGCCAGTACGTGGTCGGCGTAGTGGGCGACGGGGGCGTTCGGGCGGCCCGTGAGGGCGAGGGTGGTGGCGCCGCGCTCGAAGGCGACGCGGAGCGGTTCGATCACGTCGCCGGTGGAGCCGGAGTGGGTGATCGCGACGGCGACGTCGCCGGGCCCCAGCTGGACGGCGCCCGTGACGGCCAGGTGGGGGTCGCCGTGGGCGTGCGCGACGAGCCCGATGCGCAGCAGCTTCTGGGCGAGGTCCTGGCCGACGAGGGCGGAGGCGCCGACGCCGTAGACGTCGATGCGGCGGGCGGTGGCGAGGGCGGTGACGGCGGCGGCCAGCTGGGTCAGGTCGAGTCCGGCGGCGGTGTCGGTGAGGGTCTGCGCCTCCTCGTGGGCCAGCTTGGCGACGACGTCGGCGAGCGGGTCGTCGACGGCTATGTCGACGGTGACGGCGGGGGCGGCGCCGGACTCCTGCTGGGCGGCGAGGGCGGCGAGCGCGAGGCGCAGGTCGCGGTAGCCGGGGTAGCCGAGGAGGCGGGCGGCGCGGACGACGGTGGCCTCGCTGGTGCCGGTGTGCGCGGCGAGGCCGGAGACGGTGAGCCGTGCGCATCCGGCCGGATCGGAGGCGACGGCCTCGGCGACGGCGCGCACGGAACGCGTCATCGCCGGAGCGAGGCTCCGGACCCGGGCCCGGAGGGCGGAGGGCACCGGGGCGGGCGGCGCGGTCTGCGCCTGCGTCGGGGGGCTGAAAGTTTCTTTCGTGTTCTCGCTCACACCTGAAACCTATTTTCGGGGGTGGTGGGCGTCAATACGCCATACGGCCCCCGGAAAGAGGGCCTTCGTCACCGGGCCCGCTCAGGTCCACAATGGGCCCATGGACCACGCGACCCCCTTGGAACAGGCGCTGCACGTCGCCCGTGCACTTGTTCTCGCCGATCTCGCCGCCGGCGAGGTCGCCGATGCCGATGTCGTCTCCCTCGTCGAGGACTCGGTCACGCACCGCCGGTGGTGGGTGGAGCAGTGGCCGGAGGGCGTCGACTACCTCCCCGGACTCGTCGCCCAGGACGTGCAGGACGCGCTGCTGGAGAAGTACGGCCGCTGGCCGCTGTGCCCGGTCTGTACGCACGGCGATCCGCACGCGCTGGACGTGGAACCGGAACTGGGACCCGACCCGCACTGGGTGTGCTCGGAGGCGGGCGTGAAAGTGGCCGCGGTCGGAGGCCTGGGCCCCGTCTTCGGTCTCCGGTGAGCCGCCCGTGACCGTCTACATCGACCCGCCGACCTGGCCGGGCCACGGCCGCATGTGGTCCCACCTCGTCAGCGACGTCTCGTACGAGGAGCTGCACGCCTTCGCGGCCGGCATCGGCTGCCCGCCGCGGGCCTTCGAGCGGGACCACTACGACGTGCCCTCGTACCGGTACGCGGACGCGGTCGGCGCGGGCGCCGTGGAGATCGGCAGCAAGGAACTCGTCCGCCGGCTCACCGAGGCCGGCCTGCGCCGCCCGAAGGGCCGCCCGGCGCAGCCGTAGCCGTAGCGGCCGCCGTCTTCCCGGGGCTGTCGGTGGGGAGCGTTAGCCTGCGGGAATGTTCAGCACGACCGGCGACGACGATCGCCGCTTCCCGCCTGCCCTGACCGAGGTGTCCGGGATCGGGTTCGACTACGGCGACGAGGGCGAGGGCGAGGACGAGGGCGTCGACTTCGCCCCGTACGAGGCCTTCCTGTCCGCCGAGGAGACCACCGACTGGCTGCGCCACTGGACCGGGAACCACGAGCTCGACGGCGCCGGCCTGCGGATCTTCGGCCAGGACGGCGCCGGCGGCCTCGCCGCGATCTGGTACGCGCGCCAGGGGCGGCCGCTCGCCGAGCAGCCCGTGGTGTTCATGGACTCGGAGGGCGAGGTCGGCCTGGCCGCCGGGAACCTGTCCGACCTGCTGTGGGTGCTGGCCGACGGCTTCGGGCCGCGCGAAGCGGCCCTGCACGGGGAGCGCGGGGCGCGCCCCGACGCGACCCTGGCCGCGATCGCCGAGCGGCACGCGACCACCCCGCGCCGGCCCGCCCGGGAGATCATCACCGAGGCGCAGGCGGAGTTCGACACCTTCGAGGACGACCTCTTCGAACTCTGCCGCTGAGCCCCACCCCCCGGGCGCGCCCCGGCCTAGACCTTCTGGGGCTCGCCCGTCAGGGCCGGGGTCGAGGAGGCGATGACGCGGGTCGGGGCGCTGCGGCGGCGGTCCAGGCGGAGGGCGGCCACGGCCAGGGCGATCGCGGTGACCGTCATCGCGCCGCCGGCCCAGGCGGTGGCGGCGAAGCCGAGGCCCGCGTCGATGACGGTGCCGCCGAGCCAGGGGCCGCCGGTGTTGCCGAGGTTGAACGCGGCCGTCGTGGTGGCGCCGGCCAGGGTCGGGGCGGCACCGGCCACGTTGAACATGCGGGCGTTGAGCGCCGGCGCGGTGAAGAAGGCCGAGAAGCCGATCAGGAAGGCGAGGGCGACCACCGCGACCTGGAACGAGGCCAGCAGGGCGAGCGCGCCCAGGAAGACGGTCGAGGCGGTGATGCCCCAGATCATCACGCCGAACAGGTGCGCGTCGGCGACCCGCCCGCCGACGGTGGTCCCGGCCAGCGCGCCGATGCCGAAGAGCGCGAGGATCCACGGGACCCACCGCGAGTCCAGTCCGGCCACGTCCGTGAGCAGCGGTGACAGGTAGCTGAAGGCGCAGAAGACGCCACCCGCGGCCAGCGCCGTGACGGCGATGGAGAGCCACACCTGGCGGTCGCGGTAGATGCGCAGCTCGCGCCCGAGCGAGGGCTTCTCGGCGGGCAGCGGGATCTTCGGGATCAGCGCCAGGATGCCGGCGAGGGCGATCGCGGAGGCCGCGCCGACCGACCAGAACGCGGAGCGCCAGCCCAGGTGCTCGCCGAGGAAGGCGCCGGCGGGGACGCCGAGGACGTTGGCGATCGACAGCCCGCCGATCATGACGGCCATCGCGCGGGCCCGCTGGTCGCGGTCGACCATGGCGATGGCGACGGCCGCGCCCACGGCCCAGAAGCCGGCGCAGGCGAACGCCGAGACCACGCGGGAGGCGAAGAGGAGCTCGTACGTGGGGGCCAGCGCGCCCGCGACCTGCCCGAGGCCGAAGAGGCTGATGAGGGCGATCAGGGTGGTGCGGCGCGGCAGCCGCAGGGTGGCCACGGCCAGCAGTGGCGCGCCGACGACCATGCCGATCGCGAAGGCGGATATGAGCAGGCCGGCCTGCGGGATGGTGACGCCCATGTCCTGCGCGATGGGCGGCAGCAGCCCGGAGAGCATGAATTCGCTGGTGCCGAGCGCGAAGACGGACAGTCCGAGGATGTAGACGGCGACGGGCATGCGGGGGCGTACGGCATCTGCGGGCATGACTGTCACCAACCGGCGTGAACGCGATCAAATTCCCCCGGAGGGTTCGGGGGCCTCCAGCGCGGCGAGCTCGGCGGCGAGGTTGGCGCGGGCCGGGGCCTCCCAGTGCGTGGCGCCGTAGGGAGTGCGGAAGAGGCGGGGCAGGTCGAGCAGCTGGCGCAGCACGGCCGCGCGGCCGGTGCGGAAGGCCTCGTCCGGGACGAACCCGTACTCGGCGCGCACGGCGGCCACGTAGGCGGCGTAGGCCTCCGGGGCGCCGGCCAGGACGGCGAGGTCGGCGTCGCAGAGCGCCTCGCCGTCGGTGTCGCCGGGGGCGGGGTCGTGGGTGACGGTGAGCCGGACCAGCCGGGCCACCTCGGCGGTGCGGGCCGCGCCTATGCCGAGCTCGGGGAGGGCGCGCTCGGCCAGGGCGGCGCTGCGCTCCTCGTTCTCGGAGCGGTCGGGCCGGTAGACGGCGTCGTGGAACCAGGCGGCGAGCTGCACGGCCGCGAGGTCGGCGGCGTGCGGAGCCAGTACGTCGATCCGTGCGAGTACGTCGGCCAGGTGCGCGGTGGTGTGGTAGCGGCGCTGCGGCTCCGCCCAGGCGGCGAGCAGGCGCTCGGCGTAGGGGGCGGGATCGCGGTCGGCGGTGGCGCCGGCGGCGGCGACGGTGGCCCGCCAACGGGCCTGGAGGGCCGCGGTGTCGGGACCGGTGTCGGGGTGCTGGGTGCCTGTGTCCATGCGCACATTGTGGGGGTGGCGTGATGGTGCTGGTGGAGCGCGGGGGGAGGCCCGTACCCTGGATATTGGACTAGACCTATTTTTCATACCGGACGAAGGACGGCAACGAATGAGCAACCGTGCGCTCCTGGAGGTGATCGCCCTCGACGCGGAGGACGCGATCGCGGCCCAGGCCGGTGGGGCGGACCGACTCGAACTGGTCACCGACATGGCCGCCGACGGGCTCACCCCGGCGCGCGAGACCTTCGCGGCGATCAGAGCGGCGGTCGACATCCCGCTGCGCGTGATGCTCCGCAAGACGGACGGCTTCGCGGCCGGGGACGTCTCCGACCTGGTCCGCGCGGCGCGGGAGCTGCGGGCGGAGGGCGCGCAGGAGTTCGTCCTCGGCTTCCTGAACCCGGACGGCACCCCCGACCTGGCGGCGGTCGAGGCGGTCGTCGCGGAGCTGGACGGCTGCCGCTGGACCTTCCACCGGGCGATCGACCGCGCGGCGGACCGCGACCAGCTGCGCAAGGCGCTGGCCGACCTTCCCGGGCTGGACACGTACCTGACGGCCGGCTCCGCGGCCGGGGTCGACGAGGGGCTGCCGGTGCTGGTCGCCGAGGCGGCGCGGCGGGGGGAGCCGGGGTACGGGGCGCGGATGCTGGTGGGGGGCGGGCTGACCCTCGCGCACCTGCCGGTGCTGCGCTCCGCCGGCGTCGACGCGTTCCACATCGGCGGCGCGGCCCGTCCCTCCGGGTGGGGCCGCCCCGTCTCGGCCGAGGCCGTCGCCGCCTGGCGCGCGGCCCTGGCCTGACCCGCCGGGGCTCCGCCCCGGACCCCCTACGGCGCTCCGCGCCCGCGCCTCAAGCGCCGGCGGGGCTGAAGGATCGCCGGCGGGGCTGGAGCGGGGCGGAGCCCCGGGAGGGCGGCCGCGGGTTAGGACAGGGCGGCGGGGAGGGGGGTTGCGTGGAGGGCCGTGAGGCCTGAGACGGCGCGGGTGAGGCAGACGTACAGGCGGCGCAGGCCCGTGCGTTCGTCCGGCTCGCCGTCGACGATCGCGGCGGGCTCGTCCAGCACCACGTAGTCGTACTCCAGGCCCTTCGCCAGCGAGGCGGGGACGAGGGTCAGGCGGGACTCGGCCGTGGTCTCCTCGCCCGGCGACAGGTACGGCAGGCCCGCCGCCAGCAGGGCCTCCGCCAGGGCGGGGATCCGCGCGTCCGCCGCGATCAGGCCGATCGACCCCTCGTGGGCGAGCGACGTGCGGCAGGCCGCCACCACGTCCGCCGTCAGGTCCGAGCTCTCCGAGATCAGCAGCGATCCCGGGGTCTCGCGGACCGAGGAGACCGGGGCCAGGCCCGGGGAGATCGACGGCAGCAGCCGGGACGCGTACGCGATCACCTCGCGCGGCACGCGGAAGCCCGCCGTCAGCTCCTCCAGCACCGCCTGCGGCTTGCCCATGTGCGTCAGGGCCTCGTCCCAGCTGCGCGTGGCCCACGGGGTGGTGCCCTGCGCGAGGTCGCCGAGGACCGTCGCCGAGCCCGTCGTGCAGCGCCGGCCCACCGCCCGGTACTGCATCGGCGACAGGTCCTGGGCCTCGTCGACCACGACGTGGCCCAGCGAGTGCGTGCGTTCCACCAGGTCCGCGGCCTCGTCGATCAGGACCAGGTCAGCCGCCGACCACTTCGCCGACTTCACGCTCCGGAACGGCTTCGGCCACAGGAGCAGCTTCTGCTCGTCCGCCGTGAGGACGTCCTGCGCGTGCAGCGCGAGGAAATCGGGGTCCGACAGGAGGCGCAGCACCAGCTTCGCCGGCTCGACGGGCGGCCAGACCGCCTTCACCGCGGCCTTCACCGCCGCGTTGCGGGCCACCGCGTCCTGCACGCGGTCGTCCGGCGCCTCGCCCGCCTGCTCCATCCGTACGAGCACCGCGTGCGCGATGCGCTGCGGCAGCGCGTCCCGGGCCGCGCCGTAGCGGATGTCGCGCTTCTGCAGCTCCTCGACCATCTCGGCGATCTCGTACGCGGGCACCCGCCAGCGGCGCGAACCGCGCACCACCATCAGCGGCTCGGTCGGCGCGGTGACGTGCGAGCCGAGCGCGCGGCGCAGCACCTCCGCCATCCGGGCGTCGCCCTTGACCACGGCGGTTTCGGCGGCGTCCGTGCCGCGTACCTCCAGGCCCTCGCGGGCGACCAGGTCGTCGACGGTGGCCTGCTTGACCTCCAGCTCGCCCAGCGCGGGGAGGACCTGCTCGATGTAGTGCAGGAAGGAACGGTTCGGCCCGATGACGAGGGTGCCCGTGCGGGCGAGGCGGTCGCGGTGCGCGTAGAGGAGGTACGCGACGCGGTGCAGGCCGACGGCGGTCTTCCCGGTGCCGGGGCCGCCCTGCACGCAGACGGAACCGGACAGGCCGGAGCGGACGATCTCGTCCTGCTCGGGCTGGATCGTGGCCACGATGTCCCGCATGGGGCCGACGCGCGGCCGCTCGATCTCCTGCTGGAGCAGCTTGCTGACGGCGGCGGCCTCGGCCGGGTCGGACAGGTGCTCGTCCTCGTACGCGGTCAGCTCGCCGCCGGTGTAGCCGAAGCGGCGGCGCAGCGCGATGTCCTGCGGGTCCTTCTTGGAGGCCCGGTAGAACGGCTGGGAGACGGGCGCGCGCCAGTCGATGACCATCGGATCGCCGTCGGCGTCGTGGACGTGACGGCGGCCGATGTAGAACTGCTCGCCCTCCGCGCCCTCGGCGAGTTCGGCCCCGGGGGCGTGCAGGTAGTTGAGGCGGCCGAAGAAGAGCGGGGTGTGCGAGAGGTCGGCGAGGGCCTTGATGCGGTCGTCGATCTGGGCCTGGAGGACGATCGCGTTGACCCAGTTCGCGGTGACGTCGCGGATGTCGAGGGCCTCGACGTCCTCGCGCATCGCGCGCAGGGCGGAGCGCGAGCGGGAGAGGTGGGCCCGTTCGCGGGCGAGCGGGTCGGACTCGGACTCGGGGGCGTGCGCGGGCACGGGACTGCCTCCAGCTGCTGGTGCGGAACAGAAGCCCGCCGGTTTCCAACCGGGGGGCGGCTCTCCCCGATGAGGCGGTGGGAGGCGGCAAGAGCGGAGATTCTAGCCACCGGGGCGGGGCGGCGCGAACGAATTCCGTCCGTCCCGCACGGGACCGCCGTACGGGTGTCATACGGGGGAGTGTCATACCTCAGGGAGGGCCCCAGGGGTCGGCATGGGCCGCGAGGAGGATGCCGCGGGGCCCGAGGTTCAGCCCGCAGGGCGATGTGACGCGCGGGGCCGGAAAAGCACCATGGACACATGAGCACCGCAACCTTCACCCCGGTCCAGGGTGGCCGCCCGCGCGGCGCCACACCCCTCTCCGACGCCCGTCCGACCCACCGCCTCGGCCGTGCGCTGCACGCCGCCAGGATCTTCGCCGCGGCGGCCGTGAGCGTCGTCGTCCTGGGCGAATACGCCGAGGACGCCGGCGTCATACGCCGCTGAGCGCACGCCCTGCCCGTCGAAGTCGAGCCGTCGGGCGGCAGGGCGGTCGGCGGTGGAAAGGGCGCGCGGTGTGGTGCGTTGGGTGATCCACTAGGGTCACGCGCGTGACCCGGAGCCCTGCCCACAGCCGCTTACCGTTGCCCTTCGCCGGCGTGCTGGTGACCGGGCCGCTGCTCGTGCTGGGCGTGCTCGGCGTCGCGCTGCGGGTTCCGGTGGCCGATGCCCTCGTCGACGGGTTCTGCGCCGCCGAGTGGCGTCCGTCCGAGGCGTATCCGCCGTTCGCGGCGATCCTGTTCACACCGGCCGCCGGGCTGCCCGCCGGCGTACTGAAGGCCGTCCTCGTCCTGGGCGATGCCGGGCTGCTCGCCCTGCTGATCACCCTGTCCTGGCGCCTCGCGGGACTGGCGGCCAGGCCCGGGCCCGTCCTGGCCGCCACCGTCGCCGGACTGTGGCTGGGGCCGCTGTTCCAGGCCCCGCTCCCCGGCCAGGTCAACCTGGCCCTCGCCTGCCTGGTCCTGTGGGACCTCGGCCGACCCGGCGCCGCGCTCGGCAAGGGCTTCGCGCTGGGCATCGCCGCCGGGATCACCCTCACCCCGGCGGCGTTCGTCCCGTACCTGCTGGCGACCCGCCGCGTCCGGGCCGGACTGACCGCGCTGGCCGCCCTCGCCGCCACCGTGCTGCTCGGGCTGCTGGTCCTCCCGCAGGACTCGGCCGCCTTCTGGACCCGGCACCTGCCCGCGGCCGTCCCGGACTGGCCGACCCTGTGGGTCTGGTCGGTCCCCCTGCTGGCCCTGCTGATCGCCGCAGCCCGCACACCGGCCGCACCGGGCCCCGGGGACGGTCACCCCGCGTCCGTCAGTCGCTCGCCAGCAGCTCGTCGGCGTCCATGATCCGGTAGGCGTAGCCCTGTTCGGCCAGGAAGCGCTGGCGGTGCGCCGCGAAGTCCTGGTCGATGGTGTCGCGCGCGACGACCGAGTAGAAGCGGGCCTCGTGGCCGTCCGCCTTCGGGCGCAGGACGCGGCCCAGGCGCTGCGCCTCCTCCTGGCGGGAGCCGAAGGTGCCCGACACCTGGATGGCGACCGTGGCCTCCGGCAGGTCGATGGAGAAGTTCGCGACCTTCGACACGACCAGCACGCTGATCTCGCCCTCGCGGAAGGCGTTGAAGAGCTTCTCGCGCTGCGCGTTGGAGGTCTCGCCCTTGATGACGGGGGCGTCCAGGTGCTCGCCGAGCTCGTCGAGCTGGTCGATGTACTGCCCGATGACGAGGGTCTGTTCGCCCTGGTGCTTGCGCACCAGCGCCTCCGTGACCTTCCGCTTCGTCGCGGTCGTCGCGCAGAAGCGGTACTTCTCCTCCGTCTCGGCGGTCGCGTACGCGAGCCGCTCCGACTCCGTCAGGTTGACGCGGACCTCGACGCAGTCCGCCGGCGCGATGTAGCCCTGCGCCTCGATCTCCTTCCACGGCGCGTCGAACCGCTTCGGCCCGATCAGCGAGAAGACGTCCGACTCGCGCCCGTCCTCGCGCACGAGGGTGGCCGTCAGGCCGAGGCGGCGGCGGGCCTGGAGGTCGGCGGTGAACTTGAAGACCGGCGCGGGCAGCAGGTGCACCTCGTCGTAGACGATCAGGCCCCAGTCCCGGGAGTCGAAGAGCTCCAGGTGCGGGTAGACACCCTTCCGCTTCGTCGTCAGGACCTGGTACGTGGCGATCGTGACGGGCCGGATCTCCTTGCGGGTGCCGGAGTACTCGCCGATCTCCTCCTCCGTCAGCGAGGTCCGCTTGACCAGCTCGTGCTTCCACTGGCGGGCCGAGACGGTGTTCGTGACGAGGATCAGCGTGGTCGCCTTGGCCATCGCCATGGCCCCGGCGCCCACCAGCGTCTTGCCGGCGCCGCAGGGCAGCACGACCACGCCGGAGCCGCCGTGCCAGAAGCCCTCGACGGCCTGCTGCTGGTACGGGCGCAGCGCCCAGCCGTCCTCGGCCAGGTCGATCGCGTGCGCCTCGCCGTCGACGTAACCGGCGAGGTCCTCGGCCGGCCAGCCCAGCTTGAGCAGCGTCTGCTTGATCTGCCCGCGCTCGGAGGGGTGCACGGCCACGGTGTCGGCGTCGAGCCGCGCGCCGACGAGCGGGGTGATCCGCTTGGACCGCAGGATCTCCTCCAGCACGGGCCGGTCGGTGCTGGTCAGGACCAGGCCGTGCACGGGGTGCTTGGAGAGGGTGAGGCGGCCGTAGCGCGCCATCGTCTCGGCCACGTCGACGAGCAGCGCGTGCGGGACGGGGTAGCGGGAGAACTCGACGAGCGCGTCGACGACCTGCTCGGCGTCGTGCCCGGCGGCGCGGGCGTTCCACAGGCCGAGGGGGGTGATCCGGTAGGTGTGGATGTGCTCGGGGGCCCGCTCCAGCTCGGCGAACGGAGCGATGGCGCGGCGCGCGGCTCCGGCGAGCTCGTGGTCGACCTCGAGCAGGAGGGTCTTGTCGCTCTGGACGATGAGCGGTCCGTTCACGCGCGTCCCTTTCCAGCGGTGAGACGGCTGCCCGGGCGCGGGCGGCCAAACCTCCAGTCTGCCGTATCCCCGTACGGTTTGGCTCCCGCCCGGGAATGCCGCCCTCTCCCGGCGCGGCCGAAGCCCGGGGCTCCGCCCCGCACCCCGCGCCTCAAACGCCGGCGAGGCTGGATTGTGGTGCGGCGAGGCTGGATTTATGCAGCGGGTCGGGCCGGGCCGGTTGGGGCGGGGTCGGGTGTGTGTCGGGGTGATCCCCGCAGGGCGTCGAACGCAAGGTGCCCAGACGCTCCGACCCCCCGACACGTT
>NZ_JBEZKE010000037.1:0-69493 GCF_040651555.1 Streptomyces sp. NPDC048424 | reverse complement strand
GACGACCTCGTCGTCTCCGACTCCGACTGGGCCGACGTCCAGGCGGACACCGGCGAGGTGCGTGCGGGGGCCAAGGACTACCTCGACCACATCAAGCCCCCGCCGCCGAAGGGCAGCGACCCCCGATTGAACGCCGAGTGGTGGAAGGGCCTGTCGGAGGAGGAGCGGGAGGCCTACATCACCCTCCAGCCGGCGAGCGTCGGAGCACTGAACGGGCTCCCTGCGGACGTCCGCGACAGCGCCAACCGAACGGTCCTCGCGGAGAAGCACGGCGCGTACCAGGTGGAGCTGAACGCAATCCCCAAGGAACCGGAGCCCAAGTACCACTACGTCCAGCACGGGCGCGCGTGGATGCGCGAAGAGACCGACGAGTGGAAGTCCTGGAACGACAAGCACGGGGAGCGGAGGGACCACCTGAAGGACCGCCTGCTCGGCATGGAGACCATCCAGAAGCGCTTCGACGCCACCGGCGAGCGGGGGCTGCCCGAGGCGTACCTGCTCGGATTCGACGCCGAGGCGAACAACGACGGCCGCGTGATCCTGGCCAACGGGAATCCGGACACCGCGGACCACACGGCCATCTTCGTGCCGGGCACGAAGACGACGCTGGGGAGCATCGAGGACGAGGCCGCGAAGAGCGACGCCTTGTGGCGCGAGAGCTCACTGCGGACGCCCGGACAGTCGGTGTCGACCATCACCTGGTTCGACTACGACGCCCCCAACACCATCCCCCAGGCCACCCACGACCAGTACGCCGAGAAGGGGGCGCCGACGCTGCGGCGGTTCCTCGACGGCAGCGAGGCGGCCCATCAGTCGGCCAGTGGCGACAGCTCGCACACGACGCTCATCGGCCACAGCTACGGATCCACGCTGATCGGCGACACGGCGAAGTACCGCAGTCCTTACGCCGACACCTGGTGGTCCAACCCCCTGCCGGTCGACGACGTGGTCGTGGTGGGCAGCCCCGGCATGCAGGCGGACCATGCGGAGGACCTGGGGTTCAAGACGAAGCACACGTGGGCCATGGAAGGCGGGGGCGACGACAACTTCGTCACGTGGGGTGGTCGAAACACGGGGCTCGGTGACAACCGCGTCATTCCCACGGACGAGACCTTCGGCGCCAACAAGATGAGAAGCGATTCCCCGGGCCACGGGAACTTCTGGGACGAGGAGGGCGGCGAGCCGTCTCAAAGCCTGCTGAACCAGGCACTCGTCATAGCCGGGCAGTACGAGGAAGTCGACCTGGAGAGGAAGGCCCGCTAGTGGATCGAAGGAACAGGCGCAACGTCACCGCACTGGCGCTCCTGAGCGCCCTGACCCTCACAACAGGATGCTCTTTCATGGACGACGAGACCTCCACCCAGCGCAAGTACACCCCCCAGACCCGCAGTCACCAGGAGGTGGAGGCGGAGGTCGGCGCCCTGTCAAGCAAGGCCCTCGACCTGACCCAGGTCAAGGGGAAGGTGACGGACATGGGACCGGTGACCTATCCCTGCGGCACGAGCGAGGAGAAGAAGAAGGGTCTCCGCTATGTGCGGCACGTCTGGTCCGTCTACGGCGTGGACAACGACACTCTCGACAAGGGCATACAGAGTCTGGGCGCACAGCTGCCGGAGAACGGTTGGAAGGTCGTGAAGAACGGCCCGAACACCAATACCGAGAGCAAGCGGATCGAGGTCTTCGCCGCACACGAGACGACGCACACCCAGCTTGAGGCCACGTGGCTCAAGGGCGCCGGCGGAAGCGAGCCGCTGATCTCCTTCGCCGTGTACTCCCGGTGCTTCCGCGACACCGACCCGAAGTGACCGCCTGCCCCGGACCCGACGGGTCCGGGGCAGGGTCCGCAGCGGCGCTCAGCCGTACATGCTCAGCAGCTGCTCCGCCGACAGTTCGGCGACGGCCTCGGCCGCCGCGCCGGGCAGCGGGAGCTCGAACCAGACCGTCTTGCCGCGGTGGGTCCGGCGGGTGCCCCACCCGGCGGACAGCAGGCCCACGAGCTGGAGGCCCCGGCCGCCCTCGTCGGTGTCGCGGGCCCGCCGCCGGCGCGGCTGCACCAGGTTGGCGTCCCACACCTCGCAGACCAGGGTCCGGTCCAGCAGCAGCCGCAGCCGGATCTCGCCCTCCCCGTACCGCAGCGCGTTGGTGACGAGCTCGCTGACCAGCAGTTCGGTGGTGTCCAGCAGGCCCTCCAGGCCCCAGGCCGGGAGCTTGGCGCGGGCCAGTTCCCGGGCCCGTCCCACGGACCGGGCCTCGCGCGGCAACTGCCAGTCCCCCACCGCGTCCACCGGCAGCCCCTGCACCCGTGCCATCAGCAGGGCGATGTCGTCCTCGCCGTGCCGGGTGTCCAGCGTGTTCAGCACGTGGTCGCAGACGTCCTCCAGCGGGCGGACCGGGTCCGCGAGGGCGGCCCGCAGGCCGCGCAGGCCCTCCTCCAGCGGATGGTCGCGGGACTCCACGAGCCCGTCGGTGTAGAGGGCCAGCAGGGCTCCCTCGGGGAGTTCGACCTCGACCTCCTCGAACGGCTCCCCGCCCACGCCCAGCGGCATCCCGGGCGGCACCTCCAGGAGCAGTGCGGGCCTCGGCTTCCCGCGCTCGTCCGGCGGCTCCACCAGCACGGGCGGCATGTGGCCCGCGTTGGCGATCGTGCAGCGCCGCGTCACCGGGTCGTAGACGGCGTAGACGCAGGTGGCGAGGTAGACCTCGGAGCGGTCGGCGTCCCGCGAGTGCAGGGCCGCCCGCGAGGCCTGCTGGGAGCCGCCGGGGGCACCGAGGCCCCGGGCGATCTCGTCGAGCGCGGTGAGCACCTCCGCCGGTTCGAGGTCCAGCAGTGCGAGGGTCCGTACGGCGGTGCGCAGTTCGCCCATGGCGACGGCGGCGCGCAGTCCCCGGCCCATGACGTCGCCGACGACCAGGGCCGTGCGGTGGCCGGGCAGCTCGATCACGTCGAACCAGTCGCCGCCGACCTCCGTCGCCGCGTTCCCCGGCAGGTACCGGCAGGCGATGTCCAGGCCGGCGGCCTCCGGGTCGCCGGGGGGCAGCAGGCTGCGCTGCAGTATCAACGCCCGCTCGTGCTCGCGCCGGTAGAGCCGTGCGTTGTCGATGCACACGGCGGCCCGGGCGGCGAGTTCCACGGCCACCGCCCGGTCGCGTTCGCCGAAGGGTTCGCTGCCCTTCGTACGGGAGAACTGCGCGAGCCCGACCACGGTGTCGTGGGCGACCATCGGCACGACCAGCGTGGACTGCACGAGGTCCTCCGGTCCGCCGCCCTCGATCAGCCGGGGCCGCGCCGTGCGCAGGGCGAGCGCGCCCGGTGACGCCGCCGGGTACCGGTGGACGTCGCCTACGGAGACGAGCGCGCCCGGACCGGACAGCGGCGCGTCCGAGACGGCGGAGGCGAAGGCCACGCGGCGCAGCGCGGCGGACGGGGTCCGGGCCGGGCCCTGGCCGGGCAGGCTGGGCACGCCCGGGCCCTGCGGCCGTGCGGGCCGGTCGTCGTCGCCGAGCAGCAGCCCCTGGTAGAGGTCGACGGCGGCCAGGTCGCAGAAGCCCGGGACGGTGACGTCGAGGAGTTCCCGGGCGGTGGTCTCCAGGTCGAGGGAGTTCCCGATGCGGTGCCCGGCCTCGTTGAGGAGGGCGAGATTGCGCCGTACCCCGGCGGCCTCGCGGGCGGCGAGGTGGCGGCGGGTGACGTCGGTGCCGATGCCGGCGACGCCGATGGGGCGGCCGGAGCCGCCGTGGACGCGGTAGAGGTTGATGGACCAGTGGCGGTTCTCCCGGCTGCCGGGGGCGGCGCCGGTGATCCGCAGGTCGGTGACCGATTCCCCGGTGTCCAGCACCCGGCGCAGGGCCTCGGCCATCCGGTCGGCCTCGTGTGCCGGCAGGTAGTCGTGCACGGTCCGGCCGCGGTGTTCCTCGACGGCGCCCCCGAAGACGGTGGCGAAGCGGCGGTTGGCCCGCTGCACGGTGAGGTCCGTGCCGAAGAGCAGGAAGCCGAAAGGAGATTGGCCGAATATGGCCTGTGAGGCTGCCAGGTCGGATTCGATGCGCCGCAGCGCGCGGACGTCGACGACGACGCACAGCGCGGCCCGCTCGGCGGTCTCGGTCAGTGTGGGCATCACATAGATCTCGGCCACTCCGTGCGCGCCGTCCCCGCCCGGGATCCGGAAGGGGATCAGGCCGGTCCACTCCTTGCCGTCGAGGATCTCGGCGACCTTGCGGTGCGCGTCGGGGCGCAGCTCGGGCGGCATGAAGGCGTCGACCGGGTCGCGGCCGACGGCCTGTGCGGCGGTCAGACCGAACAGTTCCTCCGCGCGCAGGCTCCACTGGTCGATGTACCCGTCGGGTCCGATCGAGAAGGATGCGACCTTTATGTAGTCATATATCGAGCCAGGCGGGCTGCTGTGCCACAGGGCGTCGTGCCATGTCTCCCGAGGCACGTCGGCCTGATGTGCCTGCGCAGGTATTTCGCTCACGCGACCGTCCCCTCCAGCTCACCGCAACCGGACCGGCCATGACCGCAGTATTCAGCACCACGGCCCCGGACGGCACGGCGTTCACGATCACAGCACGGTCTCGATGATTTCGAGCCATCTCGCGTGATCTCCCCCGGACTCCCGCTCCCGCTGTCACCGGGAGGCTTCACCGGGGGATCCCCCGCCACCGTTCTCCTTGTTACTCACCAGGAAGAGCCAATTCGAACCACACAGTCTTGCCCGACTTCCCGTGGCGGGTCCCCCAGCGCTGCGAGGAGGCGGCGACGAGATGCAGGCCGCGGCCCCCTTCGTCGTCCGCCTCGGCGACGCGTTCGCGGGGCGGATCCGGAAGCGGATCCGAAACCTCCACGAGCAGGGCGGGTCCGCCCGCCGGGCCGTCGGCGGCCGGATTGCGCCGCTCCAGACGGACCCCGATGGGGCCGGAGGCGTACCGCAGGGAGTTGGTGACGAGCTCGCTGACCAGCAGGACGGTCACATCGCCGACGGCTTCCAGGCCCCAGGCGTGCAGGGCGCCGCGTACGGCGTGGCGGGCGGTGCGGACGGCACCGGGCTCGGCGGGAAAGGCCCACTCGGCGCATTCACCGTCTGTGTCGATCACGCCGATCACTTCCCGGGCCAGCAGCGACCCCAGTCCGGTTCGTCTGGGACGAAAGAGGGACGAGATAGGGATTAATAGCGACATACCCGATATTCGGGGCGTCGTACCACTCGATCCCCGCCCACCGGCGCACTGTGGCACAGACGGCCTACGGCGCGAGCGTCACGCGCCCCCGCGCAGCCGGCGTCCGGCCTCGGCGACCGCGGGCCGGTCCTGGTCGAGCCAGTCCACCGACTCCAGCTCCTCCGGCCCGAGCCAGCGCAGCTCGTCGTGGTCCTCCAGCGGCGCCGGCACCCCGGAGAGCAGCCGGGCCGTCCACACGTGCAGGACGAGGCCGGGTTTCAGCGGCCACTCCCCCGGGATCCGCTCCAGCGGCTCGGTCTCCACGCCGAGCTCCTCGCGCAGTTCGCGCACCAGCGCCTCGGGGACGGACTCACCCGGTTCGGCCTTCCCGCCCGGCAGCTCCCAGCGCCCGGCGAGCTCCGGCGGTGCGCTGCGGCGGGCGGCCAGCAGGCGCCCCTCATGACAAAGGGCTCCGCCCACGACCACTCGTACAGTCATGGGCGGAGCCTATGTCAACACTGGATGCTCAGTTCATCGTGGCGGTCTGACCGATCCGCTCGACCCAGTAGAGCTGCTTGTGTCCTCGGTCGTCGAGGCTGTCGACGACCTTCTGGGCCTCGGCCCGGGTGGCGTACCGGCCCACCCGGTAGCGGTTGCCGTTGTCGTCCTGACGTATGACCAGCCACGGGAGCAGGGCACCGCTGTCGTTCATCGCGTTTCACCCTCCGCCGACGTACCTGCCCGGGAAACCGCATTGCGCATATGCCCGAGCTTACGCCCGACCTTTACGGAGCGGATACGGTTTTTCACGAAGAGGTACCTCGCAGGCGTACGCATCCGGCCATGCGTACGAGCGGGCCGTGCGCGCCGGTTCAGACGGGGCGTACCGAGGGCATCGGCAGGATCACCGCGCCGCCCCGCGTCTCCTTGCGGCAGACGTCCCCGCAGGTCGCGTCGAGGGAGCAGCACAGGGAACAGATCGGGCCCGATCGGACAGGGCAGTCGGCGATGTCGGGGAGTTCGTACGCCGCCTCGCAGACCGCGCACTCGTGGGTGGCGGTGATGTCCGGGGCGGCGGCGCCCGGGCCGGTCACGGTGTTGGGCCGGGCCAGGTAGTACTTCCCCCTGGTCATCCAGGCGATCAACGGGCACAGCAGGAGGGCGAGTCCGGCGGCGATGAAGGTGGAGAAGGCCTCGGCGTAGGTGCCGAACAGCCCGAAGAAGGCGAGGATCGAGACGGTCGAGGCGATCACCATCGAGCCGAAACCCGCCGGATTCACGGCGTAGAGGTAGGCGCGCTTGAACTCGATGTAGGGCGGGCTGAGTCCGAGCCGCTTGTTGATCACGAGGTCGGCGGCGACCGCGGCGATCCAGGCGATGCCGACGTTGGAGTAGAAGCCCAGCAGCTTGCCGAGCATCGCGAACATGTTCAGCTCCATCAGCGTCAGCGCGATGCCGAGGTTGAGGAAGATGTACCAGACCCGGCCGGGGTGACGGTGGGTGACGCGGGAGAAGAAGTTCGACCAGGACAGCGATCCGCTGTACGCGTTGGTGACGTTGATCTTGATCTGGGAGACGATCACGAACAGCGCGGCGGCGGGCAGCGCGAAGCCGCCGAGCCACGGCCGCAGGGCCTCGATCTGCGGGGCGATCGGCTCCAGGGCGTGGGTCTTGCCCACCGCCTCCAGGGCGACGAAGGCGAGGAAGGCGCCGCCGAGCTGCTTGGCCGCGCCGATGATCACCCAGCCGGGGCCGGCGGCGAGTACGGCGAGGTTCCACCTCCGGCTGTTGGCCGGGGTCTTGGCGGGCATGAACCGCAGGTAGTCGGCCTGCTCCCCGATCTGCGCGATCAGCGAGAGCGCGATGCCGGTCCCGAACCCGAAGCCGATCCACGAGAACCCGGACCCGGCGCCCTCGGTCCCGCCGAAGTCGGCGAAGGCGCCCCACGCGTCGGGGGCGTGGAAGGCGAGCACCACGAAGGGCAGCACCAGCCCGATCAGCCAGACCGGCTGGGTCCAGGCCTGCACCTTGGCGAGGGCGCCCATGCCGCGGAAGACGATGGGGATCACGATGAGGGTCGTGACCAGGTAGCCGATCTCGACGGGCAGGCCGAAGGCCTGGTGCATGGCCTGGGCCATGATCGAGCCTTCGAGCGCGAAGAAGATGAAGGTGAAGGAGGCGTAGATGAGGGAGGTCAGGGTGGAGCCGAAGTACCCGAAGCCCGCGCCGCGCGTCACCAGGTCCATGTCCAGGCCGTACGTGGCGCACGCGCGCGCGATCGGGATGCCGGTCAGGAAGATGACCACGGCGGCGGCCAGGATCGCGGCGGCCCCGCTGGTGAATCCGTAGGCGAAGACGATGGAGGCGCCGATGGCGAAGTCGGCGAGGTAGGCGATGCCGCCGAGGGCGGTACCGGCGACGGTGCCCGGGCCCCAGCGGCGGAAGGAGTGGGGCGCGTATCTGAGCGAGTAGTCCTCGCGGCTCTCGTCGGCGGCGAGTTTCGCGTACGTACGGGTCGGCGGTGCCGCGGTGGCGGTGTCGGTCATACCGCCGGACGGTAGAGCCGTGATGTGACGCCCCGTCACCCTCGGGCATTGCCCGGCGGTTACACCCCCGCCCCCCTCGTCACGACGGGGTTACACCCCCCGCGACCCGCTGTCCGCTCACCGGTGCGGACCGCGGTCGGGGGCCGGCCCCCGAACCCCCGCGCCTCAATCGCCGGCGGGGCTGTCTTTCAGCCCCTCCGGCGATTGAGGAGCGGGGTACGCGGCGGAGCCCCGGTCTTTCAGCCCCGCCGGCGATTGAGGCGCGGGGGTCTGGGGGCGGAGCCCCCGGCAGCGGCGGCGCGGCGCGTGCCCGGCAGGCGGCCTAGCGGACCGGCAGGTGGTACGACAGCCGGTAGCGGTCCGCCGGGACAACCACGTCCGCGGTCTCCACGGCGCGCCCGGAGGCGAAGTACGTGCGGCCGATCACCAGCACCACGTGCCCCGGCACCCCGCCCAGCTGCACGAGCTCCTCCGCCAGGCCCGGCCGCGCGCCGACCTCCTCGACCACGTTGTCCACGACGACGTCGATCGCGGCCATCCGGTCCACCACCCCGGAGCCGCCCAGCGGCCCCTCCTCCGGCAGCATCACCGGGGTCCGGCCGGTCACGGCGAGCGGCTCCCAGGAGGTCGACAGCATCATCGCCTCGCCCGCGTCGCGGAAGACGTACCGCGTCCGCATCACCCGCTCGCCCGGCTCGATGCCGAGCCGCTTCGCGATCTCGGCGGGCGCGCCCGCCTGTTCGCTGCTCGACTCCCACGTGCCGCGCGCCCCCGCGTCCGCCTGCTCCTGCCGGAACGGCGTGGACGTGCCGCCCGTGCGGTAGCCGGAGCGGGCCACGCGCCGCGGGACCGGCTGTTCCCGTACGTACGTACCGGAGCCGGACCGGCCCTCGACCAGCCCCTCCGCCATGAGGACCTTGCGCGCCTCCAGGGCCACGGTGTCGGAGACCCCGTACTCCTCGCGGATACGGGCTTGGGACGGGAGCCGGGCGTGCGGGGGCAGAGAACCGTCGACGATCTTCCGTCGAAGATCCCCGGCCACGCGCAGATAGGCCGGCTGCTCACCGAAAGTCACTGGCCACTCCCATCAGGTTGACAGACAGCTACACCCTGGCAACCGACGGTTGTAGACCGCAAGCAAGGGCCAGAGTTTCACCCGAAGTGATGAAGCCAGGTCACTCAAACCCGTTACCGCGCGTTACCCGGACGACGTCACACCGACTCGGTCGAGGGCTCCCGGCCGGGCCCGCCGTCGGGGTCCTCCGGGCCGTTCTGGCCGTCCTCCAGCCACGGCGGGATCGCCATCGAAAGCCCGTACGCGCCGCGCAGCGCCTGCTCCGTCTCCATGGACATCGAGGCCAGCGCCCGGTCCCACTGCTTGTCGAACTCCCCCGGCGTCTTCGCCTGCGAGGCGCGCAGCCACTGCGCGCGTGCCGCCTCGATCTCCTTGAGCTGCGCCGGGACCGTCTTCTCCAGCCCCGGCCGGCCCGCGTGACCCTGGAGCACCTTCGCCTCTTCGCCCAGTGCCGCGTGGATCCGGCGCGCCCACGCCTGGTGCTCGCCCAGTGCCTCGTCGACCTCCTTCTCGGGGGCCCGGCCCAGGGCGAACTCGACGGCGTTGGCGGCCCGCAGGAAGGCCACCTGCTCGGGCTTCAGCTTTCCGGAGTCCTGGCGCAGGCTGCCCCGCCCCTCCGGCTCGGTCGTGCCGATCACGCAGAGCAGCAGCCGGTCCCCCTGGCTCCAGGACTGGCGGGAGGGCGCGTAGTAGAACATCTCCGCGTGGTCGGGCAGCGCCCACGTGTCCATGGCGTACTCGTCCTGGGCCTGCCAGCACGTGTCCTCGGAGGCGCGGTCGGCCGCGGCCGACCCGGGGGCGTCCGGCCCGTCGAGCCGCTTCCTCGCGGTGACCTCGCCGTGGTGCTTCTCCACGCAGTCGATCCGGTACATCAGGGGGTGCTCGTCGAGGAGTTCACCGTCCTCGACGTTGAAGCAGTCGCCCGCCCGCAGCTCGTCGATGTCCGTGAGCTCGCCCTCGACCTCGACCTCGGTGTACTCGCCCAGTCCGTCGAAGCGGTCCTCGACCGCCGTGGCGACCCGGTCCGCGGCGAAGACCAGCACCCCGGTCATCACCACCGACAGCGCGAGGCCCGCGATCGCCAGGACCTTCCCGCGCTCCCGCCGCTTCGAGATCTGCACGAGGGCCGCGATGCCGAAGCCGATGCCGAGCGGCGCGAAGCACAGCAGCCCGGACAGGAAGGAGGCGAGCGCGAAACCGTTGAGCGGCGGCGGTTGCTGCGGCTGCCCGTATCCGGGCGGTGGCCCCCAGGCCTGCTGCGGGGGCGGCGGGGGCCAGGAGTGGCCCGGTCCGGGAGGAGGACTCGGCGGGGTGCTCACGGGGTCTGACTCCATCGCAGGGGGCGTCACGCGCGAACGATGCGCACGAACGAATGCGCGAATAGTACGCAGCGGGGGCGACCGTCGTGTCGGTCGCCCCCGCTGTTGTCCACGGCGCGGTCAGTGCCCGCCGGCCCTACTGCTCGGATATCTCTCGGGCAGCGCTCAGAACTGGAGCGCCCAGGAGTCGATCTTCCCGGTGTCGGCCGTCGCGTTGTCGTTCACGCGCAGCTTCCAGACGCCGTTCGCCGTCTCCGCCGAGGCGTTCACGGTGAAGGTCCGGACGATGTTGTCGGTGGCGCCGTTGGCCCGGTTGTGCAGGGTGTAGACGGTGCCGTCGGGCGCGACCAGGTCCACCTTGAGGTCACCGATGTACGTGTGCTTGATGTCGACCGGGACCTTCAGCGTCGCCGGGGCGTTGCCGGTGACACCGCTGACCGTGATCGGGGACTCGACGGTCGCGTGGTCGTTGATCGCGAAGTCCGCGGTGTTCTCGAAGCGCTTGCCCGGCGGGACGGGGCCCTGGGCGCCGACGTACAGCAGGCGGTTCGGGGAACCGGTGCCCGGGCCGGTCACCACGTCCGGGGTGGCGGAGTTGACCAGCGCCGTGGCCACCTGGGCCGGGGTGCTGGCCGGGTTCTGCGAGAGGTAGACGGCGGCCGCGCCCGTAACGTGCGGGGTGGCCATCGACGTGCCGTTGATGGTGTTGGTGGCGGTGTCGCCCGTGCCCCACGCGGAGGTGATGGAGGAGCCCGGCGCGAAGATGTCCAGGACGGAGCCGTAGTTGGAGTAGCTCGCCTTGGCGTCGGTGCTGGTGGTGGCGCCGACCGTGATGGCCTCGGTGACGCGCGCCGGGGACTTGCCGGAGGCGTTGCTCGACTCGTTGCCCGCGGCCACGGCATAGGTGATGCCGGAGGCTATGGAGTTGCGGACGGCCGCGTCGAGCGCGGAGTCCGCGCCGCCGCCGAGGGACATGTTGGCGACGGCCGGCTTGACGGCGTTCTGGGTCACCCAGTCGATGCCCGCGACGACCTGGGCCGTCGTACCGGAGCCGCTGTTGTCGAGCACGCGCACGCCGACGATCTTGGCCTTCTTGGCCACGCCGTACGTGCCGCCCGCGACGGTGCCGGCGACGTGCGTGCCGTGGCCGTTGCCGTCCTGGGCGGTGTTGTCGTTGTCGATGGCGTCGTAGCCGTAGGAGGCACGGCCACCGAAGTCCTGGTGCGTGATCCGGACACCGGTGTCGATGACGTACGCGGTGACGCCCTCGCCCGCCTGGTCCGGGTAGGTGTAGCTCTGGTTGAGCGGGAGCGCGCGCTGGTCGACGCGGTCCAGACCCCAGGACGGCGGGTTGGGCTGGGTGGCGCTGACCGTGAAGGTACGGTTCTGCACGACCGACTTGACCGCCGGGTCGGCGGCGAGCTTCTTGGCCTGCGCCTCGGAGACCTCGACGGAGTAGCCGTTGAGGGCCGCGCTGTACGTCTTGTCGATCTTCGCGCCGTAGCGCTTCGCGACGGCCTTGCCGCTCGGGGCGGTCGAGCGGGCGGCGGTGTCGTTCAGGGTCACGATGTAGCTGCCGGGCACCGATCCGGGGGCTCCGGCGTTCTGGATCACGCCCCGCACGCCGATGTCGGCGGCCGAGGCGGGCAGCGCGGCGGCCGAGCCGAGCGCGAGGGCCACGACGGCGGTCGCGCTGATGCCGGCGATTTTCCGGCTCGTGTGACGCATCACGGGCATGTGACGGGTCCTCCTCATAGGTGGTGCGTTGCGGGGGGTGGAGCGGTGCCGCGCAAGCGTGGCCATGACAAAGCAGATGGCCCAACGGGCTGCCGCCTTCGAAAGGTTGACCCAGCCCCGGCGCGACCCACAAGAGGACAACGGATGCGTAACATCCGTGCCATACAGCGGCCATGATCGAGCGAAGGCGATCCGCACATGACGCACGCAACCCCCGGTTACGTCTGCTCCGAGGACGGTACACGCGCGGACGTCCGGACTGCGCCTTGGGGGTGCCCGGTCTGTGGCGGACCCTGGGACCTCGATTTCACGCCGGATCCGGCCGCGCCCCTGGAGCCCGCCGCCGGGCCGAATTCGCTGTGGCGGTACGGGTCCGCGCTGCCCCTGCCGGGGGCGTTCTCCCTGTCACTGGCGGAGGGCCACACTCCGCTGGTTCCGCTGGCGGAGCGGGTTCACGCCAAGCTCGACTTCCTGATGCCGACGCTGTCGTTCAAGGACCGGGGCGCGGTGATGCTCGTGGAACTGGCCCGGCGGCTGGCTCCGGAGCGCGTCGTGGCGGACAGCAGCGGCAACGCGGGGACCTCGATCGCGGCGTACTGCGCGCGGGCCGGGCTCGATTGTGAAATCCATGTGCCCGAGGGCACATCGGAGAAGAAAACGGAACAGATGCGGGCGCACGGGGCAGCCGTGCGCGTGATCCCCGGCGGGCGCGAGGCCGCCGCGCAGTCCGCGCGCAAAGAGGCGGACTCGCCCGGGGTGTTCTACGCGAGCCACGTCTTCAACCCGTACTTCCTGCACGGGACCAAGACGTACGTGTACGAGGTGTGGGAGGAACTGGGCGGGCGGCTGCCGGAGGTGCTGGTGGTGCCGGTGGGCAACGGGACCCTGCTGCTGGGGGCCGCGCTGGCCGTGGAGGAACTGGCCCGGCGCGGGGTGCGGCCGCCGGCGCTGATCGCGGTGCAGTCGGCGGCGGTGGCCCCGCTGGCCACGGCCTTCGCGGCCGGCGCCGAGGACGCGGATCCGGTTCCGCAGCTGCCGACCCTGGCCGAGGGGATCGCGATCCCCGCGCCGCCGCGCGCCCGGCAGATCCTGGCCGCGGTCCGCAAGTCCGGCGGCACCTTCCTGACGGTCCCGGACGACCGCCTCCGCGAGGCCCAGCGGGACCTGGCCCGGCGCGGCCTCTTCGTCGAACCGACGGCGGCGGCGTGCTGGGCAGCGGTGGGCCCCGGCGCCCCCGCCGACCCCCTGCAGGGCCGCACCGCGGTCATCCCCCTCTGCGGCGCCGGCGCGAAGACGGGCCTGGCCCGCTAGGCCGACCGTCTGGGCTCCGCCCGAACCCGGCACCGGTAAGCCCCTGCGGGCCGCCCTCCTGGGCTCCGCCCAGCCCCGCGCCTCAAACGCCGGCGGGGCTGGATTGGGCTGCTGCCGTCCTTTTGGTGCAGCTGGCCCGCTTGTACGGCAAGCTGCGCCTTGCAGGGGCCGGTGCAGCCAGACGACGCAGATCGCGCCCCCACCCGCACGGTCCGGCCTCGGCCGGCATCATCCAGCCGCGCCGGCGTTTGAGGCGGGGGCGCGGAGCGCCGTACGGGGTCCCGGGCGGAGCCCCGTTCCCTCGGGCCCGGCCTTGATGTCGGAAAACCGCGAGTCCGGGCGCGTCCGGTCTGGTGGAGTGGGCCCATGACCACGAATCCTGACCTCACCGCCAAGGCCACCGCGTTCGCGGAACTGCACACCCCCGCGCACCCCCTCGCCCTCGCCAACGCCTGGGACGTCGCCAGCGCCCGCATCGTCGAGGCCACCGGCGCCCCCGCCGTCGCCACCACCAGCGCCGGCGTCGCCTGGTCGCTGGGCTCGCCCGACGGCGACGCGCTCGCCCGCGACCGGGCCCTCGACCTCGTCGCCCGCGTGGTCAGCGCGGTCTCCGTCCCCGTCACCGCCGACATCGAGGGCGGGTTCGGCGCCGACGCCGACGCCGTGGGCGAGACCGTCGCCGGGGTGCTCGCCGCCGGCGCGGTCGGCATCAACATCGAGGACGGCCCCCACCGCACCCCGGCGGAGATGGCCGAACGCCTGGCCGCCGCCCGGGCCGCGGCCGACGCCGCCGGGGTGCCGCTCTACATCAACGCCCGCGTCGACACGTACCTCAGGGGACTCGGCGACCCGGCCACCCGCCTCGACGAGACCCTGGCCCGCGCCGCCGCCTACCTCCGCGCCGGAGCCACCGGCGTCTTCGTGCCCGGCGTGCTCGACCCCGCGACCGTCGCCGAGCTCGCCAAGGGCATCGACGCCCCCCTCAACGTCCTCCTCGGCCCCGACGCCCCGGCCGTCGCGGCCCTCGGCGCCCTCGGCGTGTCCCGCGTCAGCCTCGGCTCCTGGGTCGCCGAAGCCGCGTACGCCGTGGTGCGCCGCGCCGCCGAGGAGCTGCTCTCCGACGGGACCTACGGAGCCCTCGCGCACTCCCTCCCGTACGGCGATCTGAACGCCCTGCTCAAGGGCTGAGATATCCGGAAGCCTGCATGGGGCAACGACCATAGGATCCCGTCATGGGCAGATCGACTCGGGTGGACGACACGACGGCGGCCGCCACGGCGCGCGGCAGGACGAGCGGCGCGGTCTGGTTCGCCCTCAGCCTCGTCTACGTCGTCTGGGGCTCGACCTACCTCGGCATCCGGATCGTCGTCGAGACCATGCCGCCCTTCCTCTCCGCCGGAGCCCGGTTCATCACGGCCGGTCTGCTGCTCGCCGGCGCCGTCGCCTGGCGGTACGGTCCGGGCGCGCTCAGGGTCACCCGTGCCCAGCTCGGCTCGGCGGTCCTGGTCGGCCTGCTGCTGGTCCTCGGCGGCAACGGCCTGGTCGTGCTCGCCGAGACCTCCGTGCCGTCCGGCCTGGCCGCACTCCTGATCGCGGCGGTACCGATGTGGCTGGTGGTGCTGCGGGCGAGCACCGGTGACCGGCCGCCGCTGCGCACCCTGGGCGGGGTGCTCGTCGGCCTGGCCGGGCTGGCGGTGCTGACCAGTCCGGGCCTCAGCGGGACGGTGCGGCTGTCGGGGGTGCTGCTGGTGCTGGCGGCGTCCGTCCTGTGGTCGCTGGGCTCGTTCTCCGCGTCGAAGCTGACGCTGCCGGACAACCCCTTCGCCGGCAGCGCGTACCAGATGCTCGCCGGCGGAGTGGGCGGGGTGGTCGTCGGCCTGGCGCGCGGCGAGCAGCACGGTCTGGATCCGGCGGCGTTCTCCACCGCCTCCTGGCTGGGCCTGGGCTACCTGGTGCTCTTCGGCTCGCTCGTCGGTTTCACCTCATACGTGTGGCTGCTCCGGGCCGCGCCGCTGTCGCTGGTGGCCACGTACGCGTACGTCAATCCGGTCGTGGCCGTCGCGCTCGGCGCGCTGATCCTCGGCGAGGCCCTGACCTGGCCGATCGTGGTCGGCGGCGCGATCGTCGTGGCGGCGGTGGGCGTGATCGTCAGCACGGAGCGCAAGAAGTAGCGAGCCCGGGTCTGGGGGCACCTCCCAGCGGTAGCCGGGGGAGCGGCGCGGGCCTGGGGGCACCTCCCAGCGGTAGCCGGGGGAGCAAGATCGGGAAGAGACGGCCTAGCCCCGCGCGGCCTTCTCGTAGAGGGCCTTCGCGTGCTCGTCGAACAGCGCGGCCGTGGAGTCCACGTCCGTGTCCCCGCCGCTCAGCACCCCGATCAGCCGCCCGGCGTGCTCCGCCCCGCCCCGGTCGGCGATCCAGGGGCTGCCGCTGGTCCCAGTCCAGAACCCGGCGCAGCTCATGTAGAGCATGTCGGGATCGTCGTCGTCGTGGCGGGTCTGCGTGGTGCAGGAGACGGGCTTGTTCTGCGGGTTGTGCTCCGACTCCGGATAGCCGACGACGGTCACGTCCCGTTCGTACCCGGAGGTCCATTCCGGCTTCGGGGCCTCGGCGCGGCCGCCGACGGCGTCCTGGACGCTGCGCCCGTCGTCGTCCGGCGCGATGGTGAGGAAGGCGAAGTCGGCGGTGTCCTCGCCCCACTTCGTCCAGCGGTCGTCCACGTGGATCGAGCGGACCTTCCACACCCCGAGGGGCTGGCTGCCGGCGCCCTCGCCGGAGAAGGCGGGGGCGAAGGAGAGCTCGCCGATGGCGAGGCCGTCGTGGGCCACCTCGCCCGGCCGGCCGTCCTCGCCGGCGGGGGCCACGCAGTGGGCGGCGGTGGCGACGACGTTGCCCTTCGGGCTGTCGACGACGCTCGCCGTGCACCAGTGCTCGCCGCCCGCCATGAGGACCCCGACGGTGGGGAAGGGCAGCACGGGCCGGTCCCCGGGCGCCTTGAGGAACGCGACGGCGCACACCGCCGCGATTCCCGCGGCGGCGGCCGCGTAGGCCCCCCTCACCACCGTGCTCATGGCACGGCGGGCTCGGGTGTCGGTCCCTTCATCACCTTGCTGATCCACTCCAGAGCGCCCTCCCTCATACCGCGCACGTACGACTTCCCGTTGTGCTCACCATCCTGGATCACCTGGAGCTGGGTGTGCACGGGGCCCCTCCCGTAGTCGCTCATGAACTTCTCGGCCTTGTCGCGGCCGCTCTCCGCGGTGCCGATCTGGAAGTTGATGTAGACGTCCGGACCACCCGCCTTGATCAGCTTCTCGGCGAGCTTCTCGGGGTTGTTCTCGTCCATGGCCTGCGTGTTCCCCTTCCACAGCGGGGAATCGGGGACGATGTCGACCCCGCTCGCGATGGCGGCCTTGAACCGGTCGGGGTACTTCAGGACGTGCTTGAAGGCGCCGAACCCGCCGGCGGAGGAGCCCATGAAGGCCCACCCGTCGCGGGAGGTGAAGGTCCGGAAATTGGCCTTCGTGAAATCGGGGACGTCTTCGACCATCCAGGTGCCCATCTTGGGCTCTCCGGGGATGTCCGAGGCGTCGAAGTGGTGCTTGGTGTCCGCGTTGTGCACCGGCATGACGAGGATGAACGGCAGGCTGGTACCGGCCTTGGCCCCGTCGCTCACGGCCTTCTGCAGGCCGAGGCCGGGGCCGGTCCCCCAGTAGTTCGTGGGGTAGCCGCGGCCGCCGGGCAGGGAGATCAGGACCGGGAAGCCGCTCTTGGCGTACCTCGGGTCGTCGTACTCCTTGGGCACCCACACCCACACGTCGCCGGTGAAGCCGGACTTCTTGCCGGTGAGGGTGGTCCGGCCGATCTGTGTGCCGTCGGGCAGCCGGTAGGTGCGGACGAAGTGGGCCGCCGGCCCGGTGGGCATGAGCACTTCCGGCGGAACGTCGGAGGCGGCGACGGCCTTCTCCTGGACCTTCCCGAAGGAGACCGGATCCCCTATGTCGGAGAAGACGCCGAGCTTGTACGCGGCCGCGCCCCCGGCGAGGGTGAGGGCGAGTCCGCTGCTGATCAGAATCAGGCGCAGGCGGTGGGGGCGACGGCTGCTGCCCTTGGTCATGGGGCTGCCGTCGCCTTGCTGGTCATGCTGCACGGTTGTTGTCCCGTTCCTTCTCCGGCGCTCACCTCGGAGCGCGGGTCGGACCGATCGGTCCCCCTTACACCCTTTACAGAGGTATGAACGACAGGATGGGTTGCCTGGGACGGGCGGGACGTGGTGAGCACCACGTGGCGGCCGAACGGCGACCGAACAACGGCCGAACGGCGGCCACGCGGTGCCCGCGGAGGGGTCGACGCAGGGGTCGGCGCGGGGGTCGACGCAAGGGTCGGCGCAGGGGTCAGCCGGCTTCGGGCTTCGGGCCCTTCAGCACCTTGCTGACCCATTCCAGGGAGCCTTCCTTCATGCCCCGGACGTAGTGCCAGCCGTTGTGCTCGCCGTTCTGGATGTCGCGGATGGTGATCTTGACGGGTCCCTTGCCGTACTGCTGCTGGAACTTCGTCATCCGCTCCTTCCCGCTCTCCTTCGTGCCGATCTGGAAGTTGATGTAGACCTCGGGGCCGTTGGTGTCGATCAGCTTCTTCGCGAGCTTCTCGGGGTTGTTCGCGTCCATCTCCGCCTGGTGGCCCTTCCACAGCGGGGAATCGGGAACGATCTCGCCGCCGCTGGCGATCACGGCCTTGAACCGGTCCGGGTGCTGGAGGACCGTCTTCATGCCGACGAAGGCACCGGAGGAGGAGCCCATGAAGGCCCAGCCGTCGCGGGACTTGTACGTACGGAAGTTGGCCTTGGCGAAGTCCGGGACGTCCTCGGCCATCCAGGTGCCCATCTTGGCCTGGCCGGGGATGTCGGAGCCGTCGTAGTAGTACTTGGCGTCCGGGTTGAGCACGGGCATGATCACGATGAACGGCAGGCTGGTACCGGCCTGGACGCCGTCGCTGATGGCCTTCTGGAGGCCGAGGCTGCGGTCGGACCAGTAGTTGGCCGGGAAGCCGTTGCCGCCGGGGAGCGCGATGAGCACCGGGAAGCCGCTCTTGGCGTACTTGGGGTCGTCGTACTCCTTGGGCGCCCACACCCATACGTCGCCCTCGAAGCCGGACTTCGCGCCCGCGAGGCGGGTCTTGGCGATGATCGTGCCGTCGTCGAGCTTGGTCGTCTGCTTGAAGTCGGACTTCGGGCCGGCCGGCATGAGCACGTCCGGGTCGCCGGAGGGCTTGGCCGGGGTGGCGGGCGCGCCCGGCTCGGACTTCTCCGCGGCCGGCGGCGGGTTCTTGCCGAAGCTCACCGCCTCGCCGTTGCCGGAGAACCAGTCGAGCTTCCAGGCGGCGAACCCGCCGCCGAGCAGGAGCGCGAGGGCGACCACCCCGCTGATCCATATTCGGCGCCGGGAGCGCTTGGGCTGCGCGGGCGCCTGCTGCTGATGCTCCTCCTGCGCCTGCTGCTCCTGGTAGCCCTGGTGCTGCGGGTACTGGTGCACGAACTTCGCTCCGAACGGTCTTGACTGCCCCCGAGGGCAGAACGGCTGGGCATCCCCTAGTGCTGATGCGCGAAAACCCCCGGACAGTTCCAAATCCAAGCAAAATCACGGCGGGGATCGACTGGGATCGGTGGGGATCTTTGGGGATCTCGGTGGAACGGGCGGCTCTCAGCGCTGGGCGTCGAGCACTTCCGCGCACCGCCCGAGCAACTCGATGAGCAACTCCCTTTCCTCCGCGCTGAACGCGGCCGCGAGCGCCCGCTCCACCCGTACCGCCCCGGTGTCCGCCAGCTCCATCACCGCCCGCCCCTCGTCGGTGAGCCGGGTCTCCAGCACGTTGCGGTGCCATTCGTGCGGGGTCCGCTCGATGAGGCCGCGCTCCTGGAGGTTCTTCAGGACGGTGTTCATGGTCGGCGGCGTCACCCCGCACAGCCGGGCGAGCGCGGCCGCGGAGATGCCGGGCTTCTCGGCCAGCCAGAGCAGCGCGGCGTACTGCGGAACCGTTACTGCGGCCGGCTTGCACGCAACGTTCTTCGCCGCGAGAAGTGCCTGCTCGGCGCGCTTGATGTGCGCACCGATGCGCTCCTCGGGGGGCATGGAGGTCATTCCCGCATCCTACGACCCTTGCATGCATTAGAGCTCTAATTTATCTTCGTCCTCACACATCGAGAAGAGGACACCTGCTCATGCGCGCACCGCAGAAGAAGTTCCTGCCCACCACGGTCCTGGCCCTCACCACGGCCCTGGCCGCGGCCCTCACCGTGGGCGCGGCACCCGCGCAGGCGACCGACGGCCGGATATCCACGGCCTTCGTCCTGCCCGGCGCGAAGGTCTACCCCGAGGGCATAGCCACGGACCCGCGCACCCGCACGGTCTACGTCGGCTCGTACGCGGACGGCACCGTCTACCGGGCCCGCCCCGGCCGACCCGAGGCGGAGGTGTTCCTGCCCTCCGGCACCGACGGCCGGCACACGGCGAACGGCCTGCGGGTCGACGCCCGCGGCCGCCTCTGGGTGACGGACTCCACCGCGGGCGTATCGGTCTACGACACCGCCACCGGCGCGCGCCTCGCCCACTTCGAGGTGGCCGCGGGGGCTCCCGCCCGCTTCGTCAACGACCTGACGCTCACCCCGGACGGCACCGCGTACCTGACCGACAGCGTGCGCGGGGTGGTCTACCGCGTGACCCCGGCCCAGCTGGCCGCCGGCAGCGGCGTCCTGACCGAGGCCTACGACCTCACCCCGGTGCTGCGCCCCCGGCCGGCGGGCGGCTTCAGCCTCAACGGCATCGTCTCCGACCGCGCGGGCCGCTACCTGCTCACCGTCGACATGGTCGAGGGCGAGCTCTTCCGCATCGACCTGCGCACGGGCACCCTCAGCCGGGTCGCCCTCACCGGCGGCGACCTGAAGGCCGCCGACGGCCTGGACCTCTCCCCCGACGGCACCCTGCGCGTGGCGCACAACACCACCAACACCCTGAGCCGCTGGCAGCTCTCCGCGAACGGCACCCGCGCCCGGCTGACCCGTACGATCACGGACCCGTCGCTGCAGATCCCGACCACCCTCGCCCACACCCCGGGCCGCACCCTGGTGGTCCGCTCGCAGTTCGACAAGGGCGGCCCCATGTCCCCGGGCGAGGGCACCCCCACCACGTTCACGATCGCCTCGGTCCGCGGCCTCTGAGCACGCCGGCGCCCTTGTGGACCGGCTCGCCGGCCTCGGCCACGAGCCGGTCCGCGGGGGCTGCTCAGCTCAACTCGGGGGCTTCGGTCTTGCGGCGGCCGCGCCTCGCGGCGCGCGCGTCGGCGACGGCGTACGGCAGTCCGGGCACCAGCAGCAGCGGCGCGGCCCACAGCGGCAGCGTGAACAGCACCCCGTCACCGACCAGCCGCAGGGCGAGCACCGCCGCGGGCAGCCCGACGGCGAAACCGACCAGCCAGCTCTTGCGCAGGCCGATGCTGCCCCGCCGTAGCTCCCAGACGACGGTGGCGGTGCCGGTGGCCAGCCAGAACGCGAGGAAAGCGGCGGTCACGTCCACCGCGGTGGTCCACCGGATCAGGTACGCGCCCAGCAGGAGCCAGCCGGCCACGAAGCAGGCCATGGCCACCGTGCGCGGCGCCCGCCGGGAGAGCGGGGCGCGCGCCCGCGCCCAGGAGGCAGCGAAGGCCCGGACGTCCCGGCCGACGACGTCCTGCGCGGTGCGGCCGGCGGCCTCCGCGTCCTCGAGGTGCGCGGAGAGCTCGTCGAGCATCTCGCGCAGGGAGGCCCCGTCGATCCCCCGGTACTCCCAGTTGCTGCGGCAGGCGGCGAGTATCTGCGCGTTCGTCATGGTGTGCTGTCCCCCGTGGACTCCGTACCGGTCAGGATCCGGCCCACCGCGCCGGCGAAGGCCTGCCAGTCGGCCCGGCCCCCGCTCAGCTCGGCACGCCCCGCCTCGGTCAGGCGGTAGTACTTGCGCGGGGCGCCACCACTGGGCGACGGCGCCCGGTACGAGGAGACGAGCCCCGCCCGCTCCATCCGCGCGAGCAGCGGATAGATACTGCCGTCGCTGACGAGCTCCATCCCACTGCCGGCGAGCGCCTCGGCGAACTCGAAGCCGTACCTGGGCCGTTCGGCGATCAACGAGAGCAGACACAGGTCGAGCACCCCGCGCAGGAGCTGACTGCGCCGCTGGTCACCGGCGCCGAGCAGTCCCTTTGTCATGCACCACAAGATAGTCCCAACTACCTTGCACCACAAGAAACCAACCCCCACCATGCCCATAGAGTCCATCCGCGACGTACGCGTCCACCTGGCGGAGGTCGTGGAGCGCGCCGACCGCGACGACGTACCCACGGTGATCACGCGCCGGGGCAAGCAGGTCGCCGCCGTCGTCTCCATCGAGGTGCTGCGCAAGTACCAGGAGTGGGAAGAGCGCGAGATCAACCGGATCATCGACGAGCGCATGGCCAACCCCGCGCCATGGCGCTGCGCATCCTGGCCAAGCTGACCGAGCTGGAGACCGACCCCCTCGGCTTCAACACCACCGCACTCGTGTCCCAGCCCGAACGGCGCCGCCTGCGCGTCGGCGACTACCGCGTCGTCTACACGATCGACAACGGGGCGCTGGTGGTCTGGGTCGTTCACGTGGGGCGCCGGTCCACCGTTGACGAGACCTGATTGCCACTGACCCCGCGTCAGAATCTCCAGCACCCGTCCAACACGGTCGGTCAGTAGTGGTACCGGGCCGCGAGAATGACGATCTCCTTGTCGGTCACCAGGTAGACGAGGCGGTGCTCGTCGTCGATCCGCCGCGACCACGCGCCAGGCAGGTGGTACTTCAAAGGCTCGGGCTTGCCGATCCCCGAAAACGGGTCACGCCTGACGTCCTCGATGAGCTTGTTGATCCGGGCGAGCATCTTGCGGTCGTTCTTGAGCCAGGACGTGTAGTCCTCCCAGCCCTGATCCTCGAAGACGAGCCTCACGCGGCACCCGCACCTGCGTCCGGTGCCTCGGGATCGATCAGCTCACGCTCCGACACGTTGATGTGCGACAGGGCGTTCTCGTACGCCTTGAGCAGCCGCCGCGCGTTCGCCGGCGAGCGCAGCAGGTAGGAGCCCTCGCGCAGCGCCGCGTAGTCCTCGGCCGAGACAAGCACCGCGTTGCCGTGCTTGGAGACGATCTCGATGGCCTCATGGTTCTCGTTGACCTTTTTGATCAACGGAAACAGTTCCTTGCGGGCTTCACTCGCGGTTATGGACATGACGTCACCCCTCCCATCAAGTGGTACTCAATAACGTACCACTCTTGGTGTCATCCGAGAGGGGAAACGACTGATGGTCGCTCAGCTGATCCAGCACCCATCCAGCACGGGGAAAGGCCAGGGGCCCACCTCCGGAGAGGTGGGCCCCTTCTGACCTGCGTGTTTGCCGCGTCAGTGACGTGGTGTTACTTCATCCGCTCAGACGTTGAAGCGGAATTCGACCACGTCGCCGTCCTGCATGACGTAGTCCTTGCCCTCCATGCGGGCCTTGCCCTTGGAGCGGGCTTCGGCGACCGAGCCGCAGGCGACCAGGTCCGCGAAGGAGATGACCTCGGCCTTGATGAAGCCGCGCTGGAAGTCCGTGTGGATCACGCCGGCGGCCTCGGGGGCGGTGGCGCCCTGCTTGATGGTCCAGGCGCGGGTTTCCTTCGGGCCGGCCGTCAGGTAGGTCTGCAGGCCCAGGGTGGCGAAGCCGACGCGGCCGAGGGTGGCCATGCCGGGCTCGTCCTGGCCGACCGACTGGAGGAGTTCGAGGGCTTCCTCGTCGTCCAGCTCGACCAGGTCCGCCTCCAGCTTGGCGTTCAGGAAGATCGCCTCCGCCGGGGCGACCAGCGCGGACTGCTCCGCCTTGAACGCGTCGTCCGTCAGCTCGTCCTCGTCCACGTTGAAGACGTAGAGGAAGGGCTTCGTGGTGAGGAGGTGGAGCTCGTGGAGGAGGTCGCCCTGCTCCGTGCCCTTGGTGATGCCGCGGGAGAAGAGGGTGTGGCCCTCCTCCAGGATCTTCTGGGCCTTCTCGACGGCGGCCAGGACCGCGACCTTCTCCTTCTGGAGGCGGGACTCCTTCGTCAGGCGCGGCACCGCCTTCTCGATGGACTGGAGGTCGGCGAGGATCAGCTCGGTGTTGATCGTCTCGATGTCGTCCTTCGGCGAGACCTTGCCGTCGACGTGGACGACGTTCTCGTCCTTGAAGGCGCGGATGACCTGGCAGATGGCGTCCGACTCGCGGATGTTCGCGAGGAACTTGTTGCCCAGGCCCTCGCCCTCCGAGGCGCCGCGGACGATGCCCGCGATGTCGACGAAGTCGACCGTCGCCGGGAGGATCCGCTGCGAGCCGAAGATGCCGGCCAGGACGCCGAGGCGCTGGTCCGGGACGCCGACGACGCCGACGTTCGGCTCGATCGTGGCGAACGGGTAGTTGGCCGCCAGCACGTCGTTCTTGGTCAGGGCGTTGAACAGGGTCGACTTGCCGACATTCGGCAGGCCGACGATTCCGATCGTGAGCGACACGTTGGCGACTTCCCGTAGCTGGAGGGGGCGGCGGCCCGGAGGTGGGCCACCGGACAGTTTACTTTCCGATGAGTGGCGGTGGATGTACGCGTGTCCGGGAGCCGATCCGGCGCCCTCCCCGCCTAATTTGGTGGGGTGGAGCAATACAGGACGCGACCGGCCCCTCACCCGCAGCGACCCCCGGCCCAGCGCCGGCGGCCGCCGACGGGCGTGCCCGCCCAGGGCGGCGACCCGCGACCCGCGGCCGTACGGCGGATGCCCCGGCCCCGGCTGACCGGGCTCGGCGGCGGGCTGTTCGCGTGCGCCGCCATGGTGCTCGTCGCCGGGATCTGCTGGCTGCTCTTCGGCTCCTCGCTCTTCGTCTACGGGCTGCTCTTCGTGCCCGTCGCGGCCGCCGCCGCGCTCTGGGTGCGGCCCGCCGACCTGATCACCGCGCCGATCAGCGCCCCCATCGCTTTCGCCGCCGGGGTGTGGCCCATCTCCGGCGGCTCCGGCGGCCTCGGCGGGCAGCTGATGGGGCTGGTGTCCGCCCTGTCCCTGCACGCCGGCTGGCTGTACGCGGGCACGCTGGTCGCCGCGCTGATCGTCGTCGTGCGCAAGGCCGTGCTGATCGGGAAGAGGCGGCTCCCCCGCCGGACCGCCTCCACCTCCTAGCCCGATCCAGCCCGATCCAGCCCGGCCAGATCCGACCAGGTCCGACCAGATCCGACCAGGTCCGGCTACCGGCCCTTCGCCGCCATCGCCGCGCCCACGATCCCCGCATTGTTCTGCAGCTTCGCCGGCACGATCTCGGCCCGGACGTCCTCGATCAGCGGAAGGAACTTCTCCGGCTTGCGGCTGACGCCGCCGCCGATGATGAACAGGTCGGGGGAGAAGAGCATCTCCACGTGCTCCAGGTACCTCTGCACCCGGTGCGCCCAGCGCTCCCAGGTGAGCTCGTGGTCCTCCTTGGCCTTCACCGACGCCCGCGTCTCCGCGTCGTGGCCCTTCAGCTCCAGGTGGCCGAGCTCCGTGTTCGGCACCAGCCGCCCGTCCCGGAACAAGGCGCTCCCGATGCCCGTGCCCAGCGTGAGCAGGATGACCGTGCCGTCCCGCCCCTTCCCGGCCCCGTACGCCATCTCCGCGATCCCCGCCGCGTCCGCGTCGTTGAGGACCGTGACGGGCCTGCCGTCCAGGCGTCGCGAGAGCAGGTCCGCCGCCTCGACACCGACCCACGCCTTGTCCATGTTGGCCGCCGTGCGGATGAGACCGCCCGTGACCACCCCCGGGAAGGTGACCCCCACCGGGCCGTCCCAGTCGAAGTGGCGCACCACCTCGACGACGCAGCCGGCCACCCCGTCGGGGGTGGCCGGCTGCGGTGTCAGTACTTTGTGGCGCTCTTGCGCCAGGTCGCCACGGTCCAGGTCCACGGGAGCGCCCTTGATCCCGGATCCGCCGATGTCCACGCCGAAGATCTGCATGGACATACCGTACGAAAGGAGTTACTTGTCGGCGACCAGTTCGGCGGCCTCGGCACGCAGGTCGCGGCGCAGTTCCTTGGGCAGCGAGAAGACGATCGACTCCTCGGCGGTCTTGACGATCTCCACGTCCGCGTAACCGCGCGCCGCCAGCCACTCCAGGACCTCCTCGACCAGGACCTCCGGCACCGAGGCGCCCGAGGTGAGGCCGACGGTGGTGACGCCCTCCAGCCAGGCCTCGTCGATCTCGCTCGCGAAGTCGACGAGGTACGCGGCGCCCGCGCCCGCGTCGAGCGCGACCTCGACCAGCCGGATGGAGTTCGAGGAGTTCTTCGAGCCGACCACGATGACCAGGTCGGAGTCGGCACCCATCACCTTGACGGCGGCCTGCCGGTTCGAGGTGGCGTAGCAGATGTCGTCGCTGGGCGGCGAGACGAGCAGCGGGAACTTGGTCTTCAGCGCGTCGACCGTCTCCATCGTCTCGTCGACCGAGAGGGTGGTCTGCGAGAGCCAGACGACCTTCGACTCGTCCCGCACCTCGACGTTGGCGACGTCGTCCGGACCGTCGACGATCGTGATGTGGTCCGGGGCCTCGCCGGAGGTGCCGATGACCTCCTCGTGGCCCTCGTGGCCGATGAGGAGGATGTCGAAGTCCTCGTTCGCGTACCGGATGGCTTCCTTGTGCACCTTGGTGACCAGCGGGCAGGTGGCGTCGATCGTCGCGAGCTTGCCGCGCGCCGCCTCCTCGTGCACCACCGGGGCCACGCCGTGCGCGGAGAACATCACGATGGAGCCCTCGGGCACCTCCTCCGTCCGCTCGACGAAGATGGCGCCCTTCTTCTCCAGCGTCTGGACGACGTACTTGTTGTGCACGATCTCGTGGCGGACGTAGACCGGCGCGCCGTACTGCTCGAGAGCCTTCTCGACAGCGATCACGGCTCGGTCGACGCCCGCGCAGTAGCCGCGCGGGGCGGCGAGCAGGACACGGCGGGAAGCGGCAGCAGTCATGCCCTCCATCGTACGGGGGTCCCCAGCAGGCCGTTCGTCCCCCGTCCGCCCCACACTTGATCGCAAGCGCGTTCACAGCATCCCCCGGAGGGCCGATGGTGTCGGGTACGGATCCCAGTACGGCGCCGCCGGTACCGGAGCGGGCCCCCGGCGGGCCGCTGCGGCGGAGCCTCGGCTTCCGGGACCTGGTCGTCTACGGGCTGCTCTTCATCGCCCCGATGGCCCCCGTCGGGGTCTTCGGCACCCTGGACGCCAAGTCGCACGGCGCCGTCGCCCTCGTCTACCTCGCCGCGACCGTCGCGATGGCCTTCACGGCCTTCTCGTACGCCCAGATGGTGCGGGTGGCCCCGCAGGCCGGCTCGGTCTTCACCTACGCCCGCAAGGGCCTGGGCGAGGGGGCGGGGCTGATCGCCGGGTGGATGGCGATGCTCGACTACCTGCTGATCCCGGCGGTCGCGTACCGATCGCGATGAACGCGCTGGTGCCGGAGGTCTCCCGGTGGGTGTGGACGGCCCTGGCCGTCGTGGTGACCACCCTGCTCAACCTGTGGGGCGTACGGGCGGCCGCGCGCGTGGGCTTCGCCGTGCTGGCCCTGGAAATCCTCGTCCTGCTCGTCTTCCTGGTCGCCGCGGTGACCGTACTGGCCCAGGGCGGGGCCCGGCGCGGCTGGCTGTCCCCGCTGACCGGTGACGGCTCGCTCGGCTTCAGCACGGCCGCGGTGCTGGGCGCGGTGTCGGTGGCGGTCCTGTCCTACCTCGGCTTCGACGCCATCGCCTCCTTCGCCGAGGAGGTGACGGGGGGCTCGGAGCGCGTGGCGCGGGCGGTGCTCTTCTGCCTGGCGCTGGCCGGGCTGCTGTTCGTCGCGCAGAGCTATCTGGCGGCGCTGCTCATGCCCGTGTCCGCGGCGGAGCTCGCGGCCGATCCGGGACAGCAGGGCCCGGCCTTCTACAACGCGGTGGAGTCCTCGGTCGGCACCTGGCTGCACGACCTGGTGGCGGCCAGCAAGGCGATCGGGGCGGCCTTCGCGGCGCTGGCGGGGCAGGCGGCGGCCGGGCGGCTGGTGTTCGCGATGGCCCGGGAACGGCGGCTGCCCCGGGTGCTCGCGCGGACCTCGGACGGCACCCCGCGGCTCGCCCTGCTGGTGGCGGCCACCGTCACGATGGTCGCCGCCGTGTGGGCGGCCCGGCGCGACGACGGGCTGGACCACCTGGTGTCCGTCGTGGACGTCGGGGCGCTGGTGGCCTTCACCCTGCTGCACGCGTCGGTGGTGGGGTGGTTCGTGGTGAAGCGGCGGGAGGGCCCGCCGGTCTGGTGGAAGCACCTGGTGATGCCGGTGCTCGGCGCGGTGGTGACCGTCGCGGTGATCGTGGAGGCTTCCTGGACGGCGCAGGTGGTGGGCGCGGTGTGGCTGGCGGTGGGCCTGGGCGTGCTCCTCGCCCAGCACGGCCGGCGCGGCGGATCCGCGGATTCCGCGGCGCCGGGACCCGACACCCGACCCGGAGCCTGAGACGCTGTCAGCGGAGCCCGTTAGCCTGCGTGCATGGGTCTGAATACGTCGGCCGAGGCGCCGCTGCCGGTAGGCCAGGTGTCGCGGCTCATCGGGGGCTGGATCGAGCGGCTCGGTCAGGTGTGGGTGGAGGGGCAGATCACGCAGCTCTCGCGGCGGCCGGGAGCGGGGGTGGTCTTCCTGACGCTGCGCGACCCCTCGCACGACATCTCGGTCAGCGTGACCTGCTTCCGCCAGGTCTTCGACGAGGTCGCGGACGTGGTCTCGGAGGGTGCGCGGGTCGTCCTGCTGGCCAAGCCCGAGTGGTACGCCCCGCGCGGGCAGCTGTCCCTGCGGGCCACGGAGATACGGCCCGTCGGCATCGGGGAGCTCCTCGCCCGGCTGGAGCGGCTCAAGCGGTCGCTGGCCTCCGAGGGGCTCTTCGCGCTGGAGCGCAAGAAGCCGCTGCCGTTCCTGCCGCAGCTGATCGGGCTGGTGGTCGGGCGGGCCTCGGCCGCCGAGCGCGACGTACTGGAGAACGCCCGCCGCCGCTGGCCGGCGGTCCGGTTCGAGGTGCGGAACGTGGCCGTCCAGGGCGTGCACGCGGTGCCGCAGGTGGTCCAGGCGGTCAAGGAGCTCGACGCCCTGGACGAGGTCGACGTGATCATCGTGGCGCGCGGCGGCGGCAGCGTGGAGGACCTGCTGCCCTTCTCCGACGAGGAGGTCGTGCGCACGGTCGCGGCGGCCCGCACGCCGGTGGTCTCGGCGATCGGCCACGAGCCGGACTCGCCGCTGCTGGACCTGGTCGCGGACGTACGGGCCTCCACGCCCACGGACGCGGCGAAGAAGGTGGTCCCGGACGTGGGCGAGGAGCTGGAGCGCGTACGCCAGCTGCAGGGCCGGGGGCTGCGCGCGGTGACCGGGCTGCTCGACCGGGAGGAGCGGGGGCTCGCGCACGCCCTCGCCCGGCCGGTCTTCGTCCACCCGCAGCGGATGGTGGAGCTCCGGGAGGACGAGCTGGACGCGCTGCTGGCACGCGGCCGGCGCACGCTCGGGCACCTGCTGGACCGGGCCGACTCGGAGCTCGCCCACACCCTTGCCCGGGTGGTGGCACTGTCCCCGGCCGCGACGCTGGAGCGCGGGTACGCCGTACTGCAGCGGGCCGACGGCCATGTCGTGCGCTCGCCGCAGGAGCTCGCGGCGGACGAGGTGCTGCGCGCGCGGGTGGCGGAGGGCACCTTCTCGGTACGGGTCGCCCCGCCGGAGTAGCGGGCGGATGCGGCGGGCGGCGGCACCGGAAAACACGACACACGGCCGCAACGAACTGATTGCACTACACACATAGGGTGGAAAAGGGAATGGCAGAGGCCGAGACGGCGCTGGGATACGAGCAGGCCCGCGACGAGCTCATCGAGGTCGTCCGCAAGCTGGAGGCGGGCGGGACCTCGCTGGAGGACTCGCTGGCGCTCTGGGAGCGCGGCGAGGAGCTGGCGAAGGTCTGCCGGCACTGGCTGGAGGGCGCCCGGGCCCGGCTGGACTCGGCGCTGGCGGCGCGCGAGCCGGCCGAGGAGGAGTGATCCCGGTCACCACCAGGGGCATTTAGTTGAAAGTTCATCTACTTCGGCCGTAGTGTCTGGGACATCGCTTCACCTCCGTATGGAAGAAGGCTTTCCGATGTCTCTCGTTCTTGACTCCGCCGCGCAGGACCTGCTGTTCCGCGAGGCCCGCACGGCCAACTCGTTCTCGGACGAGCCGGTCACCGAGGAGCAGGTCCAGGCGATCTACGACCTGGTGAAGTTCGGCCCCACCGCGTTCAACCAGACGCCGCTGCGCATCACGCTGGTCCGCTCCCCCGAGGCCCGCGAGCGCCTCGTGAAGCACATGGCCGAGGGCAACGCGGCGAAGACCGCCACCGCGCCGCTGGTCGCGATCCTCTCCGCGGACAACGAGTTCCACGAGGAGCTCCCGCAGCTGCTGCCGCACTTCCCGCAGGCCAAGGACCTCTTCTTCGCCGAGCGCCCGGCGCGCGAGCAGTCCGCGCTGCTGAACGCCGCCCTGCAGGCCGCGTACTTCATCGTCGGCGTCCGCGCCGCCGGTCTGGCCGCGGGCCCGATGACCGGCGCCGACTTCGGTGGCATCCAGAAGGAGTTCCTGGACGGCGACCACACCCCGCTGATGGTGGTCAACATCGGCAAGCCGGGCGAGGACGCCGCGTTCCCGCGTTCGCCGCGCCTGGCGTTCGACGAGGTCGTCACCACGATCTGAGCAAGCCCCAGCACACGAGAAGGGCCGCGCCCCCGGAATCCCGGGGGCACGGCCCTTCTCGCACATCCAACCGGGGCTCGCCCCACACCCCGCTCCCCAAACGCCGGAGGGACTGAACGTGGTGCGGCGAAGCCGGAGGTGGCGCGGCTCAAAAATCGGGGCTCCGCCCCGGACCCCGCGCCTCAAACGCCGGCGGGGCTGGAGTTGGCCGGTTGGGACGGGGTCGGGTGTGTGTCGGGGTGATCCCCGCAGGGCGTCGAACGCACTGCCACCGAGCTCTCCGACCTCCCGACACGTTCGACGTCCGAGGAGACACCCCGGCGCGCGCCCGGCCCCGTCCCAACCGGCCCCCGCCGCACGCCCAAGCGGCGCAGTCAACCGGCGCCCACCGCACCCCGCCCAAGCGGCGCAGCCTCACGCGCCCTGCTTGAACTCCAAGGTCGCCGCCATCGCGCCGAGCTGTTCGAAGGAGGCCGTTCCGGTCACCACCGTGACATGGCCCTGCTCCCGGCGGACGAGGGCGTCGTACTTCTCGCCGTCCCAGCGTTCCCAGGCCGCGTCGCCGACCTGCTGGGTCTGGCCGGTGGTCGTCGCCCCCTGGGTGACCCTGGCGAGGTACTTGGGCGAGGTGTCCGAGGACTGCTCCACCGCCACGTACTGCTGCTCCGGGTCGAGGAAGCCCAGGTGCCAGGCATTGGAGTTCTTGCGCTCGTACGTCACCGACGTCGCCCGCCACTGCTCCGGGAGCCCCACGGGGGCCGCCACCGGATACGGGGCCGCGCGCCGGGCCGTGATCGTCTCCACCCGGTAGTCGACCGCGTGCGTCGGATCGGCCTCGTCGTCATGGGGGACGAAGAGGTAGATCCCGGCGACGACGATGCCGATCACGCTCAGCGACCGGACCATGTCCCAGACCGTCTGCTTGCCTTTCATACCTGCCACGGCACCATCGTCCCGCATCGCGGGGCGGCGATCACCGCCGGGGTAGCGCGGGCGCGCCGGGCGACGGACGCTTGAGATTGCACCGGGGAACCGCAAGATGTCCGCTCAGGCCAAACGCCTGACCGATATTCCGCTCATACGTGACCCGCCCTGCTCAATATGTCGACGTACCGATAGAGTTCCAGCACCCTCACTTCCCGGCCGTCGCCGTACAGAAAGGTGCGCTCCGATGACCGAGCACAACCTGCCGCCCCAGCTCGAAGTCTCTCCGGAGGCCCCCGACCGTAACCTCGCCCTGGAACTCGTCCGGGTCACCGAGGCCGCCGCAATGGCCGCGGGCCGTTGGGTCGGGCGCGGCGACAAGCTCGGCGCCGACGGCGCCGCGGTCAACGCGATGCGGACGCTGATCTCCACCGTCTCGATGAACGGCGTGGTCGTCATCGGCGAGGGCGAGAAGGACGAAGCCCCGATGCTCTTCAACGGCGAGCGCGTCGGCGACGGCACCGGTGCCGAGGTCGACATCGCCGTGGACCCGATCGACGGCACCACCCTGAACGCCAAGGGCATGCCGAACGCCATCGCGGTGCTCGCCGCCGCCGACCGCGGCACCATGTTCGACCCGTCCGCGGTCTTCTACATGGAGAAGCTGGTCACCGGCCCCGAGGCCGCCGACTTCGTCGACATCAACGCGCCCGTCTCGGTGAACATCCGCCGCGTCGCGAAGGCCAAGAACATGGCCGTCGAGGACGTCACCGTGATCATCCTGGACCGCCCCCGCCACGAGGGCATCGTCAAGGAGATCCGCGAGACCGGCGCGCGCATCAAGTTCATCTCCGACGGTGACGTCGCGGGCTCGGTCATGGCGGTGCGCGAGGGCACCGGCGTGGACCTGCTGCTCGGCATCGGCGGCACCCCCGAGGGCATCATCTCGGCCTGCGCCATAAAGTGCCTCGGCGGCACGATCCAGGGCAAGCTGTGGCCGAAGGACGAGGCCGAGCGCCAGAAGGCGATCGACGCGGGCCACGACCTGGACCGCGTCCTGCACACGAACGACCTGGTGTCCGGCGACAACGTCTTCTTCGTCGCCACCGGCATCACGGACGGCGAGCTGCTGCGCGGCGTCCACTACCGCTCGGAGACCGCGACGACGTCCTCGCTGGTCATGCGCTCGAAGTCGGGCACGATCCGGCAGATCGACTCCACGCACCGCCTGTCGAAGCTGCGCGCGTACAGCGCGATCGACTTCGACCGCGCGCAGTAGGACGGCAGCGCGCGTCCACAGCGAGAGGGGCGGTCACCGTGTGCGGCGGTGACCGCCCCTCTCGCCGTGCCGGCTCCTACGGGACGGCCTGGCCCGCGGCTAGCCCGCGGCCGCGACGGGTCCGGCGGCCGGGGCCTGGCGCAGCTCGGCCGACCTGCGGCGCATGCGGGCCAGGACCACCCGGCGCTCGGCGGCGGTGAGCCCGCCCCAGACCCCGTACGGCTCGGGCTGCAGGAGTGCGTGCTCACGGCAGGCGACCATGACCGGGCAGCGGGCACAGACGCGCTTGGCGGCCTCCTCGCGGGAGAGCCGCGCGGCCGTGGGCTCCTTGGATGGCGCGAAGAACAGTCCCGCCTCGTCCCGGCGGCACACCGCCTCCGCGTGCCATGGGCCGTCCTCAGCCCTCGCCGGCACCCGCGGGTTCGGCACGGCGGCAACCTTCAGGGACTGATGCGGCGGATGCGGCACGGTCTACTCCTGACGACGGGTACGCGAGCGAGAGACGATGCACCTGTCCCTACCCGCTGCACGCGCCCCTATGCACCGCGTGCCACCGGGCGCCGGGGGTTCGTCCGAAACGCGACCCTCGGCCGTGAGCGGCTTTCAGCCGTCCAGGCGCCGGCGGAGTTTGCGGGCCAGATCGACCAGGCGGGCCCCCGGTTTGGGCCGTGCCTCGATGTTGCCGAGCAGGGCGAAGCCCCGGACGATCACCACCGGCGCCTGCGGGTCGCTCTCCCCGCGGCCCTCGCCGCGCACCTCGAAGTTGCCGAGGACCCCGCTGCCGTAGCCGCGCAGGGTGACGTTCTCCGGGACCAGGACCTCGACGTTGCCGAGGACGCACGTCACGTTGATCTCGGTGACCTGCTGCTCGAAGACGGCTTCGGTGAGGTCGAGGGTGATGTCGCCCATTACCGAGACCGCGCGGGTGTGCGCGCCCGGCCGCCAGCGGCCCTTGCGGGCGGAGCTGCTGCACACGGCGACGATCGTGTCGGCGGGCCCGGCCGGCGGCGTGGAGCCCGCCTGCCCGAACGGGGCATGGGAGCCGCCGGGCGCGGGCAGATCCCGTACGAGGGCTTCCAGCTCGCCGACCGTCTTGAAGGCGTACAGGGAGTCCAGGCGCTCGGAGTGCTCGTCGGAGGTCAGCCGGCCTTCGGCGAGGGCATCGCCGAGGATCTGCGCGATCCGGTCCCGGTCGGCGTCGGAGGCGCGCAGCTCGGCGGCAGGGGCTGCGGCTGCGGGGGCGGCGGGGTGCTTTTCCAGGTCCACGGGCCCAGCATAGCGAGACACGATAGATCGCGATACTACCGAGTGAGCCTTACCTCACAGACACTCCCCCGGCGGGAGGTTCTACGCTGGAGGACTGCGCTGCCAATTGGTCGCCAGCGCTGTCTGCCGAGTGAGGAATGCCCCCAATGCCGGAGTTCGCGTACACCGACCTGCTGCCCCTGGGCGAGGACACCACCCCGTACCGGCTGGTGACCGCCGAGGGCGTGTCCACCTTCGAGGCGGACGGCCGTACGTTCCTCAAGGTCGAGCCCGAGGCGCTGCGCAAGCTCGCCGAAGAGGCAATCCACGACATCCAGCACTTCCTGCGTCCCGCGCACCTCGCACAGCTGCGCCGGATCATCGACGACCCCGAGGCCTCCTCGAACGACAAGTTCGTGGCCCTGGACCTGCTGAAGAACGCGAACATCGCGGCGGCCGGCGTCCTGCCGATGTGCCAGGACACGGGCACGGCGATCGTGATGGGCAAGCGCGGCCAGAACGTGCTGACCGAAGGCGGCGACGAGGCGGCGCTGTCGCGCGGCATCTACGACGCGTACACCCGCCTGAACCTGCGCTACTCGCAGATGGCCCCGCTCACCATGTGGGAGGAGAAGAACACCGGCTCGAACCTGCCCGCGCAGATCGAGCTGTACGCGACCGACGGCGGCGCGTACAAGTTCCTCTTCATGGCCAAGGGCGGCGGCTCGGCCAACAAGTCCTTCCTCTACCAGGAGACCAAGGCGGTCCTCAACGAGGCCTCCATGATGAAGTTCCTGGAGGAGAAGATCCGCTCGCTCGGTACGGCGGCCTGCCCGCCCTACCACCTGGCGATCGTGGTCGGCGGCACCTCCGCCGAGCACGCGCTGAAGACCGCGAAGTACGCCTCGGCGCACTACCTGGACGAGCTGCCCACCGAGGGCTCCGCCACGGGCCACGGCTTCCGTGACCTCGGCCTGGAGGAGAAGGTCTTCGAGCTCACCCAGAAGATCGGCATCGGCGCGCAGTTCGGCGGCAAGTACTTCTGCCACGACGTCCGCGTGGTCCGCCTCCCGCGCCACGGCGCCTCGCTGCCCGTCGCGATCGCCGTGTCCTGCTCGGCCGACCGTCAGGCCACCGCGAAGATCACCGCCGAGGGCGTCTTCCTGGAGCAGCTGGAGACGGACCCGGCGCGCTTCCTGCCGGACACGACCGACGCGCACCTGGCCGAGTCCGCGGACGTGGTCTCCATCGACCTGAACCAGCCGATGGACGACATCCTGGCGACGCTGACCAAGCACCCGGTCAAGACCCGGCTGTCGCTGACCGGCCCGCTGGTCGTGGCGCGCGACATCGCGCACGCCAAGATCAAGGAGCTGCTGGACTCGGGCGCCCCGATGCCGCAGTACCTGAAGGACCACCCGGTCTACTACGCCGGTCCCGCGAAGACCCCCGAGGGCTACGCCTCCGGCTCCTTCGGCCCGACCACGGCCGGCCGCATGGACTCCTACGTGGAGCAGTTCCAGGCGGCGGGCGGCTCCAAGGTCATGCTGGCCAAGGGCAACCGCTCCCAGCAGGTGACGGACGCGTGCGGTGCGCACGGCGGCTTCTACCTGGGCTCGATCGGCGGCCCGGCGGCGCGGCTGGCCCAGGACTGCATCAAGAAGGTCGAGGTCCTGGAGTACGAGGAGCTCGGCATGGAGGCGGTCTGGAAGATCGAGGTGGAGGACTTCCCGGCCTTCATCGTGGTCGACGACAAGGGCAACGACTTCTTCCAGAACCCGGCCCCGGAGCCGACGTTCACCCACATCCCGGTGCGCGGACCGGGTCTGTAGCGCGACGGTCCGAGGGCCTCTCCCCCGTTCGGGGGAGAGGCCCTCGGTCATGTCCGCCCATCGGCAGATGGCAGGCCCGCGGGCTCCCGGCGAGGCTGTTCCCGTACCCAAACAGCCCTTGGAACACGGGAGTTCGCCATGAAGAACCGTAAGCGCGCCCTCATCCTCGCCGGAACCGCCGCCGCACTCGTGGCCACCCTGGTCGCGGCGGGCCCCGCGCCGGCCGCGCCGGCCGCGCCGGCCGCGCCGGCCGCGCCGAAGCCCGCCTCCGTGCACGGGGGCGGCGCGATCTTCTTCCCCTACTCCGCCAAGGACGACATCCGCTTCACGGTGGACGCCGAGTCGACCCCGTGGACCAGGCCGTTCCCGGCCCCGGGAGGCGAGAAGGGCCTGCCGACGGACGCACGGGGCCGCGTGACCATCTCCCACCACTACACGGAGTCCGGCATCACCGCGACGGCCGAGGCGGAGGTGGACTGCCTGGTCACGGGCGGCAAGACCGCCACCCTCACCGCCGTGGTCAAGACCTCGAACGTCGGCTGGGACGGCAAGCGGATCGGCATCAGCGTCCAGGACGGCGAACGCGGCGGTCCCGACCGGGTGGGCTTCTCGTGGGGCATCGCCAACGTCGACGTCCAGCCCGACGGCTCGGTGTCCGAGCCCCGCGTGGGCACCTGCATGGCCCCGGCCCCCTTCACGGAGGTCACCAAGGGCGGCTTCAAGGTCACTCCCGCCCCGCTGTCCCCGCAACCGAAGCCGTAGTCACGGCGTCGGACCCGACAGGTACCGGGCCTCAACGGGGGTGGCCCGGTACCCCGTCTTCCGCGCGGCGGCCACCTCGGCGATGCTCAGCCCGTACACCCGGCGCAGCAGTGCGAGCGGCACCCCGTCAGGGCCGCCGACCGGCAGGTGGACCGTGCCCTCGCGGGCCACGATGCGCTCCCTGACCCGCGGCGGCGGTACGCCCCGGCCGTCGTCGCAGGCGTAGACCTCGTACCGCGGACAGTGCTCGTACCCCTCCCAGCGCAGCTCGCCGTCACGGATGAGCTGCCAGTCCTCCTGGACGCAGTCCTCGCACGGCTCGCAGTGCAAGGTCAGGTACATCTGCTGTTCGGCCATCCGGGCAGGATGCGGTACCGGGGCGTTCCACGCATCCGGATAACGTCTGTTCCATGAACCGGCAGTCCATGCTCCCCGCCACCGACCGCGCCGTCCGCGTGGTCGCCCATCGCGGGGCCTCCCACGAGCACCCCGAGCACACCCTCGCCGCGTACCGGCAGGCCATCGCCGACGGGGCCGACGCGCTGGAGTGCGATGTGCGGCTCACCGCGGACCAGCGGCTGGTGTGCGTGCACGACCGGCGCGTCGAGCGGACCTCCGACGGGCGGGGGGTCGTCTCCGAGATGACGCACGAGGAGCTGTGCGCCCTCGACTTCGGCGGGTGGAAGGGCGAGGAGCACCGCGGGGCCCGGGTGCTGCTCTTCGAGGACCTGCTCCGGGAGGCGCTGGCCGCGCCGCGGCCCGTCGGGCTGGCCGTCGAGACCAAGCACCCGACCCGCGCGGGCGGTCGGCTGGAGGCCGAGCTGGTGCGGATGCTCCGGGAGTACGGGCTGGCCGACGGGTCCGCCGGGCTGGTCGAGGTGATGAGCTTCTCCCGCAACGCGCTGACCCGGATGCACCGGCTCGCGCCCGGCCTGCCCGCGGTCTACCTGATCGAGCGGCGGCTGCGCCCGGTGCGGCCCCCGTACGCGACGCACGCGGGCCCGGGCATCGACCTCGTACGCCGGGATCCGGGGCTGGTGGCCCGGCTGAAGGCCAAGGGGCTGGCGGTGCGGGTGTGGACCGTGGACGAGCCCGAGGACGTGGAGCTGTGCCTGCGGCTCGGCGTGGACACGCTGATCACCAACCGGCCGCGCGAGGTGCGCGCACAGCTGGACGCGCTCTAGGCCCTGTCCGGCGGCCCGGCTCCGTGGTGCGGAGCCGGGCCGGATCCCCTCGTCCCGCTCAGCTCGGGTTGGGGTGGTAGTTCCAGGACGCGTTGTTGTTGTACGTCGCGGAGAGGTTCCGCTTCGACTGGGCGGTGACCACGTCGTAGGGGCCCTTGTACCAGCTGTTGAAGTGGACCCGGACGGCCTGGGTGGCGTACCGGCTGTCCGCCGAGGCCGCGTTGTTCTTGACCTGCTTGCCCTCCCCGTTGCCGGTGCCCGGGCTGAACACGCCGGCGAAGTCCCAGGACGGCATGCCGTCGATGTGGTTCATCGTGGCGACGGCGCCGGCCTGGTTGGAGTTGAAGTAGACGCAGGCGAGGCCCGGGTAACAGCGCTGCGTGGGCGCCGCCTCCGCCGCGGACGGCAGTGCCACGACCAGGGCTCCGGAGGCCGCGACCGCCGCGACGGCGGCACGCATGGACTTCATGGAAGTGATCCCCCTTGGATGGTGGGTGCCCGGCTCCGGGTGGCGGAGCCGGGCGGGGTCGGCGCGGGTGTCGGCGGGCGGCCTCCTACCGGACGTTGGCCAGGGCGGTCTGCTTCGCCTTCTTGATCGGGCCCATCTCGTTCGCCTTGGCGTCGATCATCTTCTGCTGGATCTCCGCCTCGGCCGCGTGCCAGACGTCGACCAGCTTCGTCTTGTTCTTGCAGGCCACGTCCGCGCTGGCGACGGCGATCTCCTCGGCGGAGACCGTCGGCACGGCGAACTTCGGGTCGTCGTTGGCCTGCATCGGGTCCTTGTAGGAGTACCCCTTGCCCTTCATGCAGGCGGACCAGGAGGCGAAGACCTTGGTGACGCGGGGGTCCTTGAGGGACTCCTTGTAGGACTGGCCGTTGATGTCCTGGGCGAGGTCCGCGTACAGCTTCTCGCCGCCGCCGGTCAGGGTGCGCGCGGACTCGGCGATGCAGCCGCCCGGCGGGAGGTCCTTGCCCTGGACCTGGCTCGGCGCCGCCTGCTTGGCCTTGGCGGTGTCGCCGACGTCCTTCGTGGTGCCGGTCATCGCGAGCCACTCCGCGTCGCTCAGCACGGGCTCGACCGCCCCGGACGGGGCCGGGCCGTCGGCTGCGGCCGCGGACGCGCCGCCCGCCTTGGCGGTGCGCGCGGAGTTCGCGAACTCGGGCTTGTAGCCGGAGCGGGCGGCCTGGGCGGCGTCCACGGTGCCGTAGCGAAGGTCGGTGAAGGTCTCGCGCGGGTCGGCCGGGGCCTGCTCGGGCGCCTGGAAGGAGGCGAAGCCGAGGCCCTGCATGCACTTCTGCTGGAGCTGCCCGCCGGCCTGGCTCAACTTCGCGAACTCGGCCGGCGTCGGCAGGTACTGCTCGATGGGCAGGGTGCGGACCTTGGCGGAACCGGCGATCGCCGTCGCGTCGGCACCGGCGGTGGCGCCGGCGTCCGTACCGGCGGAGGCGGCGTAGCCCGCCAGCACGGTTCCGGAAGCCACGGCCATCGCGAGGAGGGAAATACGGGTGCGCTTCTTGTTCATTTCGCTCATGTTTCCCATGGTTCTCAGACGCCGTTCGGGTGGTAGTTCCAGGACGCGTTGTTGTTGTACGTCGCGCTGAGATTCCGCCTCGTCTGGGGCTCGACCACGTCGTAGGGGCCCTTGTACCAGCTGTTGAAATGAACGCGAACCGCCTGGTTCGTGTAGCGGCTGTCCGCCGAGGCGGCATTGTTCTTGAGCTGCTCCGTGTCCCCGTTTCCGGTGCCGCGGTTGAACGTCCCCGTGAACATGTACGCCGGGTAGTTCTCGATGTGGTACATCTGCGCCAGAGCGCCCGCCTGGTTCGAGTTGTAGTACAGGCAGGCCATGTCCGGATAGCACCGGGTGGTGGGCGACGCCTGGGCTGCGGACGGCAGCGCGAGAACCAGCGCTCCGGATGCCGCGAGCGCCGCGACGGCGGCACGCATGGACTTCGTCTTCATGAAAACAATCCCCCCTTGAATGGCGCTCCTCGGGGACGGCCGATCCCCGAAAGCGCAACAACCACGGGATCGTATGCACGGAATGCAGGATCGGGCACCCCGATAAGTTGCCGACGAGCCGGTTTTCAGCCATGGCTAAAGTCACGCATAAGCCGACGCTAAAGCCGCGCATAAATACACCCGGCCGGGGTGCGCCGGCCGGGCGTGGGGGGATCGGGTGAAGCGGGGCGGTTTATGCGAAGCGCTGGTTCGCAGATCCGTTGCAGGTCTGCAGGCGCAGCGGCTCGTGCGCGGCGGCCACCGTCAGGCACATGCCCTGGGCGGCGGCGGGGCGCAGGGTGGCGCCGTCGCGGACGAACTGCTGGTTCGCGCCGCCGTGGCAGTTCCAGATGATGAGGCCGGTGCCGGAGCCGTAGTGGGCGCCGGGGGCGTCGAGGCAGCGGTCCTGGGTCAGCTCGATGTGGACGGACTTGCGGGTGGCGTCGTACCACCAGCCCTGGTTGCGGCCGCCGTGGCAGTCCCAGCCCACGATCTTCGTCTCGTTGGCGCTGGAGCCGCCGAAGGAGTCGAGGCAGTTTCCGGTCGCCTCGTTCTTCAGGGGCTTGAACTTGTCGTCCCAGGCCCCGGCCTGCAGGACGGGCGTCCCGGTGCTCGCGGGGTCGGCGCAGGAGGCCTCGCGCAGGCCCGAGTTGTAGAGCTGGGTCAGACAGGACGCGAAGGCGCCGTGGCCCCGGTAGTTGGGGTGGAAGGACTGGCGGGCGGTGTTCTCGTCCCACGGGAAGTGGTCCCCGAGGTCCAGGTAGAGGCCGCGGGCCCAGGTGTCCTCCATGCACACCTCGTGCCCGTGGAAGAGCCGCGAGTTGTCGAGGTAGGTGGCGCCGGAGGCGAGGGCCGCCGCGCGCATGCCCTTCTCGAAGGTGGGCACCGCGTAGTTGCGGCCCCAGGTGGCGTCGGAGTCGTAGCCGGCGCAGCCGCCGGGCAGCTTGCCGGGGAAGTTCGGGTTGTCGTTGAAGTCGGGGCCGATGGGGCTGGGGTAGCCCATCACGACGAGCTTGTAGTCGGAGTCGGCGTAACCGGCGTCGCGCATGACCGTCTTGAGGTCCGCGACCGTGCTCTCCACCTTGGGCTTGAGGCCGTCGACGCGCGCCTGCCAGCCGGGGCCGTACTTGGGCTCGCAGGTGCCCTGGCTGAGCACCCAGCGGGTCACGCAGTCGGTCATGACCGGGCCGAACTGCAGGTCGTCGTTGGCGCCGGCGACCAGCAGGACCATCTTGATCTTCGTGTTGCGGGCCTTGATGGCCAGGCTGTCGCTCTGCACCAGTTCGTCGGCGTACTGCTTGCTGCCGCCGATCCTGATGTTGCCGGTGTAGCCGCCGGAGCAGGCGACGTTGAAGGTGAGGTCGGCCGGGATGCCGGTGCGGTGGATCGCCGAGTCGGGCGAACGGTGGCACTGGTTGTTCGGCGTGTTGGTCGCGGGGTCGTAGTTGCCCACGCCCTCGCCCGAGATCTCGCTGTCGCCCAGTGAGATCAGGCCGGTCTTGCGCTCGTTCAGCGGGCGGATGGCGGCGTCGCCGTAGATCCTTGTGGCCTCCGCGGCGCGGATGGCCTCCAGCTCGGGCGAGAGGGGGGTGACGGCCCCGGCGGCGGTCGCCGCCTGGGCCATGGGGGTGACGGCGGTGACGCCCCCCAGGGCGGCCGCGATCGCCGCGACGGCGGCGAAGGTAGATCTGAGCATGGGTTTCGTACGTGCACGTGCCATGAACGCCTCCCCGGATGTCAGTGTTACCCACGGTATTTACTGGTCAGTAGGGGAGTTGGGAACACTTCGAACAAGACAATTGCTCAAGTTTTTGAGGAGGCCAGGAAAATGACCGAAGATCAGCAGGCCGATGCGTTCCGGATCGAGCACGACTCCATGGGCGACGTACGGGTGCCCCGGCACGCCAAGTGGCGCGCCCAGACCCAGCGCGCGGTGGAGAACTTCCCCGTGTCCGGGCAGCGGCTGGAACGCGCCCACATCGAGGCGCTCGCGCGCATCAAGGCCGCCGCCGCCGCGGTGAACGCGAAGCTCGGCGTGGTGGACCAGGACGTCGCCGACGCGATCCGGTCCGCCGCCGCCGAGGTCGCGGACGGCCGTTGGGACGACCACTTCCCCGTGGACGTCTTCCAGACGGGCTCCGGGACCTCGTCCAACATGAACACCAACGAGGTGATCGCCACGCTCGCCACCGAGCGCCTCGGCCGCGAGGTGCACCCCAACGACCACGTCAACGCCTCGCAGAGCTCCAACGACGTCTTCCCGTCGTCCATCCACATCGCCGCCACCGCCGCCGTCACCGGCGAGCTGATCCCCGCCCTGGAGCACCTCGCCGCCGCGCTGGAGCGCAAGGCGGCCGAGTTCGCGCAGGTGGTCAAGGCCGGCCGGACCCACCTGATGGACGCCACCCCGGTCACCCTGGGCCAGGAGTTCGGCGGGTACGCGGCCCAGATCCGCTACGGCGTCGAGCGGCTGCGCGCCTGCCTCCCCCGCCTGGCCGAGCTGCCGCTGGGCGGCACCGCGGTGGGCACCGGCATCAACACCCCGCCCGGGTTCTCCGCCGCCGTGATCGCCGAGGTGGCCGCCGCAACCGGGCTGCCGCTGACCGAGGCCCGCGACCACTTCGAGGCCCAGGGGGCGCGGGACGCGCTGGTCGAGACCTCCGGGATGCTCCGTACGGTCGCCGTCTCGCTCACCAAGATCTCCAACGACCTGCGCTGGATGGCCTCCGGGCCGCGCACCGGTTTGGCCGAAATCAATCTGCCCGACCTCCAGCCGGGCTCCTCGATCATGCCCGGGAAGGTCAATCCGGTGGTCCCGGAGGCCGTCCTGATGGTCGCCGCACAGGTCATGGGGAACGACGCCACCGTCGCGGTGGCGGGCGCGGCGGGCAACTTCGAGCTCAACGTGATGCTCCCGGTGATGGCCAGGAACCTCCTCGAGTCGATCCGGCTGCTCGGCAGCGCGAGCCGCCTGCTGGCCGACCGTACGGTCGACGGGATCACCGCCAACGAGGCGCGGGCCAGGGAATACGCCGAGTCCTCGCCCTCCGTGGTGACCCCGCTCAACCGCTACATCGGCTACGAGGAGGCCGCCAAGGTGGCCAAGAGGTCCCTCGCCGAGCGCAAGACGATCCGGGAGGTCGTCCTGGAGTCCGGCTACGTGGAGCGCGGCGACCTCACCCTGGAGCAGCTCGACGAGGCCCTGGACGTGCTGCGCATGACGCATCCGTGAGAGGCCGGATCCGGCCCCCGGGCGGGGACCGGATCCGGTCGATTCCCGTCCGCCAACCCCCCAGTGACCTGCACCGCAGCGGGGGCGCGGGCCTCCACCCTAAGATCTGCGCATGACAGGTACCTTCAAGCCGGGGAGCGGTTCGGCGCGGGAAGCGCCGCAGGATCCCGCGCGGGGCACGCGCTGGGCGCCCGGGGAACAGATCCTCTGGCGCTACCGCGACCACGCCCCGGGCCTGAAGGGTTCGGTGCACATCTGCCGCCCGGTGACGGTGGTTCAGGACACCGACGAGCTGCTGGCCGTCTGGATGGCCCCGGGCACCGAGTGCGTCAAGCCGGTGCTGGCCGACGGCACCCCCGTCCACGAGGAACCGCTCGCCACCCGCTACACCGCCCCGCGGACGACCGTACGGTCGCGCTGGTTCGGCGGCGGGGTGCTGAAGCTGGCCCGGCCCGGCGACCCGTGGTCGGTGTGGCTGTTCTGGGGGCACGGCTGGCGGTTCAAGAACTGGTACGTGAACCTGGAGGAGCCGCGGTCGCGGTGGGCCGGAGGGGTGGATTCCGTGGACCACTTCCTCGACATCGCCGTCTACCCGGACCGCAGCTGGAAGTGGCTGGACGAGGACGAGTTCGCCCAGGCGCAGCGGTCCGGCCTGATGGACCGGGAGCAGGCGCTGCGGGTCCGCCGGGCCGGGCGCGCGGCGGTCGGGGTGATCAAGGAATGGGGGGCTCCGTTCTCCGCCGGCTGGCAGGACTGGAGGCCGGATCCCGCCTGGAGGATTCCGGCCCTTCCGGAGGACTGGGACCGCACCCCGGCGCATATGACCTCATGAGACCCTTGATGCGCCCCCGGGGTTCAAACGTAGGATCGTGCTCCGCGAGGTCGCGCGCGCGGGCCGGTGCGTTCGGACCGCGCATCCACAAGTGTCGTACCGCACGCGGAAGCTGACGGGAGGTCGGCGCGGGGCGAGAGGCAAAGAGGAACCTCGGGGCGATGGTGCCCGGGCCGCTGAGCGGGTATACCGCGACTGACCGAGTTGAGTGCAGCGCACATCGAGCGCAAACGGACGGAATTCCACGCGTGACGGAGTACCCCACCTCCCAGGAGGGCCCGCAGCCCGTCGCCTCCGGCGGAGGAACGGACGAGGCCGGCCACGGCAAGGCGCCCATCGCCGCCGCCGAGGCCGTACGCACGCATGCGCCGAGCGCCGGCGCCGGCCATGCCGCGGAGCCGGGCGGCGGCGCGGCCGCGGCGGCTTCCGACGCGCGCTCGGCCCGCTCGGCGGCGGGCGGGGCCGCAGGACTCCCCCGGCCCCGGCGCAAGGCTCCCGCGCCGGGCGAGTCCGGCGGCCCGGCCGCCTCGGACCCGGTCCAGGGCCAGGGCCAGGACGGCGTCCGGCTGCGGGACGGTGCGGCCGCCCGCAACGCCGCGGGCGCCACCGGGCTCGGCGAGCCCTCCGAGCCGCCCCGCCCGCGCGGCGACGGCCTCGACCCCGCCGCCGCGGGCGGCGAGAGCGCCCGGCAGCCGGCCTCGCCGGGAGCCGACGCCGCGCCCGGTGGGGACGGGAGCGCCGGGCAGAACAGCGGCTACCGCGCCGGGGGCGAGCGCCACGGCGGCGGGAGCGGCATACCGGGCGCAGGCACCGGAGAGGCCACCGCCGCGCGCCGCGAAGGGGACCGGCTGCGCTTCGTCGGCGCCGCCACCCGGCGGATCGCCCGCGGCATCGACCTCGACGAGATCGTGCTCGGCCTGTGCCGGGCCACCGTGCCCACCTTCTCCGACGCCATCCTCGTCTACCTGCGCGATCCGCTGCCCGTCGGTGACGAGCGGCCCGTCGGCCCGGTCGTTTTAAGGCTCCGGCGCACCGACCGGCTCCGGCCGATCGACGACCTGACGGACATCAGCAGCACCATCGGCGCGGGGATGGACCTCGCCGGGGCCGCGGGGGCCACCGGCGAGCTCGACTTCAGCCAGCTGCCGCTGGTCGGACCGCAGGGTGACCTGCCCGCGGCAGAGCTGTGCGAGATCCGGCCCGGCGGCGCGCTCGCCGAGGTGCTGCGCGGCGTACGGCCCGTCTTCGGGTCCTCCGCCGCCGCCCGGGCCGCGCTGCCCGAGCTGCTCGGCGTGGACCATCCGCTGCCGCGCGGCAACCGGGCCGTCCTCGCGCCGCTGCGCGGCCGCCGCCGGGTGATCGGCGCCGCCGTCTTCCTGCGCAGCCCGGAGCGTCCCGCCTTCGAGCAGAACGACCTCCTGGTCGCCGCCCAACTGGCCACCCACACGGCGCTCGGCATCGACAAGGCCGTCCTGTACGGCCGTGAGGCGTACATCGCCGACGAGTTGCAGCGCACCATGCTGCCCGACAGCCTCCCGCAGCCCACCGGGGTACGGCTGGCCTCCCGCTACCTGCCCGCCGCCGAGACGGCCCGGGTGGGCGGCGACTGGTACGACGCCATACCGCTGCCCGGCAGCCGGGTCGCGCTCGTCGTCGGCGACGTCATGGGCCACTCCATGACCTCCGCCGCGATCATGGGCCAGCTCCGCACCACGGCGCAGACCCTGGCGCAGCTGGACCTGCCGCCCGCCGAGGTCCTGCACCACCTGGACGAGCAGGCGCAGCGCCTGGGCTCCGACCGCATGGCCACCTGCCTGTACGCGGTCTACGACCCGGTCGCGCACCGGATCACCATCGCCAACGCCGGCCACCCGCCGCCGGTGCTGCTGCACCTGGGCGGCCGCGCCGAGGTGCTGCGCGTACCGCCCGGCGCGCCCATCGGCGTCGGCGGCGTGGACTTCGAGGCCGTGGAGCTGGACGCGCCCGCAGGGGCCACCCTGCTGCTCTACACGGACGGTCTGGTGGAGTCGCGCCTGCGGGACGTGTGGACCGGCATCGAGCAGCTGCGCGAGCGCCTCGCCACCACCGCCCAGCTGACCGGCCTGGACCACCCGCCGCCGCTGGAGGCCCTGTGCGACGACGTGCTGGACATGCTCGGCCCGGGTGACCGGGACGACGACATCGCGCTGCTCGCGGCCCGGTTCGACGGGATCGCGCCCAGTGACGTCGCGTACTGGTTCCTGGACCCGGAGGAGACCGCACCGGGCCGGGCCCGGCGGTTCGCCCGCCGCGCCCTGACCCGTTGGGGCCTGGAGGAGCTGAGCGACTCGCTGGAGCTGCTGGTGAGCGAGGTGGTCACGAACGCCGTCCGGTACGCGGAGCGGCCCGTGACCCTGCGCCTGCTGCGTACGGACGTCCTGCGCTGCGAGGTCGGCGACGACTCCCCGCAGCTGCCCCGCCAGCGCCGGGCGCGGGACACCGACGAGGGCGGCCGCGGCCTGTTCCTGGTCAACCGGATGGCCCGCCGCTGGGGTGCGACCCGCCTGAGCAGCGGAAAGGTGGTCTGGTTCGAGCTCCCGTTGCCGGGGCCGACCGACCGGCACTGAAGGGTCGGCGAACCACCGCCTCCCCGCCCGACGAAAAACCGCCGCCCCGCAGCCTGAAGGCTGCGGGGCGGCGGCGTGTCAGCGTCCCTCGTTCCCGCCGAACAGCGGCGGGTCCGGCGGCTTGGGGCCGCCGGTCTTGGTCGGCGTCGTCGTGGGCGTCGTCGTCGGTGTCGGGCCGGTCTTCGTCGGCGTGGGCTGCGTCGTGGGCGTCACCGGCGTCGTCGGGGACTGCGCCGGGCTGCTGGGGGAGGCCGGCGGGCTGGAGGACGGGCTCGTCGTGGGCGTCGGCGAGGCGCTGCGGGACGGCACCTGCTTGGGGCCCATGTCCGCGTCCGACACGTCGAACTCGCCGGTGTCCACGCCCTTGAGCGCGGCGAGCGTGTACGCCTTCCAGATCGAGGCGGGGAAGCTGGAGCCGCCCGCGCGTCCCAGGCCGGCGGTGCCGGTCAGGGTGACCTGGGTGTGGCTGCCCGGTTCCTCGCCGAACATCGCGACGACGGTGACCAGCTCCGGCGTGTACCCGGTGAACCAGGCGGAGAAGTTCGACTCACTGGTACCCGTCTTGCCGGCCGCCTCGTAGGCGCTGCTCCTGACCTTGTTGCCCGAGCCCCCCTCGTTGTTGACCACGCCCTGGAGCACCTTGGTGACGGTGTCGGCGGTCTTGCGGCTGATGGCCTGGCTGCCGATGGCCTGCTGGGGCGTGAACTCGCGCTCCTTGTGCTCGGCGCTCTTGACGATCGTCGGCGTGACCTTCTTGCCGTGGTTGTCGAAGCCGGCGTAGACGCCGGCCATCTCCACGGTGCTCGCGGTCATCGTGCCGAGCGCCATGGCCGGCCTGTCCTCGGGCCAGCCCTCGCGGTCGACCATGCCGAGGGCGAGGGCCGTCTTCTTCGCGTTCTGCGGCTTCACGTCCACGATCATCTGCGCGTAGACGGAGTTCACCGAGTGGTCGGTCGCCTCCTGGACCGTCATCAGGGGGGTGCCGTAGTTCAGGTTGTCCTGGTTCTGCGGGTTGAACGGGATCTTGCTGCCGAGGACCTGCCGCTTGCTGGTGCCGTCGTAGAGCGAGTTCGGCGTGATCGGCTTGCCGTCCTGGGTCTTCGACCCGTTCTCCAGGGCGGAGGCGAGCACGATCGGCTTGAAGGTCGAGCCCGGCTGGTAGTCCTTGCGCAGGGCGTTGCTCTCGGACTTCTCCGTCAGGCCCTGGCCGCCGTACATGGCGACGATCGCACCGGTCTTCGCGTCCACGGAGGTCGCGCCGGCCTGGACGCTCTGGTCCTGGGGGCGGCCCTTGGTGTCCTTGCGGTCGAGCTTCGACTCCAGCTCGTCTTCGACGGCCTTCTCCAGCGCCGCCTGCTTCGCCTTGTCGACGTTGAGCGTGATGCTCCAGCCGCCTGCCGCGATCTGGGCGTCGGTGATGTTCTGCTTGTTCAGCTCGTCGTTGGCGGCCTGGACCAGGTAGCCCTTCTGGCCGTCCATGCCCGGGCGGGGCTTGGGCTTGATCGGCGGCGGGAGGGTCATGGTCTTGCGCTTGACCGGGTCCAGCTTGCCCATCTCGACCATGTTGTCGAGGACGGCGTTGAAGCGGATGTTGACCAGTCGCGTGCCGTTCGGGCCGGCCGTCGCCAGGTCGTACTGGCTGGGGGCCTGGATGACGGCGGCGAGGTAGGCGCCCTGCTCCAGGGTGAGCTTGTCGACGTCGACCCCGTAGAAGGCCTGGGCCGCGGCCTGGATCCCGTACGCGTTGCGGCCGTAGAAGTTCGTGTTCAGGTAGCCGACGAGAACGTCGTCCTTCTCCATGCGCTGGTCGACCTTGAGGGAGATCACCAGCTCGCGGAGCTTGCGGGTCGCCGACTGGTCCTGCGTCAGGTAGTAGTTCTTGACGTACTGCTGGGTGATCGTCGAGCCACCGGCCTTGCCCTTGCCGGTGGCCGTGTTGAACAGGCCCCGGGCCACACCCATCACGTCGATGCCGCGGTCGCTGTAGAACGACTTGTTCTCGATGGCGATGAAGGCGGTGCGGACGTCCTCGGGGATCTTGTCGATCGGGACGATCTCGCGGTTCGTGTCACCGGTGCGGGCCATGATCGAGCCGTCGGAGTACCGGTAGGTGTTGCTCTGGAGCGTGGCCTGCTTGTTGGGGTCGGTGGGTTCGTCCACCGAGAAGTACAGGATGATCGCCGCGGCCATGAGGAGGAGGATCCCGCCGAGGAACGTCCCGAGGATCTTCTTCCACGTGAAGAAGCGACGTATGCCGCTGCGTTTGCCGGCGCCGCCCTTGCCCTTCGCGCCGTTGGCGCGTCTGCTCGGCGCACGCCCCGCACCGCGCTGCTGCGCCTTACGCACTTCTGCTCGGCCCATCGCTCCCGCTCCGCTCGATTACCCCCCCGACGTCAGCTCAGAAAGCTAACACCGCAGGCTGTGACAAAGGATGGTCAACCGTGACCAATACCGGTCAATTCGGACGTGAGAATCAGCACCCACATCACTGGAACCGACGCTCACCTAAGCCGAAGGGTTGCCGCAACGCAAAAAAGTGATATCACTTTGCTAGACGGTCCGAGCGGCCGCGACCAGAGAAACGGGGCAAAAGATGACGAACCAAATCGCCACACCGGACGGGGCACGGGAGTTCACCGCGCGCAGCGTGGGCGGCGGTCTGGCCCTACTCCTCGGTCTGGCAGGCCTGTTGGCGGGCGGCGGCCTCATCGCGGCGGGCGCGGTGGCGACGGCCGCCGCTGCCAAGGCGGCGCTCATCGCCGGCGGCGTGCTCACGATCCTCGGCTCCGTGATAGCGATGAGCGGCCTGAACACGGTGGCGCCGGGCGAGGCCCGGGTCGTGCAGCTGTTCGGCCGCTACCGGGGCACGATCCGCACCGACGGACTGCGCTGGGTCAACCCGTTCACCTCGCGCAAGGTGATCTCCACCCGGGTGCGCAACCACGAGACGGCCGTCCTGAAGGTCAACGACGCCTACGGCAACCCGATCGAGCTGGCGGCGGTCGTCGTGTGGCGGGTCGAGGACACCGCGCGGGCCACCTTCGAGGTCGACGACTTCACGGAGTTCGTCGAGACCCAGACCGAGGCGGCGGTCCGGCACATCGCGATCGAGTACCCCTACGACGCGCACGACGAGGGCGGTCTGTCGCTGCGCGGGAACGCCGAGGAGATCACCGAGAAGCTGGCGGTCGAACTGCACGCCCGGGTCGAGGCGGCCGGCGTGCACATCATCGAGTCCCGCTTCACGCATCTCGCGTACGCTCCGGAGATCGCCTCCGCGATGCTCCAGCGCCAGCAGGCGGGCGCCGTCGTGGCGGCCCGCAAGCAGATCGTGGAGGGCGCGGTGGGCATGGTCGAGCTCGCCCTGACCCGCCTGGCGGAGGAGGACATCGTGGACCTGGACCCGGAGCGCAAGGCCGCCATGGTCTCGAACCTGATGGTCGTCCTCTGCGGCGACCGCGCGGTCCAGCCGGTGGTCAACGCGGGAACCCTCTACCAGTGACCCCCGGCGGCGAGCAGAGCCCGGCGGGCCGGCAGGCACGCAAGCAGGTGCTGCTGCGGCTCGATCCGCAGGTGTACGAGGCGCTGGCGCGCTGGGCCGGCGAGGAGCTGCGCAGCGCGAACGCGCAGATCGAGTTCCTGCTCCGCCGCGCGCTCGCCGAGGCCGGCCGCCTCCCGTCCAGCCCCGGCCCCATCCCCCGCCGCGGGCGCCCCCCGAAGTCCACGGACTGACCACGTCCGGGGGTCGGACCGTGCTCCGCGCGGTCCGGCCCCCGCTTCTCCGCCCTCTATACACTGCGCGTATACACACGGTGTAGAGTCGCGGGCATGTCCATCGGTCACACGCTCCTGGGCCTCCTCGAGGCCGGCCCGCGCCACGGCTACGACCTCAAGCGCACCTTCGACGAGAAGTTCGGCCACGATCGTCCCCTCGCCTACGGGCAGGTCTACTCGACCATGTCCCGCCTCCTGAAGAACGGCCTCGTCGAGGTCGACGGCGTGGAGAGCGGCGGCGGTCCCGAACGCAAGCGGTACGCCATCACCGACGCCGGCATCACCGACGTCGAGGCCTGGCTCTCCCAACCCGAGAAGCCCGAGCCGTACCTCCACTCGACCCTCTACACCAAGGTCGTCCTGGCCCTGCTCACCGGCCGCCGCGCCGACGAGCTGCTGGACACCCAGCGCGCCGAGCACCTGCGCCTCATGCGCATCCTCACCCAGCGCAAGCGCAAGGGCGACATAGCCGACCAGCTCGTCTGCGACCACGCCCTCTTCCACCTGGAGGCGGACCTGCGGTGGCTGGAGCTCACGGCGGCCCGCCTGGACCAGCTCGCGCGGGAGGTCCGCCGATGATGACCCCGGCCGGTTCCCTCCTCGCCGCGACGGACCTGCGCAAGGCGTTCGGAACCACCAAGGCCCTCGACGGCGCCGAGTTCTCCATCCACCCCGGCGAGGTCGTCGCCGTCATGGGCCCCTCGGGCTCCGGCAAGTCGACGCTGCTGCACTGCCTCGCGGGCATCGTCCCTCCCGACTCCGGCTCCATCACCTACGCCGGCCGCGAGCTGACCTCCATGAGCGACGCCGAGCGCAGCGAGCTGCGCCGCACCGAGTTCGGCTTCGTCTTCCAGTTCGGCCAGCTCGTACCGGAGTTGACCTGCGTGGAGAACGTCGCCCTCCCGCTGCGCCTGACCGGCGTCAAGCGCAAGGAGGCCGAACGCACCGCCCTGCACTGGATGGAGCAGCTCCAGGTCGAGGACCTCGGGGCCAAGCGGCCCGGCGAGATATCCGGCGGCCAGGGGCAGCGCGTGGCCGTCGCCCGCGCCCTGGTCACCCGCCCCCGGGTGATCTTCGCCGACGAGCCCACCGGAGCCCTCGACTCCCTCAACGGCGAACTCGTCATGCAGCTGCTCACGGAGGCCGCCCGGTCCGCGAACGCCGCCGTCGTGCTGGTCACGCACGAGACCCGCGTGGCCGCGTACTCCGACCGTGAGATCGTCGTGCGCGACGGGAAGTCCCGCGACATGGAGCGGATCGTATGAGCCGGCTGCGGGTCTGGGCCCGCGATCTCGGCATGGGCACCCGCTTCGCCTTCGGCGGCGGCCGCGAGGGATGGATCCGCACCCTGCTCACCGGTGTCGGCGTCGGTCTCGGCGTCGCCCTGCTGCTGATCAGCACCGCGATCCCCGGCGCCCTCGCCGCGCGGTACGAACGCGGCGACGCACGGTCGACGCTGAACTCCCAGCGGGCCGACGCCCCCGGGCCCGGCACCCTGCTGATCACCCGCATCGGCCAGACGTACCACCACAAGGACATCGAGGGGCACATGCTCCGGGCCGAGGGCCCGGACGCCCCGCTGCCGCCCGGCCTGAAGCGGATCCCCGGCCCGGGCGAGATGGCCCTCTCCCCCGCCCTCGACGCGTTGCTGAAGTCCTCCGACGGCGCCCTGCTGCGCGAGCGGCTCGACGCGCGGGTCAGTGAGATCGTCGGCGACCCGGGGCTGGTCGGCCCCGGCGAACTCCTCTTCTACCTGGGCAGCGACACCCTCCAGAAGAACGGCGCCGAGGACTACCGCGTCCAGCGCGTCACCGGCTTCGGCTACGACGCGGAGCGCGAGGGCCTCGACCCCGTGCTCATGCTGATGGTCGTGCTGACGTTCGTCGCCCTGCTGATGCCCGTCGCCGTGTTCATCGCCACCGCCGTCCGCTTCGGCGGGGAGCGGCGCGACCGGCGGCTCGCCGCGCTGCGGCTGGTCGGCGCCGACAGCAGGATGGTGCGCCGGATCGCGGCCGGCGAGGCGCTGGCCGGCTCTCTGGTCGGACTGGTGCTGGGCACCGGCTTCTTCGCCGTCGGCCGTTCCCTGGTCGGCAGCATCAGCCTCCAGCAGCGCAGCGTCTTCCCCGCCGACCTCGACCCGGCGCCCTGGCTCGCCGTCCTGGTCGCCCTCGCGGTGCCCGCCGCGGCGGTGGCCGTGACCCTGTTCGCGCTGCGCGGTGTGGTCATCGAGCCGCTGGGCGTCGTCCGTACGGCCAAACCCTCCCGGCGCCGCATCTGGTGGCGGCTGCTGCTCCCGCTCGTCGGGCTCGGACTGCTGGTGCCGATGGGCGGCCGCGGCAACGACCACGGCCGGTTCAACCAGTGGCAGGTCTCCGGAGGCGTGGTGCTCCTGCTGGTCGGGATCACCGTGCTGCTCCCCTGGCTGCTGGAACGTTTCGTCGCGAAGATGTCCGCCGGCCCGGTCTCCTGGCAGCTGGCCGTGCGCCGGCTCCAGGTCAACAGTGGCGCCGCCGCCCGCCTCGTCAACGGCATCGCCGTGGCCGTCGCGGGCGCCATCGCCCTCCAGATGCTCTTCGCGGGCGTGGAGGGCGACTACACCAAGTCGACCGGCCAGGATCCCGGCAGGGCCGCCGTCGCGGTCATGCTGACCCGCGACGCGGAGACGCGCATGGACGACCTCGCGCAGCGGATCTCCGCCGTGCCGGGCGTCACCCGCGCCGTACCCCTGACCTCCACGCAGGCCGCCCACCAGGTGCCCGCGGAGGAGACGGTCCAGGTGACCATCGGCACCTGCGACGCGCTCGGCGAGGTCGCCACGCTCGACTCCTGCGAGGAGGGCGACTCCTTCGTCCTGACCGGCTCCCCCTCGGAGGACCTCTACGGGGGCACGGCGAAGCCCGGTGACGAGCTGTTCGTCGGCAACGTCCGGGGGTACGGGGCCGGGTCCGAACCCGGGACCCCGGCGAAGTGGCAGGTCCCCGCGGGCGCCCGTACGGTCCCCAGCCGCGAGGACCCCACCGGGCAGCTGCGCACCGGCCTGCTGGTGACCCCGTCGGCCGCGCCGAAGGAGATCGGCTCGTTCCCGGACGCGCGGATCTTCGTCCAGGTCGACGAGTCCGGTCCGGACGCCCTGGACCGGGCGCGCAACGCCGTCTTCAAGACGGACCCGTTCGTCACGGCGATGACGCTACGGGATACAAAGCAGGCCGCCGGCTACTCCTCGATCCGCACGGGGCTGTTCTTCGGCGCCATCGCCGTGCTGGTGCTGATCGGCGGAAGCCTGCTCGTCTCCCAGCTGGAGCAGCTGCGCGAGCGCCGGCGGCTGCTCTCCTCCCTGGTCGCCTTCGGCACCAAGCGCTCCACGCTGAGCCTGTCGGTGCTGTGGCAGACGGCCGTGCCGATCGTGCTGGGCCTGGTGCTGGCGGCCGGGGCGGGCGTGGGGCTGGGCGCCGTCCTGATGAGCATGGCCGCCACGCCCGTCCGGATCGACTGGCCGTCGGTGCTCGGGATGACGGCGGCCGGCGCGGGTGTGGTGGTCGTGGTGACCCTGCTCAGCCTGCCGCCGCTGCTGCGGCTGATGCGCCCGGACGGCCTGCGCACGGAGTGACCGCCGCGCGCCCCCGACCCGTACGCCCCTGACCCGTACGCCCGTTCCCCGCGGCCCCCGCCGAACCTCTAGTCGGTGGCCCACACCGGGAGCGGGCGTACGGCTTCGCGCAGTGCGGCGGCGATCGCCCGGAACTCCTCCTGGCGGGCCGTCCCGGTGCGCATGGCCAGCGCGATCCGCCGCGAGGGGGCGGGCTCGGCGAAGTACCCGGTGGACAGGTACTCGTTGCGGGCGGTCTCCAGCCGCAGCGCGGTGCGCGGCAACAGCGTCACCCCCAGCCCGCCGGCGACCAGCTGGACGAGGGTGGAGAGCCCCGCGGCGGTCGTCGTGACGTCCGCCCCGGTGGTGCGCCCCGCCTCCCTGCAGATGTCGAGGGCCTGGTCGCGCAGGCAGTGCCCTTCGTCGAGCAACAGCAGCTGCAGTCCCCGCAGTTCCTCCAGCGGGATGTCCCGGCGCCCGGCCAGTGCGTGCTCCCTGGGGGCGAGCAGCACGAAGTCCTCGTCGAAAACGGGCAGTTCGGTGACCCCGGGGACCCCGAGCGGCACCGCCAGCAGGAGCAGGTCCAGCCGTCCGGTGGCCAGCCCCTCCAGCAGGGTGGCGGTCTGCTCCTCGTGCACCTGGAGGTCCATCCGGGGGTAGCGCCGGTGGAAGAGCCCGAGCACGGTCGGCAGCAGGTACGGGGCCACGGTGGGGATCACCCCGAACCGCAGGATCCCGGTGAAGGGGGCCCGTACCGCCTCGGCCTCCTCCAGCAGCCCGCCCATCGCGTCGAGCACCAGCTGCGCCCGGGCCGCGATCCGTTCGCCGGCCGGGGAGAGCAGCACCTTGCGGGTGGTGCGCTCCAGCAGCTGCACGCCGAGGGCCTCCTCCAGCGCGGAGACGGCTCCGGAGAGCGCCGGCTGGCTCATCCCGATGGCCGCGGCGGCGTCCCGGAAATGCAGGTGTTCGGCGACCGCCGCGAAGGCGCGCAACTGTGCGAGGGTCGGCTGCTTCGCCCCCCTGTTACCCACGGCCACTGATAGGTACCTCCGATCACCCGCCACAAGACTAGCTATTTCCGCAATCAATGCAGGTGTGTCAGCATGTGAGATACGTCCAACCCCAGCGGAAAACCCCCAAAAGGGGCTATTTTCCATTTCTCAAGGAGAGCGCGTGCTCACTGTTGGTGACAAGTTCCCCGCCTTCGACCTGACCGCCTGCGTCTCGCTCGAGGCCGGAGCCGAGTTCGCGCAGATCGACCACAAGACCTACGAGGGCAAGTGGAAGGTCGTCTTCGCCTGGCCGCTGGACTTCACCTTCGTGTGCCCGACCGAGATCGCCGCCTTCGGCAAGCTGAACGACGAGTTCGCCGACCGCGACGCCCAGGTCCTCGGCTTCTCGCTGGACTCCGAGTACGTGCACCACGCCTGGCGCAAGGACCACGCCGACCTGCGTGACCTGCCCTTCCCGATGATGTCCGACATCAAGCGCGAGCTGTCGGCCGAGCTGGGCATCCTCGGCGAGGACGGCCTCCCGATGCGCGCCGTCTTCATCGTGGACCCGAACAACGAGATCCAGTTCTCGATGGTGACCGCCGGTTCCGTGGGCCGTAACCCCAAGGAGGTCCTGCGGGTCCTCGACGCCCTGCAGACCGACGAGCTGTGCCCCTGCAACTGGAACAAGGGCGAGGCCACCATCGACGCCGGCGCGCTGCTGGCCGGTGAGTGACGGATGTCCCTGGACTCCCTGAAGTCGGCCGTACCGGACTTCGCCAAGGACCTGAAGCTGAACCTCGGTTCGGTCATCGGCAACAGCGACCTCCCGCAGCAGCAGCTGTGGGGCACCGTCCTGTCCTGCGCGATCGCCGCCCGCTCCCCGCGCGTCCTGCGTGAGCTGGAGCCCGAGGCGAAGGCGAACCTCTCGCCGGAGGCGTACACCGCCGCCAAGTCCGCCGCCGCGATCATGGCGATGAACAACGTCTTCTACCGCACGCGGCACCTGCTCTCCGACCCGGAGTACGGCACGCTGCGCGCGGGCCTGCGGATGAACGTCATCGGCAACCCGGGCGTGGAGAAGGTCGACTTCGAGCTGTGGTCGCTCGCCGTCTCCGCGATCAACGGCTGCGGCCAGTGCCTGGACTCGCACGAGCAGGTCCTGCGCAAGGCCGGCGTCGACCGCGAGACGATCCAGGAGGCCTTCAAGATCGCCTCGGTGATCCAGGCCGTCGCGGTCACCCTCGACGCCGAGGCCGCACTCGACCTCGAGGCCGCCCTCGCCGCCGAGTAGCACCCGTACGACCGTCAGGGCCCCCGCAGCCGTCTCCGGCCGCGGGGGCCCTGCGCGTTCACTTCTTCAGCGCCGCCATCAGCGCCCGCGCGTCCTCGACCGCAGCGGCCACCAGGGGCTCCCGTTCGGGCCGCGCGGAGAGCGTCGCCTCCGGATCGGGGCCGCCTTCGAACCGGTCGAAGAACATCACCTCGAACAGGAACACCGCGCCGCCGTCGCGGACCCTCAGCCGGACCCCCTCGCCGCCGCCGGGGGTACTGACGAGCGCCTGTTCCCCCAGACCGGCGAGCGACTCCCACTGGCCGGTGCCGTCGGGACCGCTCCGGTCGTAACGGGAGCCGAGCTCGAACTCGGGCGTCGGATCGGTCTTCTTGTGCAGCTCGACCACGGCGGACACGAAGAACCCCCCGACGGCGGCCGAACGGTCACCGTTGCGACTGCAGGACGCCCAGTCCATGGCCGGATGCCGGCCGCCCTGCTCCGGGTCTGAGTCCGCGAAAGCGCCCAGCGCCCCGGCCAGGGCCGGCGCCTTGAACTGGTCGCACAGGTTCTCCGTGACCCGGTAGCGGATCTCCGGCTCGTTCAGCCGGTCCCCGTAGGCGTACAGTCCGCCCGCCCACAGCGCGGAAGTGGCCACGACCGTCGCCGCCACCCACCACCACGGCCGGCGCGGCCCCCGCGCCTCGCGCACCACCGTGTCCTGCGCGACCTCGGCCGGCCGCCCCGACTCCCACGCCCCGTCCAGCTCGGGCTCGGTGATCATCCCGCCCCCTATTTCCTCAGCGCCGCCATGAGCTCGCGCACGTCCTGGACCATGGCCGCCTGGACCGCGTTGGAGTCCGTGGCGGGCCGGCCGCCCTTCTCCGAGAAGGTGGTCGCGAACACGCGGAGGTTGAACACCGCACCGCCGTCCAGCACCTTGAGGTTCAGCCCCTGCTCACCGGCCCACGACGTCATCACGGCACGCTCACCGAGGTCCGGCACCTCTTCCGTCCGCAGGTCGCCGACGTTGGCGAGGTCGTCGACCGACGGTACGTCGAACTCCGTCGCGGGGTCGGCCTTCTTGTGCAGCTCGGTGTTCACGTACACGTAGAAGTCCCCGGGAGAGTCGGGGACGTTGTTCATGACGCACGCCGCCGCGTCCACGGCCGGGTGGCTGACCTCCTTGTTCACCGGTCTCTTGCGCAGGTCTCCGGTGATGCCGCTCAGCGACTGGGCCTTGAAGTCCGCGCACAGGTTCTTCGTCGCCCGGTACGCGACCGTGGGCGCCGCCAGCCGGTCCCCGAGGGCGTACAGCCCGCCGGCCCACACCGCCGACGCCACCACCACCCCGCCCAGCGCCCACAGCCACGGCCGCGCGGCGGCGGCCGCCGCCCGCTCGCGCGGCGCGAGCGGCTCGGCCGGCTCCGCCCGCTCCGCCGTGTCCCATTCCCCGTCCAGCTCCGGATCGGTGATCATGTCCGTCCCCCCCGCAGTGCCAAGTCCCGAGCGCCGCATCGGCATGCGCCCGTCCTTGATCATCGCAGTGTGCGAGCGGACTGGGCTAGGACCTGAGGTCCTCGTTGTCGGGTACGACGCCCAGGGCCGTCGAGCCGTGCGGGGCCGGACCGACCATGCCGGCTCCGTGGTGGCGCTGCTCGCGCGAGTACGCCCTCAGGTATCCCACCACCGTGTTGGTGACCGCCACCAGGGGAACCGCGACCACCGCACCGCCGATGCCGGCGACCATGCCGCCGGCGGCCACCGACAGCACCACCGCGAGCGGGTGCACCCGTACCGCACGGCCGAGGATGAAGGGCTGCAGCACGTGCCCCTCGATCTGCTGCACCGCCAGCACCACCAGCAGCACCATCAGGGCGGTCCACACGCCCTGGGTCACGAGCGCCACGACCACCGCGAGGGCACCCGAGACCACCGCGCCGACCAGCGGGATGAAGGCGAAGAGGAAGATGAAGACGGCCAGCGGCACCGCCATCGGCACGTCCAGGAAGTAGATGCCGAGGCCGATGAAGATGGCGTCGATGAGGGCGACGATGACCGTGCCGCGCACGTACGCGGTCAGCGTGCGCCAGGCCCGCGGACCGGCCCCGGCGACACCGGCCCGGGCGGCGTTCGGGACGAGGCCCAGGGCCCAGTTCCAGATGCGCTTGCCGTCGTAGAGCAGGAAGAGCGTCGAGAACATCGCCAGCAGTATGCCCGTGAGGACCTCGACGAGGACCGTCACGCCCTGCAGGCCGGCGGAGGTGATCTGCTCGGTGTTCGTGCCGATGGTCTCGCTGAGGTTCTTCGCGATGTCGTTGATCTGCTTCTCGGTCACGTGGAACGGACTGTCCAGTGCCCAGAGCTTGAGCTCGTTGATGCCGTCGCGGACCCGGTCGGACAGGTCGTCGAGGTTCTCCATGACCTGCCAGACCACGAACCAGCCGACGAGCCCGATGACCACGAAGCCGAGGATCGCCGTGACGGCCGTGGCCAGCCCCCGCGGCAGGCCCAGCCTGCGCAGCCGCACGACGAAGGGCTGGAGCATCGCGGTGACGAGCATGGCGGCGGCGAAGGCGAGGACGACCAGGCGGACTTCGCTGATCACCTTCATCAGCACCCAGAGCATCCCGGCGAGCAGCAGCAGCCGCCAGCTGGCCTCGGCGGCGACGCGCATCCCCCACGGGACGACGCTCGCCGGGTCGGGGCGCTCGGGAACGGCCGGCGCGGCCGGGTGCGGTGCGGGGGCCGGCGGAGCGGCAACGCTCGGTACGGGCGCTGCGGCGGGCGGCTCGGCAGCCTTCGGCGCGGGCGCGCCCGCGGCGGGATCCCGTAGGTCCCCACCGGTCTCGGCCTCGACCTCGGCGCGCCGCTCGTTGAGCCGCGCCTCCATCCGGTTCAGCCTGTTCCCGAGCCGGCCGAGCCAGCCTTCCCGCTTCGCCATGTCGCTTCCTTCCCCCGCCCCCGTGTTCGGGCACGCCTCGAAGACCGTACACGCGAGGAGCCCCGCACCGTAGGACGGTGCGGGGCTCCGGGCGGTTGAGCGTGCTCTAGTACCAGCCGTTGGCCTGGTGGTAGGTCCACGCGGCGCAGGGGCTGCCGTAGCGGACGTTCATGTAGTTCAGGCCCCACTTGATCTGCGTGGCGGGGTTGGTGCGCCAGTCCGCGCCGGCCGAGGCCATCTTCGAACCGGGCAGCGCCTGGACCAGACCGTAGGCGCCCGAGGACGAGTTCACGGCCTTGTAGTTCCAGGTGGATTCCTGGTTGATGATGTTCGAGAAGCACTGGAACTGGCCGGCCGGGACCATCTGCTGGGCGATGGCCTTGACCTGAGCGACCGTGTAGGAGCTCTGGGGGGCGAAGTCGCCGGCGTCACGGGCGGCGGAGCGGCTCGCGACCTCTTCCTTCGCCTCGCGCTCCTTCTTCGCCTTCTCGTCCGCCGCCTTCTGCGCTTCGGCCTTCTTGGCCTTGGCGTCCTCGGCGGCCTGGAGGCGGGCGCTCTCCTCGGCCGAGCGCTTGGCATCGGCGTCGGCGGCGTGAGCGATGGTGTCGGCCTGCTGCGTCAGGGACGCGCTCTGGACCTCCGCCTGGTCGCCGACCGGGATGTCGGCAAGGAGAGTCGCGCCGGAAGCGGTCGTCTCGAGATCGTTCGTGGGGTCGCCAGTGGCAACGCCCACGACTGCGCCGACGGTGGTGACCGCGGTGGCCGAAGCCACGGCGAACCCCCGGACCGAGATCCGGCTCACACGGTGTCCTTCCAGCAGCGTCCGCAGTGACCGCGCGGGCGCAAAAGTGCCCCTCGACTCTGGCCTCCGTGGTTCTACGGTCACTGGAGGCGCGGGCCCGTGGACAACTCCCTCGCGGGGGCTGCTCCGTGAAACTCCGGGCGGCATACGGCATTCGACTGTGGAGTTGTGGTGCTGCGCGTACCTCACGGGAGATACAGAAGTGCCGTATGCGGGGCCTGACGGAAACCAGACTCTGCCGGAACGCGACACCGCAAGGCAATTCTCCGTTGCGTGGGAAAGGTCACACCTGGCATGTCGCCGTCTGTTTCGCCAAAGGGCTGTGCAGCACGACGCCGCCCGGCTAGGCTCTCGGGCCTTTGCCGGGCGGCGCCAACTCACCTTCCCGCTATGAGGTTTTTGACCGTTTCGACCTCCCGGAAGGGGCCGTCGGGGTCAGAGGGTTTCGAGCATCTCGGTGACCAGTGCGGCGATCGGAGAGCGCTCGGACCGCGTGAGCGTGATGTGCGCGAAGAGCGGATGTCCCTTCAACTTCTCGACCACGGCGACGACTCCGTCGTACCGGCCGACCCGCAGGTTGTCCCGCTGGGCCACGTCGTGGGTCAGAACGACCCGTGAATTCGCGCCGATTCGGGACAGAACGGTCAGCAGGACGTTCCGCTCCAGCGACTGCGCCTCGTCCACGATCACGAAGGCGTCGTGCAGCGAACGGCCGCGGATGTGGGTGAGCGGCAGGACCTCCAGCATCCCGCGGTTCAGCACCTCCTCGATGACCTCCCGCCCGGCGACCGCCGAGAGGGTGTCGAAGACCGCCTGCGCCCAGGGGCTCATCTTCTCGGCGGCGTCCCCGGGCAGGTAGCCGAGGTCCTGGCCGCCCACCGCGTACAGCGGCCGGAAGACCATCACCTTCTGATGCTGCCTCCGCTCCAGCACCGCCTCCAGGCCGGCGCACAGCGCCAGCGCGGACTTTCCGGTGCCGGCCCGGCCGCCCATCGAGATGATCCCGATCTCGGGGTCGAGGAGGAGGTCCAGCGCGATGCGCTGCTCGGCGCTGCGGCCGTGCAGCCCGAAGGCCTCGCGGTCGCCCCGTACGAGCTTCACGTTGCCGTCCGCGGTGACCCGGCCGAGCGCCTTGCCGCGCTCGGACTGCAGGACCAGTCCGGTGTGCACGGGCAGCTCGGCTGCCTCGGGCACGTAGAGGCGCTCCTCCGAGTAGAGGAGGTCCACCTGCTCACCGGAGAGGGCGACCTCGCTCATGCCCGTCCAGCCGGCATCGGTGATCGCGAGCTCCGCCCGGTACTCCTCCGCGATCAGCCCCACGGAGGAGGCTTTGATGCGCAGGGGAAGATCCTTCGAGACCACCGTCACGTCGTAGCCCTCGGCCTGCAGATTGCGGGCGACGGCGAGGATCCTCGAGTCGTTGTCCCCCAGTCGGAAGCCGGCGGGCAGGACACCCGGGTCGGAGTGGTTGAGCTCGACGCGCAGGGTGCCGCCCAGATCGCCCAGCGGGATGGGGGCGTCGAGGCGACCGTTGCGAACCCGGAAGTCGTCGAGCAGGCGCAGGGCCTGGCGCGCGAAGTAGCCGAGTTCGGGATGGTGCCTCTTTGCCTCCAGCTCGGTGATCACCACGATCGGGAGCACGACCTCGTGCTCGTCGAAGCGGGAGATCGCGTTGGGGTCTGCCAGCAGGACGCTGGTGTCGAGGACATAGGTCCGCCTGTCGGGCAGGCGGCGCTTCGTGCTGGTCACCACGGAAGGACGTACCCCCTCGGAAGAGGTCGGGCCATGAAGACCGGACCGGTCATCGGCACCCATGCCGGGGCCGATTTCCGGCCCTCCCACTCCGTCCGTGCGCATCGCACGTGCGTCCTGGTGCAAAGGGCCTCCCGGGCGGACGACCCCATGCCGTCCGCTGAGACTCGACACCCGTGGATCGGGCATCGACCTGAAAGGGATATTCCCCGATCAGGCCAGGCCATGCCATGGCATATGACGGACGCTCGGTGAATCCCTGGTGAAGGGTTCGAGGGGAGGGGCCGAGGGGACCTGCGGGGGACCTGCCGGGCCCCGCGCGCGATCAGGTGCCGTAGCGCCGGTGGCGGGCCGCGTAGTCGCGCAGGGCCCGCAGGAAGTCGACCTTGCGGAAGGCCGGCCAGAAGACTTCGCAGAAGTAGTACTCGGAGTGCGCGCTCTGCCACAGCATGAATCCGGACAGCCGCTGTTCGCCGCTGGTGCGGATCACGAGGTCCGGGTCCGGCTGGCCGCGCGTGTAGAGGTGCTCGGCGATGTGGTCGATGTCGAGGATCTCGGCGAGCTCCTCGAACGAGGTGCCCTTCTGCGCGTGCTCCAGGAGCAGCGAGCGCACCGCGTCGGCGATCTCCTGTCGGCCGCCGTAGCCGACGGCGACGTTGACGAGTATCCCGTCGACGCCGTGGGTGGCCTCCTCGGCCTCCTTCAGGACGCTCTGGGTCCCGGCGGGCAGGATGTCGAGGTTGCCGACGTGGTGGACGCGCCAGCGGCCGTCCGCGGCGAGGCCCCGGACGGTGTTCTCGATGATGTTGAGCAGCGGTCGGAGCTCGACCTCGGGCCGGTCCAGGTTGTCCGTGGACAGCATCCACAGGGTGACGACCTCGACGTCCGTCTCGGTGCACCAGCCGAGCATCTCGGAGATCTTGTCGGCTCCGGCCTGGTGGCCCTGTTCCGTCGTACCTCCGGACGCCTTCGCCCAGCGACGGTTCCCGTCCAGGATGACGCCGATGTGCTTGGGCGCCGCGTCATGGTCGAGGCGGCCTTCCACCCGGCGTGCGTAGAGCCTGTACACCAGGTCGCGCAGCTTCACGATCTTCCAGCCCCTCCGTGCAATGCCCCCGTGCCATTTGCGGTCTCCCCCGAGGCGGCCACATTACTGCGCGGTGGGATGGGGTACCCAACTCGGTCTGTCACAAGTCCGTGATAGGGAGGACAACGTGACTGATACCAATCCCTATCGGGCAGAGCCCTCGCGCTACGACTCCATGGAGTACCGGCGCACCGGCCACAGCGGCCTCAAGCTCCCCACGATCTCCCTCGGCCTCTGGCACAACTTCGGCGACGACAGGTCCCTGGAGTCCCAGCGGGCGATCCTGCGCCGTGCCTTCGACCTCGGCGTCACCCACTTCGACCTGGCGAACAACTACGGACCGCCGCCCGGCTCGGCCGAGCTCAACTTCGGGAAGATCTTCGCGCAGGACTTCGCGTCCTACCGCGACCAGCTGATCCTCTCCACCAAGGCCGGCTACTTCATGCACGAGGGGCCGTACGGCGAGTGGGGCAGCCGGAAGTACCTGCTCAGCTCGCTCGACGCGTCGCTGAAGCGGATGGGCGTGGACTACGTCGACATCTTCTACTCGCACCGCTTCGACCCGCAGACCCCGCTGGAGGAGACCATGGGCGCCCTCGCGTCCGCGGTCCAGCAGGGCAAGGCGCTGTACGTGGGCGTCTCCTCGTACACGGCGGAGCAGACGGCCGAGGCCGTGCGCATCCTGCAGGGCATGGGCGTGCGCCCGCTGATCCACCAGCCCTCGTACTCCATGATCAACCGCTGGACGGAGGAGGACGGGCTGCTGGACACCCTGGAGGACGCCGGCATGGGCTGCATCTCCTTCGCGCCGCTCGCACAGGGGATGCTGACGGCCAAGTACCTGAAGGGCATCCCGGCGGACTCGCGCGCCGCGCAGGGCAAGTCCCTCAACCCGGACCTGCTGTCGGACGAGGTGCTGCGCCGGCTCGTCGGCCTGAACGAGATCGCGGCCCGCCGCGGCCAGTCCCTGGCCCAGCTGGCGCTCAAGTGGGTGCTGCGCGACGAGCGGATGACGTCGGCTCTGATCGGTGCTTCCAGCGTGAAGCAGCTGGAGGAGAACGTGGCCGCATTGGCGTCCGCGCCGCTCTCCGAGGCCGAGTTGAAGGAGATCGACTCCTTCGCGGTGTCCACCCCCGGCACCAACATCTGGGCCCAGCGCGGCTGACCTGCGCATTCGTCTCACCGGCCGGTTGAAGGGCGGTGAAACGAAAAACGGGCCGGTCCGTGGGGGGGATACGGACCGGCCCGAGGGGGGGTTCCACCATAACCCTTCGTAAAGCATGCTGCGTGCATTGGCGCGCCACGATTACGCTCCGAAACCACCCAGCAGCACTCCGGTGAGTGCTCCGGCCGCCATGAAGGGGCCGAAGGCGAAGCCCTGCTCGCGGGTCCCGGAGCCGCGCAGCAGCAGCGTGAGGCCGTACAGGGCCCCGTAGAGGAGCCCCAGGAAGGCCCCCGCCGCCCATACCCCCCACCCGTACCACCCAAGAGCGACGCCCAGCGAGAGCGCCAGCTTGACGTCGCCGAAGCCCATCCCGGCGGGGTTGATCAGATGGAGCACCAGGTACGCGGCTCCGAGCGCACCGCCGCCGAGCAGCGCGAGCCGCCAGTCGCCCGCGGCGCCGGGCAGGAGGGCGGCCAGACCGAGCAGGGCCGCCGCCCCGGCCGCGAGCGGCAGGGTCAGTACGTCGGGCAGCCGGTGCACGGCGCGGTCCACGAGGGCGAGCAGCACGACCACCGGGGCGAGCCCCACGTAGACCAGGACCTCGGGCCGCGCCCCGACGGCCGCCCCGAGCACGGCGCAGAGCGCCCCGACGAGGGCGGCGAGGGGGGCGGCGCGCCTCCCGTAGGCGTGCGGGGCCGTGGCCGCGGGCGGCGGGGTGTCCGAGCGCCGCGCGACGACCCCCGCGGCAACCCGGCAGCGGGCGGGGCCGAGCCAGCCGCGCACCCGGTGCCGCTCCGGGCAGCGGTCACGCCAGGGCTCCCCCGACTCGACGGAGAGCCGGTACGCGGCACGCGGCAGCAGCGATCCGGCGGTGGCGCCGTAGCCGGCGGCGAGGACGATCAGGACGGCACCCATGCCGGCCAGCCTAGGGGCGTGCATTTCAGCCCGTCCGGCGTTTGAGGACCGGGTCCGGGCAGGACCTGGGGGCACCTCCCAGCGGTAGCTGGGGGAGAAACGGTGAAAGGGCGGGGCGGGGAGCAGCTCCGCGCAGCGGCACCCCGCCCCCTAGGCTGGCCCGCATGGCGAACTGGCAGGACGGCACCGGCACCCTGCACATCGACGCAGCCCGCATCCCCCTGGAGGTCGCCGCCTCCTACGGGGCCCGCACGAAGGGGCTGCTCGGCCGGGACGGGATCGAGGGCGCGCTGCTGCTGACCCCCGCCGCGAGCGTGCACACCTTCCGGATGCGGTTCGCGATCGACGTGGCCTACCTCGACCGGAACCTGCGCGTACTCGCCGTGGTCACCATGCCCCCGGGCCGCCTCGGGCTGCCCCGCCCGCGCTCCCGGCACGTCCTGGAGGCGGCGGCCGGAGCCATGGCCGGCTGGGGGCTGCACCCCGGGACCGCCGTCAAGGTGGACGTACCGGGGCGTCTCACGCCCGGCTAGGCGGCACCCCTTCGCGGCAGTAGGTTGGGGCGGTTGAGCTGGGGCATCAGGGGAGCGGCATGACGGAGAACGCGCGGATCAAGGCGCTGGAGCAGATCATGCCGGCGACGCACGGCGCCGACGAGGACATCGACTGGCCGGCGGCCGAGGCCGTCTGGGGGACCCGGTTCCCGGCCGATTTCATCGCGTTCATGGGCCGCTTCGGCGCGGGTTCCATCAACGGCGAGGCGAGCATCCTGCTGCCGCTGCCCAAGCCCGGACTCCAGTGGGACCCGGCGGAGATGGCCGAGGAGACCGAGAACGCCCGGCAGGCCTGGGAGACGGAGGGCGGCCGCGCCGCCTTCGACGTGGACCCGGAGGCGATCATCGCCTGGGGGGTCACCGGCGGCTCGGACATCCTGTGCTGGCTCACCTCCGACCCCGACCCGGACCGGTGGCCGGTCCTGGTCTGCGGGCGGCACACCGCCGACTCCTTCGCGGTGTATCCGTACGGCATGGCCGAATTCCTCTACCGGCTCTGCTCCGACGAGTTCGACGTGAGCCCCGTCAGCATCACCTTCTGGGACGGCGGCCACCTCAGCTTCGTGCACTGGCGCAAGGCCCAGCGGCGCTGGCAGGAGGGCCGCAACCCGGAGACGGGCGAGCCCGACCCGTACGCCGGCGAGTTCGCCGACTGAGCCACGGGGCCCCGCAAGGCCCTCGCCCACCCCCAGCCCGTTTCCGTGACCGGAAACGGGCTTTTCGGCATGTCTACGCGCGTCCGATTTGTTGATCACATATCGGAAAACACCAGCCGGAAAAGCCGCACTTGGAGCATTGACCACAACTGCGCCCCCAATGCAATCAACCACCCCTTCGTCGGGAGAGAATTCCGGCCAACGGGCACATCCAGTTACACCTCAGCCCGGAGCAACTCATAAGTAACAATGGGATTCAAAAGAAAATCAGGGGAATACACCCGTGCGACGAAGAATCTTCGGCACGACGGCCACCACGGTCGTGCTCGGCCTGTTGATGCCTCTGTCCGGATGTGGTGGCTCCGGAGACAGTGCAGGTGACAGCGGTACGCTGCATCTGGTCGCCGCCGAATACGGAGACAGCCCGGCCACCAGTTCCAAGCCCTACTGGGACAAGATGACGGCCGATTTCACCGAGGCCAACTCCGGAATCAAGGTCGACGTCAAGCTCCTTCCGTGGGCCGACATCGACCGCGAGGTCTCCCGTATGGTCAAGGCCGGCAAGGCGCCGGATGTCGCGCTCATGGGCTCTTACTCGGACTTCGCGGCCCAGGGCCAGCTCTATCCCGCGGACGAACTCCTCTCGGTCACCGCCGAGGCGAATTTCCTCCAGCCGCTCGCCGACGCCGGCTCCGTCGGCAACACCCTCTACGGCCTCCCCTTCGTCGCGAGCAGCCGCCTCCTCTTCTACAACCAGGCGCTCTTCACCAAGGCCGGCATCAAGGAGCCCCCGAAGACCTGGTCCGAGCTCAAGGCCGCCGCGAAGGCGCTCAAGGACAAGGGCGTGCCGTACCCGTACGCGCTGCCCCTCGGCCCGGAAGAGGCGCACGCCGAGGCGATGATCTGGGAGCTGAGCGGCGGCGGCGGCTACGCCGACAGCGCCGGCAACTACGCCCTGGCCTCCGACCAGAACATCAAGACGTGGGGCTGGGTCAAGGAGCAGCTGGTCGCCCCCGGCCTCACCGGACCGACCGCGCCCTCCAAGCTCAACCGCGCCGACGCCTTCGCCGCCTTCCTGCGCGGCGAGGTCGGCATGCTCAACGGCTACCCGTCGCTCGCCCACGAGGCGCGCGGCAAGGGCATCGGCGTCGGCACCATCGCCATGCCCGTCTCGGACGACCTCGGCGTCGGGGAGAACCCGCCGGCCGTCGGCGTGGCCGACTGGATGATGGCCTTCAAGCAGAACGGGAAGCGCGAGGAGATCGCCAAGTTCCTGGACTTCCTCTACCAGGACAAGAACCTGACGGAATTCGCCAACCGCTACCACCTGCTGCCCTCCACCGTCACCGCGTCGCGCACCCCGGCCGGCGGCGGCCTGGACAAGAACGACCAGCAGTTCCTGGACGCGCTGCGCGGCGCCCAGCTCTACCCGGTGAACGACCCGGCCTGGCTGACGGTCAGCGACACCATCAAGCGCAACATCGGCCGCGCCGTGGAACCGAACGGCGACCCGAAGGGCGTCCTCGAGGACATCGCCACCCAGGCGAACCAAGCCGCGAAGAAGAACTGAAAGATCCTCGACACGGGACTTTCGCCCCCTGCCGCAGAGCACCCCGTGCGGCACCATGGCCACTACGGCACTTGATCCAAGGCCGCGGCCCAGTCGCCCGCCGAGCACCCACAAGGTGCGCGGGGCGGCCGGCCCCCACTCGTCAGCGCTGCTGTCCGTGGTTCGGGTCGAACGCCGTCCGGTACTGCTCGCAGCTGGAGTTCCAGCGCAGCGTGCCCGTGAGCGTCCCGTAGCCCGAGCGCGTCACCGACCACTCCACCGCGTACTCGCCGGTGTCACAGGCGATCCGCTTGCCGCCCGCGACCTTCTCGCGCCCGGTCGCGGGCTTCCCCGACAGCTCCTTGCGCACCTGCGCCACCTCGACCCCCTTGGCCGTCCGCAGCACGGCACGCACGACGATCGGGTGCGTGCCCTCCTTGACCGTCACCGCCTTCTTCACCACCGTCGAGTCCGACACCGACCAGGCGAACTCGTACGAGGGCAGCCACGCCAGCGTCTTCGGATCGGCGACCTGGCGCTCGATCTCCGGCCCGTCGGGGTGACCGGGGCGGGTGACCGTCTTGTACTGGACCCCCGGGTAGAGCCGGAACTGCCCCTCCACCTTGTGCATCTCGTCCTTGGTCCACATCGACTTCATGCCCTTCTCGCCGCCTGCCGGGTCCTGGAGGTACGGCGCCTCCGCGGCGGTGGCCGGCTGGCCGAGGACGGGGGCGAGGGCCGCCGCGGCGGTGGCGAGGACGAGGGCTGCGATGCGGGTGCGCTTCATGCCCGGCCCAACGGGACCCTCCGGCGGGCCGGAACGACGCCGGGCGCGCTTTCACCCGTACGGGAGCGCCGTGGCGCCGTCGACGTACGCGGCGGCCGTCCTGACCCCGGGCCTGACCCCGGGCCTGGCCTCAGGCCCGGCCTCAGGCCTGACCGGTCTCGAAGCGGCTGATCCGGCCGCCGCCGGGGGCGATGACGAAGCGCCAGGTGGTGCGCATCTCGCCCCAGGTGTCGTTGCGGTAGTTGACGAGCAGGGTGCGGCCGCCGTCGGACTCGGACTGGACGTCCATGTGACCGCCGGAGTCGAAGATCTCCCGGTCGATCCACTCGTGGAGGTCACGGTCGGAGCCGTCGTCGGACATGGTCGCGTCGGCGGTGAGGACCGCGAGGAAGGCGTCCTTGTCGTGCGCGTTGACGGCGGCGACGAGGGCGCCGACGGAGGGGTCGGACAGTTTGCCGGGGGCGATGGCCACAGGAGCCTCCTGGTGGTGCGTACGGGTGCTGCGACCAGGGAACAACGCGGGTGGCTCCGCACGGCCGACCCTCACCCGTTCGCCGGGCGGACGGCGTGTCAGGGGGCGGTGCGGACCGGGAAACCGGTGGGGCGGCCCTGCTCCGCCAGCCAGTCCAGCACCTGGTCGAGGGCGTCGACGGTCTGCGCGCGGTTGCCGCCGCCGTCGTGGAAGAGGACCGTCGGGCCGTTGCCGATCTCGCGCTTCACGGCGTCGACGATGGCGGCCGTGCCGGGCTTGCCGAAGTCCTTCGTGTCGACGTTCCAGCCGAGCGGCCGCATCCCGTGCGCGGCGGCGATGCGCCGGCTGTCGGGGGTGAACGCGCCGCCGGGGGCCCGGTAGTACTCCACCTTCGCCCCGCTGCCGGCGGCTTCCTCTATCAGCTTCTGTGCGTCCAGGATCTGCTGCTCCTGGTAGGCGACGGGCTTCTTGTCCATGGCGGTGTCGTGGTTCATGGTGTGGTCGCAGAGCCGGTGACCGGCCGCGACCACCTTCTTGACGAGGTCGGGGTGGGCCTTGGCCTGCGGGCCGACCATGCAGAAGGTCGCCTTGACGTCGTGCCGTTGGAGGACCTCCAGCACCCTCGGGGTCCACCGGGGGTCGGGGCCGTCGTCGATGGTGATGTTGACGGCGTTCTCCCCGGCCTCCGACCCGTGGGCTATGCCCTCGGGTATCGCCTGCGGCCGCGACCCGGCGTCGCCGCCGGGGTCCGTCGGCCGGGATACGTTCTGCTGCGTGGCGGCCTTGCCCGGCTCCACCAGGGTCGCCACTCCCCACACGGTCGCCGCGACGGCGGCGGCCGAGGCGACGACGACCACACCGGCCCGAATGCCCTTCTTGCTCATGAAGTGTCCACTCCCCATCCGCTTTGTGAGCGTTCCGTGGATCAGGACGTCCACCAGCACCGAGGAGTTCCAGTCAATTGGGCCTTAAATTCCACGTAATGACACCAAAGTGACTGATGGGACTTTAGTCCCGATCCCCAACTCCAGCCGGGCCCACGGGCAGTGTGAGTCCGAGGGCCCGCGGTGCGGCACTACTCCTGGGGCTCCGCCCCAGCCCCCGCGCCTCAAACGCCGGCGAGGCTGGATTTTGGTGCGGCGAAGCCAGAGGTGGTGTGGCGGGGTTGGACGGTGCGGGTCAAAGATCGGGGCTCCGCCCCGGACCCCGCGCCTCAAACGCCGGCGAGGCTGGATTTTGGTGCGGCGAAGCCGGATGGCCACAGAGCCTGGGATCGGACCGGGCCGGTTGGGGCGGGGTCGGGTGTGTGTCGGGGTGATCCCCGCAGGGCGTCGAACGCAAGGTGCCCAGACGCTCCGACCCCCCGACACGTT
>NZ_JBEZKE010000036.1:0-70836 GCF_040651555.1 Streptomyces sp. NPDC048424 | reverse complement strand
ATCCCCGCAGGGCGCCGAACGCCTCGGGGCTCCGCTCTCCGACCCCTCGTCACGTTCGGCGTCCGAGGAGACACCCCGGCGCGCGCCCGGCCCCGTCACAACCGGCCCCCGCGCGCCCGGCCCGAGCGGCGCAGCCAACCGGCGCCCGGCCCCGTCACAACCGGCCCCCCCGCCGCATCCCGACCCAAGCAGCGCAGCCACCCCGCGGCGCAGCCAACCCGCGCGGCCGACCCGCACCACCGGCCCCCCGTACCCGGCCCGAGCTGCGCAGCTAACCGGCCGTGCGGAAGGCCGTGGCGCGCACCGTGGTGCCGCAGAGTGCGAACTCCCCGCCGCCCTCGGGCGACACCTGGAGCCCGCCGCCACACACGCCCACCACGATCGAGGGTGCGACGGTCGGCTCGGCGCCGGAGGCACAGTACCCGTCGGCCTCACCGAGCACCGGGGTGAACGTCAGCTGGGTCCAGGCCCGGCCGCCCACCGGCAGCTCCACCGCGCGCGCCTGGCCCTGCGGGACCACGTTCAGGGGCTTGTTGCGGTCCGGCGAACCCTGACCGGCGAGGGCCACCGTGGGGAACCCCTTCAGGGAACACGCCTCCGGGCCTTCGTTGGTCACGGCGACCCGCACCTGGCTGCCGCGGACCTGCTGCGCGTCCGCGCCGAGCTGTGCGCTCGTGCAGGGCGCGGCGGGGGCCCGCCGCACGGCCGCCGGCTGCGCCGCGGCGCCCGGGCCCGCGGCCAGCAACAGGCCGCAGGTCACGGCGCCCGTCGCGATCCAGCGGGTCGCGGTCCTGGCCACGCCCGCATGCGTCGTGCCCTTCATGCGGTCTCCTCGAGGTCCGCAGGACGCCCGCTCACGCCGGGCCACATCTCCACATCTCCTCCCAGCCTCGCACCGGCCCTGTCCGACGGCACCCGCACCGCTCTGACCCGGAGACTAGGAGGCCGGCAGGCCGAGGATCTCGAGGATGCCCTCCGCGTAGGCGGCGGGCCCCGAGCCCGGAGCCGCCGCGAGCTCGCGGCGGAAGCCGGCGGTGCCGGTACGGATGAAGGCGACGCACTGCCCGTGCAGCCCGGCCTCGTGGGTGCCGCCGTCGTCCACCGTGCACAGCAGGGCCAGCAGCGTCCACAGCAGCGCCTCGCGGGTCGCCTGCCGCGGCGGCTGCGCGGACCACACGGCCATCAGTACGGCGCACACCGCCGGAGCCGGCGGTTTCAGGTTCTCCGCGAAGAAGGCATGGCCCTCCAGCGCGTGGAACGCGGCCGGATGTCCCTCGGCGGCATCCCGTACGGCCGCCAGCAGATGGCCCGCCGAACGGCCGCAGCCGCATTCGATCGACTCCCAGTCGCGCCGGGCGATCTCCGCCTCCACCGCGTCCGGAACCAGCGGACTGCGCGACACCGCACCCTGGCGCAGCAGAGCATGCTGCCGCTTCTCGCTCCCCCTCATGGGGCACAGTATGAGCCCACGGCCGACCGCTCTGCGAGGGGGGTCGGAACCGGATCACCAGGGCCGTCGTCTGAGAGCCCGTGTGGATGAAACGAAGAATCCCGGCCCTGCTCCTCGCGCTGCTCGTGACCCAGCTCGGCGCCCTGATCAACCCCGCGTACGCGTGCGGATGCGGGGCCATGGTTCCCGACGGCCAGTCCCGGATCGGCGTCGACCGGGAGACCTCCGTCGTGCGCTGGGACGGCCGCACCGAGCAGATCGTCATGCGGTTCACCGTCGGCGGGGACGCCCACCGGGCCGCCTGGATCATGCCGGTCCCCGGACGCGCCACGGTGGAGCTCGGCGACGGGGACATGTTCGGCGAACTGCGCGACATGACCCGGCCCGAGCGCAAGGCCCGGTACTACTTCTGGCCGCGTGACCGCGACTGGCCCTTCTCCTCCGGCCGGGGTGACCTCGCCGGTGACGCACCCCCGGGCGCCGCCGACGCGGCCGTCGGAGTCGTCGGCCGCGAACAGCTCGGGGACTTCGACGTCGCCCGGCTCACCGCCACCGACCCGAACGCCCTGAAGACCTGGCTGGAGACCAACGGCTTCAAGCTCCCCGACCGGCTCGCCACCGAGGTCCAGCCGTACGTCGACCAGAAGTGGGAGTACGTGGCCGTACGGCTCGCCCCCCGCCAGCAGGGCAAGGTGCTGCGCGGCGAGCTCGACCCGCTGAAGATCCGCTTCGACAGCGACCGGCTGGTCTACCCGATGCGGCTCTCCCGGATGGCGAAGACGCCCCAGTCACTCGGCCTGTACGTGCTGGCCGACCACCGCATGGAACCCGCCTCCCCGATCGGCGGCTCCGCGCCGAAGGTGACCTTCGCGGGGAGCGTGCACCCCGAGGACGGCCCGATCGCCGAACTGGCGGGCGGCAAGCCGGTGTTCCTGACCGCGATCGACCAGGAGTTCCCGGAGCCGGGCCGCATCGACGCCGACCACGAACTGCGCGCCACCGCGAAGGACACCCCGTACCGCCGGGCGGTCTACCACAACGAGCTGCTCACCGTGGGGGACGGCATCCCCGTCTGGCTCCTGACGGTGTCGGCCGTCCTGGTGGCGCTGGCGGGCTCCTTCTTCGCGCTGACCCGCCGCCGTCGCCGGCTCCGCGCGGACCGGGCCGCCTGAACTCCCCCGCGGGGCAGCCCGGTCCGCGTGTGATCAGAGGGGCCGGGGAGGCTGGGTCCGCCAGAACGCGCACTGGTGGTCCTCGCCGAAGGACGAGGTCGTCCGCGTCACCGACGGGTTCAGAGCGAGGACCGTACCGGCGGCGGCGCCGGCCGGCGGCCACGCGGTCTGACCCGACACGACGGGGGCGCCGAAGCGTGCGAAGGCGGCCCAGTAGCGCTTCATCCGGGTGCCGAGCGCGGCCTGGGCCGGGGTCAGCGGGCGCTCGCCCATGGTGAAGTCGTGCAGGTAGGCCAGCTCCGCGCTGTGCGCGTTCGACTCGTCCAGGCCCGGCACCTGTGCCCCCGCGAGCGTCGGCGACTGCGGGTCGTCGAACTCGTAGACGTACGTCGGCACCTGGGACGCGAACAGCTGCGCCGTCCACGCCGTGTGGCAGGCGAACGTCGAGTCCGTCATGACGGCCGACAGCGCCAGGTACGGCGAGCCGTGGGCCGCGACCGGATAGCGGGCGAGCACCTCGGGACCCGCCGCCCCGTAGTCCGCCAGGACCTGCGCGGTGTACTGCTCCGCCGTCAGGTGCGGCTGCGTCAGCGCGACGAAGAAGCGGGCCTCGGAGCGGGTGCTCCCGATCAGCACCGGCACCTTGTTCCACGTGCCGCTTGCGATGGCCTGCGCGGGCGGCAGCGGCAGCAGCCCGTCACCCGATACGGGACCCGGGGTGGGCAGCGTACGGGCCGCCTCGACCAGCGCCGCACCGGAGGCGGCGCGCAGACAGGCGGCCACCTCGCCCGGAACGGAGCAGCCCGCCTGCGCGGCGAAGGACCGCGCCTGACCCTCGGCGCTCGCGCTGTCCGGCGTACGCAGCAGGGTGCACGGACCGCTCTGCAGCACCGCCCGGTGGAACAGGCCCGCGGCGGACGGGGCCGCCAGCAGCGAACAGACGGAACCGCTGCCCGCCGACTGCCCGGAGATCGTCACGTTGCCCGGATTACCGCCGAACGCGGCGATGTTCTGCCGGGTCCACTGCAGCGCGGCGATCTGGTCCATCAGGCCGAAGGAACCGGAGCGCCGGGCGTTGTCCCGGCCCAGCTCGGGCAGGGCCAGGTAACCGAGCTGCCCCAGCCGGTAGTTGATGCTGACCACCACGCTCTGGGTGAGATCGGCCATGGTGCGCCCGCCGAACTGCGTGCCCGTTCCCTGGCTGTACGCGCCCCCGTGCATCCAGAGGACCACCGGGAGCCGGGCGCCGGGGCGGGCGGTCCGGGGCCGGTAGACGTCCAGGTACAGGCAGTCCTCGCTGACGGCCCGCGGATCGGCCAGGCCGAACGGGGAGAACTGCAGGCACGCGGGAGCCTGTTGGGCGGCCTCGCGCACCCCGTTCCACCGCGGCGCCGACTGTGGTGCCCGCAGCCGGGCGTCGCCGACCGGGGGCGCGGCGTAGGGAACACCGAGGAACTCCTGGGCGCCGTCCCGTGACTGACCGCGCAGGCCACCTTGCGCCACGGTGACGACCGGGCGCGGTGAGCCGGCGGCCGATGCCGACGGTGGGGGAGAGGAGGCCGCCGCCGGAAGTGCCGAGGCGATCAGGGTCACGAGTGCGAGGGCCGTGCCGAGCAGGGGTCTTGCCGAAGACAGCCGGTTGCCGGGCCTCTTCATCCGTCCTCCTGGAGTCGAGCGGGGTGCGTGCGTACGGGGCGGGGCGGGGCGGGGCGGGGCGTGACGTGGGGCCGGGGGCGGAGCGTCGGGCGCGCTCCGCCCCCGGCCGGTCCGCGGTCCTACGGACGGAGCCCGGCGATCAGGGCCGAGGTCACGGCGTGGTCCGCCGGTCCGGTGTTCCAGTCGGAGTTCATCGGGCTGACGGCGATCTTGCCGGCGGCCACCGCCTCGATGTCACCGCCCTTGGCGGCGGGCTTCAGGGCCACCTTCACGCCCACCTTCCAGGTGCCGTCACCCGCATCGGTGAAGTCCGGCTCGAGGAAGTTCTGCGGGTCCTGGAAGGTGGTGGCCACACCGGCGGCCGTACCCTTGCCGTCCGCGCCGACGATCGGGTGGTTGACGTTCAGACCGACGCCCTTGGGCAGCAGGGGGCCGGAGCGTGCCCGGACCCGCAGCCGGTCGATCAGCTTGACCGCGAAATCGAGCGTGGGACCCATGGCGTTGACCGTGGTGACCGGGTCGGGCGCGCTCAGGCCGCCGGTGCTCAGCGCGATGGCCGGCACGCCGCTCTCCAGAGCGGCGACGGCGCCGCCGACCGTACCGGAGTGGGTGGCCAGTCCGGCGACGTTCGGGCCGAAGTTGGTGCCGGAGACGACCAGGTCGGGTGCCTTGCCGGCGAACACCTCGGCCAGCCCGAAGGCGACGGAGTCGCCCGGAGTGCCGTCGACGGCCCAGACCTTCGGCTCGGGGTGCTTCACCGCGATGGAGGGGGCGCTCATCATCTTGGTGCCGGTGCCGCTCTGGTTGGTGAGCGGGGCGACGATCGTGACGTCGTGCCCGGCGGCGGTCAGCCGCTCGAAGGCCTTGCGGATGCCGGGCGCGTTGTAGCCGTCGTCGTTGGTGAGCAGGATCCGCAGCGGACCGGCGGGCGCGGCCGCCGGCCCCGCGGCGGGCGCGGTCTGCGGCGCGGCGACGGCGGGTGCGGTGCCGGCCAGGGCCGGCGTGCACAGCATCAGGGCGGCCAGCGGCAGAACTCGCTTGCGTCTCACAGAGTGCTCCTTCAGAGCGGAGGGAGGTGAGGGTGGGCGGAGGCGGTGCTGCCCGGCGGGCGCGCGACCCTCGGCGCGCGCCCGCCGGAGTTCAGGCCGGGCCCGGTCCCGCGGGACGGGTCAGGGGACCCGGGGGAGGGGGCCGGGAGGGGAGGGCCCGGGGAGGGGGCCCGGGTGAGAGGGCCCGGAGGAGGGTCAGCGCACGCTGCGGATCGGGAGGATGGCGAGCGCGCCGATCAGGGAGAGGGCTCCGCCGACCAGGAAGAGCGGGGTGTAGCCGCCCAGCGTGGTGACGACGGCCGAGGCGACGAAGGGGGCGATGATCTGCGGTCCCGCGTTCGCGATGTTGAGGACGCCCATGTCGCGGGCGGCGTCCTCGGCCCTCGGGAGCACCAGGGTGACGAGTGCGGTGTCGACGGCCATGAAGCAGCCGAAGGCGAGGCCGTTCAGGGCGCTGAAGACGAGCATGCCGGTCCAGGTCGGGCTGACCACGGGGACCACCATGACCAGCCCGGCGAGGGCGGCCGATACGCCGACGAACACCTTGCGGCGGTCCAGGCGGTCGGAGAGCAGCCCGCCGAGCACGGTGGAGAGGGCCATCGCGACCATCGACACCGGGGTGAGGATGGCCATCGCGGCGGGCGGGGTGAGTCCGGCGGGCAGCGTGATGTGGTCGTCGAGGATGTACAGCTGGTACCCGACGACGGCGAAGTAGCCGAGGACCATCAGGGCGCGGCCGATGAAGGCCCAGCGGAAGTCGTGGTTGCCCAAGGCGGAGAGGAAGGCGGCCAGTTGGGCGCGCTTGGGCGGGGCCGGCGCCTCGCCGGCGGGCTCGGTGCGCGGGACGTCCCGGCAGAAACCGGTGAGCAGCAGCGCGGATACGGCGACGATCGCGCCGAGGATCAGATAGCCGGTGAGCAGGTGCTCGGCGGTGTTCGAGGCGACGAGCACGCCGACCGTGCCGCCGATGGGCAGACCGAGCCCCACCAGTGCGGACGCGGTGCCGCGACGGGCGGCGGGGACCCGGTCCGGGACGATCGCGGTGACCGCGGCCTGGTAGATGTTCATGGTCGCCTGGATCAGGCACCAGCCGATGCCGACGAGCAGCGCGGTGTTCACGCTGCCGAGCAGGCCCAGGAAGCCGAGCGAGACGAGGCCGCCGCCCAGGATCCAGGGGTTGCGGCGGCCGCTGCGGTCGGAGAGGGCTCCGGCGATCGGGTTGAAGGCGGTGGCGAAGATCGCGCTGATGCCGCCGATCAGTCCGAGGACGGCGACCTTGTCATCGGGGGCGATCGCGGCGATCTGAGTGGGGAGCAGGACGGAGCCGACACCCATGTAGACGGCCATCAGCGCGGAGTTGGCGACCAGCAGCAGGGGCAGCAGGCCCCGCTGACGGACGGGTTCCGGCTTCGGGGGTACGGGTGTATCGACGGCTTCGGGCGTGGCCATGACGACTCCTCGGGGGACGGAGCGGGGAGGTGGCGGTGCGTGGGGGGGAGAGGGGCGCCCCGCGAGCGGAGGCCGGGCGGCGGTGTCACGGGGGTGGGGCGGACGACCGCGGTTTACTTGATGTTGTTACACGTGTCACCAAGTGCGTTGGAGACTGTGTAGCACCCATTTCCGGGCTCCGCCAGGGGCTGCGGCGGGTCGTTGCGCAGATCGTGACCGACGGCGGGGCGGTCATGGGATGACGTGTAACCACCGCGTTGAGGTCACTGCACAGGGCTGATGTGTCGAAAAACCCTCTTGCACTTGTGGCGGCCGTCACGCATCGGCAATACTCCGTGCCGCACCGCGACGACCCCGTCGCGCCGGAGGATGTCCTGCCCCGCACGCGGTTTCGGCGCGACGCCGCAGACCGCACGGCTCCCCACCCGCGCGCCGCGGCAACGCGGCGGGCACGCCCACCAGGCATGGCGGGCCGGCCGGGACCTTGGGCGCCCTCCGGAGTTGTCCGCGCCGATCGCGCCGATCGCGCCGATCGCGCCGATCTCGCCGATGGTCCCGGGCTCGCGAGGCCCGACGGCGCGCCCCTCCCCGGCCACAGCCGGCAGGCGCCCCGGCATGACCCCCGTCGCGACGCCCCCAGCCACCGCTGGGAGCCGCTCCACCGTGCCGCCCCCTCGTCTGCCGCGCGACCCGCGGGCCGGCTGGGAGGTGCCCGACTGTGCCGGCTCCCTTGTCTGCCGTGCGTTCCGTGGGCTGGCTGGGGGGTGACTGACCGTGTTGGCTCTGTTGTCCGCAGTGCGATCCGCGGGGCCGGCTGGAGGGTCTCCGATCGGGTCGATTCCCTTGTCTGCCGCGCGATCCGCGGGCCGGCTGGGAGGTGCCTGACCGTGCCGGCTCCCTTGTTCGCCTTGCGTTCCGTCGGCCGGTTGGGAGGTGCCCGAACGTTTCGGATCCGTTGTGTGCTGTGCGATCCGGGAGAGCGGCTGGGAGGTGTTCAACCGTGCCGTCCCCCTAGTCCGCTGTGCGTTCCGTGGGCTGGCTGGGGGTGCCTGACCGTGCCGGCTCCCTTGTCCGCAGTGCGATCCGCGGGGCCGGCGGGGAGGTGCTGCGCCGGGTCGGCTCCCTCGTTCGCCGCGCGATCCGCGGGACGGGGTCACTCCCGGAGCGCGCCCCGGCCGACAGAACGCCCCTTGGGCCGCACCCCAAGGCGGGGCCCGCCCTTGGCGCATCCCACGTGCGGCCTCCCCACCTCCCTGCTTTCGCGCCCCAGCCTCCCGCTTCCCAGCTCCCGCTTCCCGCTTCCCAGCTCCCGCTTCCCGCTTCCCGCTTCCAGCCTCCCGGCTCCCGCTTCCCGGCTCCCGCTTCCCGGCTCCCGCTTCCCGGCTCCCGCTTCCAGCCTCCCGGCTCCCGCTTCCCGGCTCCGGCCTCCCGCTTCCAGCCTCCCGGCTCCAGCCTCCCGGCTCCCGCTTCCCGCTTCCCGCTTCCCGCTTCCCGGCTCCCGCTTCCCGGCTCCCGGCTCCCGCTTCCCGGCTCCCGCTTCCCACTTCCCGCTTCCCGCTTCCCGGCTCCCGGCTCCAGCCTCCCGGCTCCCGCTTCCCGGCTCCCGGCTCCAGCCTCCCGGCTCCCGCTTCCCGGCTCCCGCTTCCCGCCTCCCGGCTCCCGCCTCTCGGCTCCCGGCTCCCGCCTCTCGGCTCCCGGCTCCCGCCTCTCGGCTCTCGGCTCCCGGCTCCCGCCTCTCGGCTCTCGGCTCCCGGCTCCCGCCTCTCGGCTCTCGGCTCCCGGCTCCCGCCTCTCGGCTCCCGGCTCCCGCCTCTCGGCTCCCGCCTCCCGGCTCCCCGCCCCCGCTCCCCGCCCTCGATTCCCGGCTCTCCGCCTCCGATTCCCGCCTCCCCCCGACTCTCCGGCCCCGCGCCCCGACCCGGCTCCCTGTCCTTCGGTTGCCGCCTCCCCGCTTCCACTCACCTCCGTTCGTCCTCCCGCTTCCTTCCGCTCCCCGCTCTCGTGCTGCTCTCCGTGCGCCCCCACCGCGCGGGGAGGCGGCCGTGAAAGGTTCGCCATGTTCCCCTCGCCGCCCCTCGTGCCGCCGTCCCGGCCGCGCCGTCCGTCGCCTCCGCCCCGGCACCACCTCCCCGCAGCCCCGCCGCGCCACGCGCTCGCCTTCGGGATGGGCCTGCTGTTCCTCGCGTTCCTGGTCGCGCTGCTGGTCCGGATGGACCAGCAGCCCTTCTTCCAGGAGCTCGACGACCGCTGGGCCGCCGCGGTGAACGATTCCGCCGCCGAGGGATCCGGTGGATCGGACGGGTTCGGCGGGTTCGCCCTCTTCCTCGACCGGCTCGGCGGTCCGTTCGGCCTCGTCCTGCCGCTCGCGCTGATCGGCTGCCTCTGCGTCTACGGGCGCTGGCGCTCGGGGCTGTTCGTCCTCACGACAGCCGTGGTCACCAACGTCTTCCTCGTCCTGCCGCTCAAGGCGCTGGCCGACCGCCCGCGCCCGCCGCACCCGTGGGTCCTGGTCAACGACGGTTCGTACCCCTCCGGCCAGGTGTTCACCGCGGTGACGCTGGTGATCGCGGTCGCGGTGGTCGTGTTCCCGCCGCGTGCGCGACGCTGGTGGTGGGTGATCGGGGCCTCGTACGTCCTCGCCATGATGGGGAGCCGTACCTGGCTGCACGCCCAGTGGCTCAGCGACACCTTCGCCGGCGTTCTCCTCGGCGCGGGAGCCTGCCTCGTGCTGTGGCGGGTCTTCGCGCCCTTGCTGGACGTGGAAGCGGAGCGGATGGCCTCGGACAGCCTGTGGATGTGAGGGGCAGCCTCGAGGGGCGTCTCAGAATATTGCGCAGTGTTGACGTGCGTTAAATTCACGCCATAACCTCGCTGTCATCGCGCATCCGGTGCGCCGCGCTCAGGAAGGAACGGCTCATGCCCCACTCCCCAGGTCAGGACCAGACGACGGTGGTGGACCTCCCCGTGGGGCGCCTGCGCGGCGCGACCGAGCGCGGGCTCGCCGTCTTCCGGGCCGTGCCCTACGCCGCACCCCCCGTCGGCGACCTGCGCTGGCGGCCCGCGCGGCCGCACGCCGGCTGGAGCGGCACGAGGGACGCCACCGTCGACGGCCCGAGCGCACCGCAGATGTACGTGGAAGGCGGCGACCCGGTCCTCGGCGGGCACGGGTCGCCGCCGTTCGGCGAGGACTGCCTGACCCTCAACATCTGGACGCCCGCCGCCGACGGCGCTCGCCGTCCGGTACTCGTCTGGATCCACGGCGGCGGCTTCGTGTCCGGCTCCGGCTCGCTGCCCGGCTACTCCGGCGAGACCTTCGCGCGCGACGGCGACCTCGTCGTCGTGAGCATCAACTACCGCATCGGGCCCCTGGGTTACCTCTACACCGGTGAGGAGGGGGAGGAAGGGGGAAGTGGAAACCCCTGGCTCTCCGACCAGCTCGCCGCCCTGCGCTGGGTGAAGGAGAACATCGCCTCCTTCGGCGGCGACCCGGACCTCATCACGGTCGCCGGCCAGTCGGGCGGTGCGGTCTCCACCGCCGCCCTCGCCGGACACCCCGAGACCCAGGGGCTGATCCGGCGGGTGATCCTGCAGAGCCCGCCCTTCGGCCTGGACCTCCCCGACCCCGCCGCCTACGCCGAGCGCACCGCCGCCTACCTGGAGCTGGCCGGCGCCAAGGACCTGGCCGAGCTGCGCACGCTGCCCTGGCAGCAGCTGATCGGGGCGGGCGGCGGGCTCTTCGCGCAGACGATGCGGTGGGGGTACTGGCCGACGCCCTTCCTGCCCGTGATCGACGGGGTCACCCTCCGGACCCACCCGGCGCAGGCGCTGCTCAGCGGAGCGACCGCCGGCATCGACGTCATGATCGGCTGGACGAGGGAGGAGGCCAACTTCGGGTTCGCCCTCGACGAGGGGTACGCCGCCGCCACCCGGGAGCAGGTGACCGACCGGATCGCGGAGACCTTCGGGAGCGAAGCCGCCGCCGAGGTGTACGCGGCGTACGAGCGCGCCCGGCCCGGGGCCCGCCCGGCCGACGTGCTCATGGACCTCATCACGGACGAGCTCTTCCGGGTCCCCGCCGTCCGGCTGGCCGAGGCCAGGGCCGCGGCGGGCAACCCCGTGTGGGCGTACCAGTTCGACCTGCCCACCCCCGCCCACGAGGGCCGGCTCGGCGCCGCGCACTGCCTCGAACTGCCCTTCGTCTTCGACAACTTCGACCAGTGGGCGCACGCGCCCTTCCTGGCCGGACTCGCTCCCGCCGTCCGCGACGGTCTCGCGTACGCCATGCACCGGGCCTGGATCTCCTTCGTCCGCACCGGCGACCCGAACCATCCGGACCTGCCGCACTGGCGGCCGTACGACACGGGCCGGCGCACGACGATGCGCTTCGACTCCGTCGTCACCGCCCTCGACGACCTGGCGGGCGCCTCCCGGCTCCTGCACGGCCCCGCGCGCACGTCTGCGCACACCACCGCTCCCTTGACCTAACTCGTGTAACCTGAAAGGAAGGAGCAAGCAGCGCACAAGGAGCATCGAGGGACGTCATGGCCAAAGACACTCACGTCCCCGCGTCGATCACCAGCGCCGACGTGGCCCGCCTCGCCGGGGTGTCGCGCGCCACGGTCTCCTTCGTCCTCAACGACACCCAGGGCCACCGGGTCAGCGCGAGCACCCGGGCCCGGGTGCTCGACGCGGCGCGGCAGCTCGGCTACGTACCGCACGCCGCCGCCCGGTCCCTGCGCGCCGGCCGCAGCAACCTCGTCCTGATGCCCGCGTCGATCTCCGCGATCGGCCGGCTCGTCAGCGACTGGGTCGACGACCTGCACAGCGAGCTCGACCAGCTCGGCTACACGGCCGTGCTCCACGCGGGCCGCTTCGCCGACCCCGTAGACGCCGCCCGTGCCTGGGCCGAGCTGCGCCCCGCGGCCGTCGTCGCCCTGGACGGCGACCGCTTCACCCCGCAGGCGGCCGAGCTGCTGGGCCGCGCCGGAGTGCGCGGGCTGCTGGCCTTCGCGTCCCACCCCGTCGAGGGCGTGCACACCATCGGCTTCGACCACAGCCACATCGGCGCCGCGGCGGCCGAGCACCTCATCGAGCGCGGCCGGACCAGGATCGGCGTGGTCATGCCCCAGGAGCGGGGCCTCGGCACCCTCGCGCAGCCGCGCCTCGCGGGCGCCGAGTCGGTGGCGGCCCGGCGCATGGCGACCGTCACCCCGGTGGAACTGGCCTATACGCGGGAGTCCGCGAGGGCCCTCGCCCAACGCTGGCCGAGCCTGGGACTGGACGCCGTCTTCACGTACAACGACGAGTACGCGGCCCTGCTGCTGCACGCGCTCCAGGCCGAGGGCATCGTCGTACCCGACGAAGTCGCCCTCGTCGGCTGCGACGACCTCGTCCTCTCCGCACTCCAGCAGCCCGCGCTCACCACGATCCGCCTGGACATGCCGTCGGCGGCACGCATCGCGGACGCCGTGCACGAGCTGATCGAGACGGGGACGGCGACGCCGGTCCCGGCGGTGGAAGCCGTGCTGGTACCCCGCCTGACCTCTTGAACGATGGCCACCGGAGTTGGAGAGCACAAGCGTGCCGGATAACAGGGAGTTGCCGTGCCCCCGAGGCTGAAACTGACGGCGATCACACTGGACTGCGCCGATCCCGAGGCGCTGGCCGCGTTCTACCAGCGCGCCACCGGGCTGGAGCCCCACCCCGCGTCCGACGGTGACTTCGCCGGACTCACCGGCGAGGGCGGGCTCTTCATCGGCTTCCAGCGGGTCGCCGGTCACCGGGCGCCGACCTGGCCGGACCACACCGTTGCGCAACAGGCCCACCTCGACTTCGACGTCGATGACCTCGACGAGGCGGAAGCCCTGCTCCTGGAGCTGGGCGCGACCAAGCCGGAGCACCAACCGGGTGGGCAACGATGGCGTGTCTTCACCGACCCGGCCGGGCACCCCTTCTGCCTGAGCCCTTCCCGGCGTGACCCGGAGGGCAAGTCCTAAGGTCAGGCCGGCTGTTCGGAGGGCACGGTGGCGACGGCGCGCGTTCGGCGTACGCGTTCCCGGGCGAGGGCGGGCTGGAAGAGCCACCAGACCAGCAGGCCGGCGCCGGCGCCCGCGGCGGCGCCGGCCACCGTGTCGGTGAGCCAGTGCGCGTGCAGCCAGGTACGGCTCCACATCATGGCCAGGGTGAAGGCCGCGCCCCCGAACCACCAGGCCCGCCGCCGGGCGGCCGGGACCAGGAGCACGCCGACGGTGACGACGAGGAGCGCCGCCGTGGCCGCGTGGCCGGACGGGAAGGAGCCGTGGTCGACGCGGACCAGGGGGTCGGCCGGCCGCGGCCGGTCCACCAGGTGCTTGAGCCCTTGGACGACGAGCATGTTGCCGCCCAGGTAGCCGACGAGCAGGAAACCGGCCGAGGCCCAGCGCCTGCGGAGGAGCAGCACGGTCAACAGGGTGAGCGGGAGGACGGCGCCGACCGGGCCGCCGAACCAGTTCAGGGCCGTGGCGGCGGCCAGGTACGGCCCCTCGTGGGGGCCGCCCATCCAGACCAGCCAGCGTTCGTCCAGCCCCTGGAAGGGCGGATGCGTGACGTCGGAGCGGACCACGAGGGCCGGTACCACGGCGGCAGCCAGGAGCAGGAGGGCCGCGACGAGGACTGCGCGGTCGCGGCGCGGGGGTGGCGTGGTTCCGGCGCAGCGGGCGGCTGCGCGGGGGCCGTCGGGTCTGTCGTTCGGGGTGATGACCGGAGTGCCGGACATGGCTGTGCCTCTCGCGGCCGCGGGAGTGCCCGCGGCCGTGTGTGCTCTGGGGGGGGGAGGGGAGGAGGGGGAGGGTGAACGCGGGGGGTGCGGCCGGGCCGCACCCCCCGCGGTGGAACGCGTGCGCGGGACCGGCCGTCAGACCCCCGCGCCGAGGTGCCGGGCCAGGAAGGCCACGCTCTCCTCGACGATCGGCGTGATGTCCGGGGCCCCGAGGAAGATGTGGTCGGCGCCGTCCACGGGCTGCAGGACGACCTCGCCCCCGGCGCCCCGCAGGGCCTCGGCGAGGACCTCGCTCTGGCTGTACGGGACCAGGCCGTCCCGGGTCCCGTGCACCAGCAGGAACGGCGGCGGGGTCGAGTCCGCGGCGTACGTCACCGGGCTCGCTGTCCGGGCGGCCTCCGGGTCCTCCGCCACGGAGGCGCCCAGCAGGGCCTCGTAGGGATCGGGGAAGTCCATTCCGGACGGCATGGCCGGCATCGGGTGCGCGGCCAGGGCGACCAGGTCGGAGACGCCGTACCAGTCGACGACCGCGAGGACCCCGGTGTCGCCGGAGCCGATGCCGTGCGTGCCCTCCAGCGCCGCGGCCTGCGGGCTGTGGGGGCCGACGAGCCCGGCGAGCGCCGCCAGGTGGCCGCCCGCGGACTCGCCCCAGACGCCGATCCGGTCCGGGTCGATGCCGAGGGTGTCGGCGAACGTGCGGACGTAGCGGATCGCGGCCTTCACGTCGTGCAGCTGGGCCGGGAACGGCGCTTCGAGGCTGTGCCGGTAGTCGATGGAGACGAGCGCGAGCCCGGCCGCCAGTACCGCCCCGTGCAGGAGGGCTGCGGGCACGGTCGGCGGCGGGTAGCGGCGGTCGCCGTCCAGCCAGCCGCCGCCGTGGATCCAGACGACAGCCGGGAACGGCCCCTCGCCGGCGGGCACCTGGACGTCGAGCAGGCGGGGGCGGTAGCCGGGGGTGGTCGCGTACGTGACCCCGTCGAAGCGGCGCACGCCGTCCGCGCCCGTCACGGGCGGCACGGGGGACTGGTACGGCGGGGGTGGCCAGGTCATGTCGGCGATGTCGAACTCGGCGGGTGGGGATTGCGTCATTGCGGCCCTTCCAATGCGGCGGTCCCGGTGGGAGCGGCGTGCAGGCTTCGCGTCGTATGTCCGAAATGCTTGCGCGAGTCACCGGGGGAGGCGTAGCTTGTTACACGTGTAATCACGACTCTAGCGACGCATTTCCGCTGACTACAAGCCCAGGGGCGATCCGACTTCTGGGCTGTTGCACGAGACACCCCAGTGGACGCGCCGCCTTCCCCCTCCGGGAGCACGTCATGCTCACCACCACCGGCAGTTCCGCCCCGCCCGCGGTCCGGAGCTTCGTCCACTGGGTCGCCGACCCCGTCGCCGCGAGTGTTCCGCAGGTCAGGGCCCGGGTGCGCGCCACGCTCGACGGCTGGCGGGTCCCGTGCGGCGCGGCCGACGTCCTGTTGCTGGCCGTCAGTGAACTCGTCGGCAACGTCGTCCGGCACGCCGGAGTCGGCCGGATGCGGGTCGGGGTGGCCGTCGGTGGGGGCTGGCTCCGGCTGGAGGTCGCGGACCGGGGCGCGGGGCTGCCGCTGCTGCCCGCTCCGCGCGCCGAGATCGATCCCGACTCCGAAGACGGGCGCGGGCTGCTGATCGTGCAGCTGATGACGGCCGAGCTGGGCGGCGAACTCTCCGTCATGGTTCACGAGTTCGGGAAGTCGGTCCGGGTGCGGATACCTGCGGCCTGAGCTGCCGTCGGGCCGTCCGGCGAGGCCGGTGCAGAGATCGGCGCCGAGGCTGCGGCGAGGTCCGCACCTCTCGAATATCGCGAGATGTTGACGGGCGCCAAATATTCGACATATCTTGCACCCATCTCCCCGCTGCTCCCTGATTGAGGTGCCGCCCCATGGAGCTCTCCCCTTCCGCGCATGCCGATTCCTTCTGTCGTGACCGGCTGCCGCCCCTCGCTCTCTGGCCCGAACTCCACTTCGAACTACCGGAGTTGGACTACCCGGACCGGCTCAACTGCGCTCAGCGCCTGCTCGACGACGCCGTCGAACGGCTGGGCCCCGACCGCCCCTGTCTGCTCACCCCGACCGAGCGCTGGACCTACGGCGAACTGCAGCACCGCGCCAACCAGGTCGCCCAGGTCCTCACCGAGGACTTCGGCCTCGTCCCCGGCAACCGCGTCCTGCTGCGCGGCCCCAACAACCCGTGGCTCGTCGCCACGTGGTTCGGGGTCCTGAAGGCCGGCGGGGTCGCCGTCACCACCATGCCGATGCTGCGCGCGTCCGAGCTCGCCGAGCTCACCGACATCAGCCGGCCCCTGCTCGCCGTGTGCGACCACCGCTACGCCGACGAGCTCGACCCGGCCCGCCGCCCCGGCGGGGCGGACGCCCAGGACCTGCAGGACCTGCCGGACCTGCCCGTCCTGACGTACGGCGGTCCCGGACCGACGGACCTGACCGCGCGCTGTGCGGCCAAGGACGGCCGGTTCGCCACCGTGGTCACCGCCGCCGACGACGTGGCGCTGATCGCCTTCACCTCCGGTACGACCGGCCGCCCGAAGGCGACCTTGCACTTCCACCGGGACGTCCTCGCGAACGCCGACACGTTCTCCCGGCACGTCCTCAAGCCCCGCCCGGACGACGTCTTCACGGGCACACCGCCGCTCGCCTTCACCTTCGGGCTGGGCGGGCTGGTGGTCTTCCCCCTCTCCGTCGGGGCCGCCACCCTGCTGATCGAGCAGGCGCCCCCGCTGCAACTGGCCGAACTCGTCGCGGCGCACGGGGTGACCGTGCTCTTCACCGCACCCACCGCCTACCGCGCGATCATGGAGGGCGGGGCGGTGGACCGGCTGGCCGGGCTGCGCCGCTGCGTGTCCGCCGGGGAAGCGCTGCCGGCCGCGGTCTGGCACGAGTTCCACGCCGCCACCGGGCTGCGCATCATCGACGGCATCGGCGCCACCGAGATGCTGCACGTCTTCATCTCCGCGGCCGACGAGGACATCCGGCCCGGTTCCACCGGCCGCCCCGTTCCGGGCTACCGCGCCGCCGTCGTCGACGAGCAGGGCGATCCCGTCCCCGACGGGCAGCCCGGCCTGCTGGCGGTCACCGGCCCCACCGGCTGCCGCTACCTCGCGGACGCGCGCCAGGCCTCGTACGTCAGGAACGGCTGGAACATCACCGGCGACACCTACATCCGCGACCCGGAGGGCTACTTCTGGTACGTCGCCCGCAGCGACGACATGATCGTGTCCTCCGGCTACAACATCGCGGGCCCCGAGGTGGAGAAGGCCCTGGCCACCCACCCCTACGTGGAGGAATGCGCGGTCGTCGGAGCCCCGGACACGCGACGCGGCATGGTCGTCAAGGCCTACGTGGTCCTCGGCGCCGGCGTCCCGGCCGCCGAGGGGACCGTCCGCGAGCTCCAGGCCCACGTGAAGCAGACCATCGCCCCGTACAAGTACCCGCGCGCCGTCGAGTTCGTCACGGAACTCCCGCGCACCGGCACGGGGAAGCTCCGGCGCGGCGCACTGCGCGAGCGCGCCCTCTCCGACACGGCGAGACCCGACACGGCGAGACCCGACACGGCGAGACCCGACACGGCGAGACCCGGCCCGGCGACACCCGCCCCGTCGGCACTCGCCCCGTCCGCGCCACTGTCCGCGCCGCCGTCCCCGCCCGCCGCGCCGTCGCCCCTGCCGCCCAGCGTCATCGTCGAACGCCGCGTCGAGTGGACCGACACCGACGCGGCCGGCCACTACCACCACTCCACCGTCGTGCGCTGGGTCGAGGCGGCCGAGGCCGTCCTGCTCCACCGCCTGGGCCTGGCCCACCTGTTCGGCAGTACACCCCGGGTGCACTTCGAGGCCGACTACCGGGCCCGGCTCTGGTTCGGCGAGGCGGTACGCACCGAGCTGACGGTCACGAAGGTCGGCTCGGCCTCCCTGCACTACGCCTTCACCGTGCGCGGCGAACAGGGCGTGGAGGCGGCCACCGGCCGCATGGTCATCGCCCACTCGGCCGCCCACGCCACCGGGTCCACGCCCTGGCCCGCCGACGTACGGGAACGGCTGGACGCGGCGGGGCCGCAGGAACCCGAACTGCTCACCCGCGCGGCATCCGCGCAATCACCAGGAGGTACGGCGTGCGCGTCGCAGTCATAGGAGGAGGGCCCGGCGGACTGTACTTCGCGGCCCTCACCAAGCAGCTCTCCCCGCACTGGGAGGTCACCGTCTGGGAACGCAACGCCCCCGACGACACCTTCGGCTTCGGTGTCGTCTTCTCCGACGAGACGCTCGACGGCATCGCCCAGGCCGACCGCGAGATCCACGCGGCCATGTCGGCCGAGTTCGCCCGCTGGGCCGACATCGACGTCCGCTACCGGGGCTCCACCCTCACCTCGGGCGGCCACGGCTTCGCCGCCCTCGGCCGCCGCCACCTGCTGCGGATCCTCCAGGAACGCTGCGCCGCCCTGGAAGTGGACGTCCGCTACCGCACCCAGGCCCCGCCCGCCGCCGAACTCGCCGCCTCGTACGACCTGGTGGTGGCGTGCGACGGCGTACGGTCGGCCACCCGCGCCGCCTACGCCGACACCTTCGGCACCGACCTCGACGAACGCAGCGGCCGCTACATGTGGCTGGGCACGGACAAGGTCTTCGAAGCCTTCACGTTCATCGTCGACGAGCACGACTTCGGCACCCTCCAGGTGCACGCGTACCCGTACGACGCCACCCGCTCCACCTTCATCGTGGAGATGGAGGAGGAGGCGTGGCGGCGTGCGGGCTTCGAGGAGTTCGCCGCCCTCGACCACCCGCCGGGCACCAGCGACGAGGACAGCATCCGGCGCTGCGAGGAACTCCTCGCGGACCACCTCGACGGGCACCGCCTCCTGCCCAACAACTCCAAGTGGCTCCGGTTCACCACCGTCCGCAACCGCACCTGGCGCCACGAGAACGTCGTCCTCCTCGGGGACGCCGCCCACACCGCGCACTTCTCCATCGGCTCCGGCACCAAGCTCGCCATGGAGGACGCCCTCGTCCTCGCCGCCAGCCTGCACGAACACCCGGACGTGCCGACCGCGCTCGCCGCGTACGAGGACGAGCGCAAGCCGGTGGTGGAGTCCACCCAGCGCGCGGCCCAGGCCAGCCTGGAGTGGTTCGAGCACATCGACCGCTACACCGGCCAGGACCCGCACCAGTTCGCCTTCAACCTCCTGACCCGCAGCCGCCGCGTCACCTACGACAACCTGCGCGTGCGCGACGAGAAGTTCACCACCGCGGTCAACCGCTCCTCGACCGTGCCGCCGATGTTCCGGCCCTACCCGCTCGGCGGACTGCTGCTGCGCAACCGGGTCGTCGTACCGCCCACCGCCCTGCACACCGCGCGCGAAGGCGTCCCCGGCGACTTCGACCTCGTCCACCTCAGTACGCAGGCCCTCGGCGGCGCCGGCCTGGTCCTCGCCGGGATGACGGCCGTCAGCGCCGACGGCCGGGCCACCCCCGGCTGCCCCGGCCTGTGGAACGACGAACAGGAAGCGGCCTGGCGGCGCATCACCGACTTCGTCCACGGCCAGTCCGACACCTGCCTCGGCATCCAGCTCACCCACGCCGGACGCCGCGCGGCCGCGCACGACCGGCAGCCGATCGCCGCCTCTCCGCTGGCCTGGGACGAGCGGAGCCCGGTGCCGCGCGAGGCCGACCGCGCCGACATGGACGCGCTCGTACGGGACTTCGTGAGCGCCGCCCGGCGCGCCGACCGGGCCGGCTTCGACGTGCTGGAACTCCAGTACGGGCACGGCCACGTGCTCTCCGGCTTCCTGTCCCCGCTGACCAACCTGCGGACCGACGAGTACGGCGGCGACCTCGACGGCCGGCTGCGTCTGCCGCTCGAAGTGCTGCGCGCCGTACGGGAGGTGTGGCCGGCCGGCAAGGCGCTGCTCGTGCGGATCTCCGCCGCCGACTGGGCCGAGGGCGGCACCAGCGAGGCCGACGCGGTCGCGATCGCCCGCGCGCTCGCCGAGGCGGGCGCCGACGCCGTCGACGTCTCCACCGGCGAGGTCGTCGCCCACGAGCGGCCCCGCTACGGCCGCAGCTACCAGACCCCGTACGCCGACCTCATCCGCAACGCCACCGGTATCCCCACCATCGCCGTCGGCGCGATCTCCACGTACGACGACGTGAACTCGATCATCCTGGCCGGCCGGGCGGACCTGTGCGGCGTCGGCCGCGCGCAGATCCACGACCCGCTGTGGACCCTGCACGCCGCGGCGGCCCAGGGCTACCAGGGCCCGGCCGCCCCCTGGGCGCGCGCCTGGCGGGCGGGCAGCGGCCGGCCCCCGTCGGCCCGCACCGACCGGATCCCGCCCCGCCTCGAACTCCTGCGGCAGCCCGCCGCGTCCGCCCACCGCCGCTGGCTGCCGCGCGCCGCCGCACCGGCGCCCGCTCCCGTCGCCCGATAGCAGGAGGCCCCCATGCCCAAGGACAGGGAGAACCTGCCCCGTTTCACCGCGGCGGCCGTCCAGGCCGCACCCGTCTACCTCGACCCCGCCGCCACCGTCGACAAGGCCGTCGCCCTGATCGCCGAGGCCGCGGCGGGCGGAGCCGAACTCGTGGTCTTCCCCGAGGTGTTCGTCCCCGGCTACCCCTACTGGAACTGGACGATGAACCCGGTCCAGGGCTCCCCCTGGTTCGAGCGGCTCCAGCGGGCCTCCGTCGACATCCCCGGCCCGCACGTCGACGCCCTGCGCGCGGCCGCCCGCCAGCACGGGATCGTCCTCGTCATCGGGGTCAACGAGCGCGCCCCGCACAGCCTCGGCGTCCTCTACAACACCCTGCTGACCATCGGACCCGACGGCGCCCTCCTCGGCGTGCACCGCAAACTGGTGCCGACCTGGGCCGAGAAGCTCACCTGGACCGGCGGGGACGGCAGCTCACTCGTCGTCCACGACACCCCCGTCGGCCCCCTCGGCGCGCTCGCCTGCGGCGAGAACACCAACACCCTGGCGCGCTTCACCCTCCTCGCGCAGGGCGAACTCGTCCACGCCTCCTGTTACATCGCCCTGCCCGTCGCCCCCGCCGACTACGACATGGCCGACGCGATCGCCGTCCGCACCGCCGCCCACAGCTTCGAGGGCAAGGTCTTCTCCGTCGTCGCCTGCTCGACCGTCTCCCCGGAGATCGTCGACCTGATCGCCGGGGACGACGAGGAACTGCGCAAGCAGTTCACCCGCCCCCGCAGCGCCCTGTCCGGGATCTTCGGCCCCGACGGCCGCCCGGTCACCGAACCCCTCGTGGACGACGAGGGCATCGTCTACGGCGAGATCGACCTGGCCCGCTGCATCCAGCCCAAGCAGATGCACGACATCACCGGCCATTACAACCGCTTCGACATCTTCCGCCTCGAAGTCGACAACCGCCCCCGGCCGCCCGTGACCTTCACCGTGCCCCCGGCCCCCTTCACCGACACCGCCACCCCTGAGGAGGACGTATGACCATCGAGCAGGACGACACCGTGCTCGGCCGCGCCCGGGTGTCCGAGACCCCCGAACTCACCGCGTACTACGAAGAGCTCGGCGCCCTCGACGCCGGCGCCCTGTGGACCGTGGCCAACGACATCGAACCCTGGTACCCGCAGCCCCGCTCCGTGCCCGTGCTGTGGCGCTACGACGATCTGCGCCCCCACGTCCTGAAGGCCCTCGGCCTCGTCAAGGGCGACGACGCCGGCCGCCGTGTCGTCATGCTCGTCAACCCGGGCCGCAAGGACGTCAGCGCCGCCGCGGGACTCCTCTACACCGGCCTGCAGATCATGGGACCCGGTGAGGCCATGACCGCCCACCGCCACCAGGCCGCCGCCCTGCGCTTCGTCCACGAGGGCACCGGCGCCTGGACGATCGTCGACGGCCAGAAGCTGAAGGTCGGGCCCCGCGACTTCGCCATCACCCCGAACGGCACCTGGCACGAGCACGGCAACGACGCCGAGGACGGCCCCGTCATCTGGCAGGACGGACTCGACATCCCGCTGGTCAACGCCCTGGACGCCGGGTTCTACGAGGTCCACCCCGACCTGTACCAGACCCCGGGGAAGGTCATCAACTCCTCGGTCCTGACCTACGGAGCGAACCTCTTGCCGTACGGGGTGGAGAAGTGGACCCGGCCCTACTCGCCGCTGCTCGCCTACCCCTGGGAGCCCACGTACGAGGCCCTGCGCGGGCTCGCCAAGGCGAGCGAGGGCTCCCCGTACGACGGGGTCATCGCCGAGTACACCAACCCGGTGACGGGCGGCCCGGTCATGCCCACCATGGGCGCCCACATGCAGCTGCTGCGCCCCGGCCAGGCCACCCTCGCCCACCGCCACACCGGCTCGGTGATCTACACGGCCGCCAAGGGCCGCGGAGTCTCGGTGATCGCCGGACAGCGCTTCGAGTGGAAGCAGGGCGACATCTTCTGCGTCCCGTCCTGGGCCTGGCACGAGCACCACAACCTCGACCAGACCGAGGACGCCTGCCTCTTCTCCTTCAACGACTTCCCCGTCATGCGCTCGCTCGGTTTCCACCGGGAAGAGGCGTACGCCGACAACGGCGGGCACCAGCCCGTCACCGCCGCCTGACCCACGAGGAGCCCCCGCATGCGCTTGCTGACCTTCACCACCGCACCCACCGCACCCACCGGAGCCACCGGAACCACCGGAGCCACCGAACGCCTGGGCGTCGAGGCCGACGGCCTCGTCCTCGACCTGGCGGTCCTGGCCGACCACGCCGGCGTGAGCCTCCCGCACGACCTGCTGTCCTTCGTCCAGGCCGGCCCGGCCGCGGAGGAAGCCGCCCGGCAGCTGCTCGCCGCCGACCCCGCCGGACCGCTCGCCGGCGCCGTCCACCGGCTGGAGGACGTGACCCTGCGCGCCCCGCTGCGCCCCGGCAAGATCATCGGTGTCGGCCTCAACTACATCGAGCACGTCGAGGAGTCCAGCCGCAGCCTCGACACCGACAAGGACCTGCCGCCCCGCCCGGTCCTCTTCGGCAAGCCCGCCACCGCCGTCACCGGCCCCGGCCAGCCGATCCTGCACAACGCCGACCTGACCACCCAGCTGGACTGGGAGTGCGAACTCGCCGTCGTCATCGGCCGCACCGCCCACCGGGTGAGCGAGGAGGAGGCGTACGACCACATCTTCGGGTTCAGCATCATCAACGACATCAGCGCCCGCGACCAGCGCCGCTCCGGCCAGTGGTTCTTCTCCAAGGGCCAGGACTCCTACGCCCCCTTCGGCCCGGTCATCGTGACGCGCGACGAGATCCGCGACCCCATGTCCCTCGACCTGTCGCTGCGCGTCAACGGCGTCACCAAGCAGAAGTCGAACACCCGCCACATGCTCTTCCCGATCGCCCGCCTCATCGCCGACATCAGCTCCGGCATGACCCTTGAACCCGGCGACGTCATCGCGACGGGCTCGCCCTCCGGTGTCGGTGCCGGCATGGTCCCGCCGGAGTTCCTCACCCCCGGCGACACGGTGGAAGCCACCGTCGAGCTGATCGGCACCCTGACCAACCCCGTCGTCGACGCCCGCTGAGGAGCACCCCGTGGCACCCCGCACCTACCGCATCGGCCAGATCGTGCCGAGCTCCAACGTCACCATGGAAACGGAGGTCCCGGCGATCCTCCGGGCCCGCCAGGCCATCGCACCCGACGAGCGCTTCACCTTCCACTCCAGCCGGATGCGCATGACCCACGTGACCCCGGAACAGCTCAGGGCCATGGACGCGGACTCCGACCGCTGCGCCGTGGAACTGTCCGACGCCCGGGTCGACGTACTCGGCTACGCCTGCCTGGTCGCCATCATGAGCATGGGCCTCGGCTACCACCGGACCGCGGAGCAGCGGCTGCACACCCGCACCGTCGAGAACGGCGCCCCGGCCCCCGTCGTCACCAGCGCCGGAGCCCTCGTCCACGGTCTGCACACCATCGGCGCCAAGAAGATCGCGCTGCTGGCCCCCTACATGCGCCCGCTCACGCGGACCGTCGTGGACTACCTCACCCACGAGGGCATCGAGGTCCTCGACTACGAGGCCCTCGAAATCCCGGACAACCTCGACGTCGCCGCCCACGACCCGGCCCGGCTGCCGGGCCTCGCGCGGGCGCTCGCGTACGCGGACGCCGACGCCGTGGTGCTCTCGGCCTGCGTGCAGATGCCGTCCCTGGGCGCCATCGAGGAGGCCGAACAACTCCTGGGCAAGCCGGTCGTCTCCGCGGCGGTCTGCACCGCCCACCAGATGCTCCGGGCCCTGGACCTCGACGCCGTGGCCCCGGGGGCCGGCCACCTGCTGTCGGGCAAGTACGCGCGGAGCCCCCTGCCCGGGCAGCTCTAGCGGTGGCGGGCTAGCGCATGGGCGGCGGCACCGTGTAGTTCGGGATCGACGGGTCCTTCGGGTCGAAGGGCGTCGGCTTCCAGCTCGCCGGCGGCGGGCGGTCGGGCGCCGGCGGCGGGTTGGGGCCCCGGTTGGGGTTCTGCGGGACCTCCGACGGACCCGCAGGGGTCCGCTGCGGCGCCGGTCCGCCGGTGGCCGAAGGCCTCGCCTCCGCGGCCGGCGTCGAGGCGGGGACGGACGGCTGCGCGGTCGCCGGCTCCGAGGGGGAGGGAGCCGGCGGGGCGGTCGTCGGGGCGCCGGGCTTCCCGGCGTCCGGTCCGGCCGTGCCGCCGGAGCAGCCGGCCAGCATCAGGGCGCCCGCCAGCGCCACGGTCACGGCGCCCGCCACTCGGTTCCCGGAGCCCATGCCCACCGCCCGCCCTCGCCGTACGGTCCGTCCGTTCGGGTCGGGCGATCGTAGCTCAGCCGTGCGCGGACGCCCCCGGCAGGATGATCGTGACCCCGGCTCCCGCGGCCGAACCCATCGCGGCCAGCGCCGCGGGGGCCGCGTCCAGCGGGATCGTCGAGGTGACCAGCAGGTCCGGGCGCAGTGCCCCGCCCCGGACCAGCTCCATCATCGGCGGGTAGGCGTGCGCCGCCATTCCGTGGCTCCCGAGGACCTCCAGCTCCCAGCCGATCACCCGGTCCATCGGCAGGACCGCCGCGCCGGCCGCCGCCGGAAGCAGCCCCACCTGCACGTGCCGGCCCCGGCGGCGCAGGCCGCTCACCGAGGCCGCGGCCGTCGCCGGGGACCCCAGCGCGTCGAGCGAGAGGTGCGCGCCCCCACCGGTCAACTCCCGCACCACGGCAGCGGTGTCGGCGTGCGCCGCGGCGTCCACACCGTGCACGGCGCCGAACTTCCGTGCCAGCTCCAGCGCCCCCGGGGCCGTGTCCACGGCGACCACCCGCGCCCCGGCCGCCGCCGCGATCATCACCGCGGAGAGGCCCACCCCGCCGCAGCCGTACACGCTGACCCACTCGCCCGCCGCGACCCTGCCCTGCGCCACCACCGCCCGGAAGGCCGTCGCGAACCGGCAGCCGAGCCCGGCCGCCGTGGCGTACGAGAGTTCCTCGGGGACGGCCACCAGGTTCACGTCGGCGTGGTCCAGGGCCACGTACTCGGCGAAGGACCCCCAGTGGGTGAACCCGGGCTGCGTCTGCCGCGCGCAGACCTGGTGGTCACCCGCCGCGCAATCGGCGCAGCTCCCGCAGGCGCACACGAACGGCGCCGTGACGCGGTCACCGACCCGCCAGTTCGACACTCCGGCCCCCACCGCCTCGACGACGCCCGCCAGTTCGTGCCCGGGGACGTGCGGCAGCACGATGTCCGGGTCGTGCCCCATCCATCCGTGCCAGTCGCTGCGGCACAGCCCGGTGGCCTCCACCCGCACCACCACCCCGTCCGCCGCCGGCCGCGGCTCCGGCACGTCCCTGACCTCGGCCTGCTCGCCGTACCGCTCGAAGACCACCGCTCGCATGGATCCCGCCCTCCGCTCGACTGCCCGGCACGCTACCCCTCCTCATGGCGCGCCGTCCCCGGCCTTCGCGAGGGCCAGTACCCCCGTGCCGATCAGGGCGATGCCCAGCAGCTGGGGGAGCAACCACCAGCCCGACCGGAGGTGTTCCTCGTAGAGGATCACGCCCAGTGCGATGCTGATGCTCGCGTCGCCGAGGGTCAGCGCGGGCTGCGAGGCGACCAGCGGCCCGCCCTGCATGGCGTGTTCGAGGAGCAGCAGGGCGCAGATCCCGCTCGCGCCGAAGGCGTACGTCTCCCAGGAGGTCAGGAACGCGCCGAAACCGTCGTCGTCGAGGACGTGCACCGAGGACTTCATCAGGGCGGCGGTGAGCGCGTAGCAGACGGCGGTGGCCGCACCGAGGCAGCCGGCCCGCGCGCGGCCGGGCGGGCGGCGCAGTCCGGCCACGGCCAGGAGGGCCACGACGACCGCGCAGGCCGTCAGGGCGACCACCCACCGCGCGGCGGGCACGTCCGTACGGTTGCCCTGGGGCGAGGCGGCCAGCAGCGCGATCCCGAGCCCCGCCACCACCCCCGCCACGGCCAGCCACAGCCCCCGCGGCAGCCGCTGACGCGTCACCAGCGAGGCGATCAGCAGGGCCAGCGGCAGTTCCAGCACGAACAGCGGCTGTACGAGGGCCAGCGCACCCGTGGCCAGCGCGAGGGCCTGTCCGGCCCCGGCCGCGATCACGGCCAGGATCCCGCCCACCCACACGGGCCGCCGCAGCAGATCGAGGACCAGGCCGAAGCGGAAGCCGTCGCTCTGCGGCACGGTGAGCGCCGCCCGCCGCTGGAGCACGGTGGCCAGCGCGTTGCTGAGCGCCGCGAACAGCGCGAAGAGGACCGGCAGGACGACGCCCATGCCCCGATCCTCACCGTGCCCCCTCCCGACCCCCGCCACGACACCGCCCCGCGCCCTTCCCACCCCGCGCATTCCCCCGTCCGGCCGCGCGCGTCCGCCCCGAACCGGAGTCGCGTGGTTCGGGGCATCGTGCGCGGTCGGACCGACCAGGCGGGCTCAACGGTGGCGGCGGTGGAGCTCCAGGGCGGTGACGACCGCCACGCCGAGGGTGATGTGCATGAGGGACAGGGCTGCGACGGTGCCGCCGTCGGCACCGGACGACAGCGGGCCGGCGACCGACAACAGCGCCAGCCCACCGCCCACGACCTGCGCGATCCGCAGGAAGACCGGCTTCCACAGGGCCAGCAGGAGGGCGGCGCCCGCCCCGACGAGCAGCGGGACGACGGAGGCGCCGATGACGCCCCCGACCGTGATCGCGTGCTCCTCGCCGCCGTCGTCGACGACGAGCGGGGCACCGGCCAGCTCGGCGACGGCAAGGACGATCAGATTGACCACGGCCGCGCCGACCGCGCCGGTGGCCAGCGCCTTCCACCAGGCGAGACCGGAACGGCGGACCGAGGGTGCGGTGGGAACGGCGGGGCCGGAGTTCGGAACGGCACTGCTCGACATGGGACTTCCTCCAACGTATGAAGTGCCGCGCTGCCGTACGGCAAGCGGCATACGAAGGAGCCTCCGACCTGAACCTCGCTTGAGGTCAAGCCCCACGTGCCTACGGTCGGCGGCGGTCCGCCGCCCGGCGCAGGATCAGGGACGCGAGGGCCGCCGGGGCTCCGGCCTGGCCGCGGATGCCGGGGAAGGCGTTGATGTCGACGATCAGCGGCGTACCGCCGCCGGTGTCGATGACGTCCACGCCGAAGACGTCCAGCGCGAACACCGCGCCCACCTCCCGCACCAGGCCGGCCCATCCGGGCGGCAGTTCCTCCGGGGACAGCGGCAGGTTGGGGCCCCGCCCGCCGGGGGAGAGCTCGGAGCGGCGCCGGGCAGCGAAGACCTGGTCCCCGATGGCCCACAGCTTGTGGTCCCAGCCGCTGTTGGGCGCGTACTCCTGCACCACGACCGGCTCCCGGGGCCAGGACCGCGCCAACTCGCGCAGCGCCGCGGTGTCGTCGGCGCGGGCGACGAGGTCGCCCTTGCGGTTGTGCCGGCTCTTGACCACCACCGGGGCGGCGAGGGGGGACCCGCAGGCCCACGCCGAGAAGGGGCCGACGGTACGGGTCGCGGCGAAGGGGAGTCCGGCCCGCAGGGCGAGCCCGGCCATCTCCGTCCGGTCCTGGCACAGTGCGGTGGCCGCCGCGGAGTTCAGCACGGCCGCGCCCCGCCGCTCCAGCTCCCGCGCGAGCCCCACGGCGTGCGGGGTCCCCGACTTGAGCAGGTACACATCGGCCGGCCGCCGGGGCACCGGTACGGGCACGTCCCCGGGCGGGGTCGGATCGAGGGCTTCGACGGCATGCTCCGGAGCCAGCAGCGCGGCGGCTCCCGCGAGCAGCGGATGCCCGGGGTCCGGCGTGATCAGGCCGATCCTCATATGCTCTCGCCCGCCCTGGCCGATGCCTGCACCGGGATCGACACGGGCAGCGTCGGGAACGAGAGCGTCGCGGGTGCGGGTGCGGGTGCGGGTGCGGGTGCCGGTGCGGCCGTGGACGCGGGCTGCGGGGAGGCCGCCTGCGGTTGCGCCGGGCCGCCCGTCCGCGCGAGCTCCAGCACCGCCCGGGCCACCCGCGCCGCCGCGTCCGGCACCTGACGGAAGCTCGGGAAGTCGTTCACGTCGACGACCACCGGCCCGTCCGGGCCCAGCAGCACGTCCACCCCGTACAGCTCCAGCCCGTAGACCGCCCCGACCTGGGCGGCGATCGCCGCCACCTCGGCCGACAACGGCACCCGGCGCTCCCGCACCGAGGGGTCCGGGTGCAGCGGGGAGCAGCGCTCGGTCGCGAACAGCTCGCCGCCGACCCCGTACACCTTGATGTCGGTGCCCGAGTTGGGTACGTACGGCTGGGCGATCAGCATGCCCTCGCCCGCGAGCACGGGGAGCATCGTCTCCAACTGCTCCGGTGAGGACACCAGGCGCACGGCCCGTCCGGAGCTGCCGTCGGCCGGCTTGACGACGAGCGGGTACTCCGCCGCCGGTACCTCCCTGAGCAGTTCGGGGCAGGCCACCGCGTACGTGGTCGGCAGCGGCAGCCCGCGGCCGCGCCCGATGGCGGCGGCGAGCGCCTTGTCCCGTACGCCCCGGATGGACCGGGCGTCGTTGACGGTGGTCATCCCGGCCGCGGCGGCGGCCTCGAGCAGGGTGAGCCCCGGGCCGCCGGAGACGGTCTTGAGCACCCAGGCGTCGTGCGCGCCCCTGTCCACGGCCTCGGACATGCGCAGCAGCGAGCCGCCCGGCCGCACCACGTCCACCCGGTGCCCCCACGCCGTCAGCTGCCCGATCACCTCGTTCGGCATGCCGTCGTGGCGGTAGTGCTCCTCCACCAGGAAGCAGAGCCTCATCGACCTTCCCCATATTCCCCGGACGTCCGCCGATTCCGTCCGGCGAGTTGTGACGTCACAGGATGTCATGGACCGCAATGTGATGATCGGTCCGGCTGTGGGCTTCCTTGCTACGCTGCCCGTTTTGGATCAACGGGGGAGGGATCGGGCATGGGCGATCGGTGGACGGGGCTGCTGCACGGGCTCGTCGGGAACAAGGCCGCACCGGCGGACGTGTTGCTGCGGCTGCTCGGCCACGAAGACGAGTGGGTGCGACGAGCGGTTGCGCGGCGCGCTGTTCTGCCGCAGGAGGTGATCGAGGCCGTCCTGGTCCACCCGGACCGCAATGTCCGGATCGCCTTCGCCGAGAACGCCGGCGCCGACGCCGAACAGCGCGCCCGGCTGGTCGACGACCCGGCTCCGGGGGTCCACCTCGCCCTGGCGATGGGGCCCATGTCCTACCGGCAGCGCGTGGCCCCGCTGCCCGACCGGGTGTACGAGCGGCTGCTGAACCATCCCAAGGCCCTGGTGCGCCAGGAGCTGATCGCGTGGGGCTGGACGCCCGCCCACGTCCTGGCGGGACTCGCGGACCACGAGGAGCCGCTGTTCCGGCGGGCGGCCTGCCAGGCCTGGGACCGGCTCCCGGACGAGGCACGGGAGCGGCTCCTCCACGACGAGGACCCGGGCGTGCGACAGGCCGCGGCCCTGCAGGTCTGCCACGAGGACGAGGAGCGGACCACCTGGCTGGTCGACCGGATGGAGGACGCGTGGCGGGTGGGCGAGGTCCTGGCGAAGGGCCGGCTCACCCGCGAACTCGCCGAACGCGTGATCGCGGAGGGTGAAGGGCTCGCGGCGATCGCGTGCAACCCCACGCTCCCGCGCGACCTGGTGGCGCGGCTGGCCGTCGACCCCGACCCGCGGGTCCGGCTCCAGGTCTCCGCCCGCCCCGAACTGAGCGAGTCCGAGCGCGCCGCCATCGACTACACGGTCGGCGCCGAGGACCGGCTGCCCGTCCTCGACTGGATGTGGGAGCGCTGCGAGGACGCCGCGTTCCTGCGGGGATGCGCCCGGTCCTCGCACACCTGGCTGCGGCGCAGCGCCGCGGTCTGCCCCGGCCTGCCGTCCGACGCCGTCGAACTGCTCGCTCAGGACGAGGACTTCGCCGTACGGCTGCTGCTCGCCGAGTTCCACCCGGAGCCGCCGCCCGAGCTGCTCCTCGACCTCTACCTGCACGGCACCCACCGCGCCGTGGGCATGCTGGTCACCCGGCCGGGCTTCCCCGCCGACGGGCTCGCCGCGCGCCTCGGCGACTCCCCGGACCCGAGGGGACGACGCCTGGCCCTGCGCGACCCCGGTCTGGAGCCGGAACTCCTGGACCGGCTCAGCCGGGACCCGCAGACGTGCGCGGACGCCGCCCGGGACCCCCGGCTCCCCGTGGCCCGGATCCTCGAACTGCTCGCCGACCCCGACCCCGACCCGGAGGCCGCGGTGGCGGCTCGGGCGGCCGCGGCCAACCCGGCGCTCCCCGCCGGGGACATGCGCCGCCTGCTGGACCGGGCCGGGGTGCCGGAAATCCCGGTGAATGATCGGACCATCGACTGCTAGCTTGATCGCGTGCCGAAGCTGAATCAGATCATCGCAGTGGAAAAGGGCGTCAAGTCCAAGTCCCTCCAGGAGCTCACGCAGGCTCACCACGACGTCCAGAAGCCCGCCTTGCTGGCCGGCATCTCCCGGACCTACCAGCCCAAGGACGAGGAGGGCGAGCAGCTGCCGCCCGAGTCCACCCGGGTGCAGGTCAAGGCGGAGGACGTGCTGCGGGCGACCGCGGGGACCCTGACGCGGCTCTTCGACGTGACGGCCACCAAGGACTGGGCGAACCGCTCCGCGGCCGCCGACGTCGTCGTGGACGGGACGGTCCTGCTGGCGCAGGTGCCCGTGCCGTACCTGCTCTTCCTCGAGAAGCAGCTGACGGACATGCACACCTTCGTACGGAAGCTGCCGGTGCTGGACGCCTCCGAGTCCTGGAACCTCGACCCGTCGACGGACTCCTGGAAGACGGACCCGGTGCGCACGATCCGCACCAAGAAGGTGCCGCGCAACCACGTCAAGGCCGAGGCCACCGAGAAGCACCCGGCGCAGGTCGAGGTCTACTACGAGGACGTCCCGGTCGGGTACTGGACGACCGTGAAGTTCTCCGGAGCGCTGCCCGCCCGCCGGGTCAACGAGCTGCTCGACCGCGTGGAGAAGCTCCAGCAGGCCGTCAAGTTCGCCCGCGAGGAGGCCAACAGCGCCGAAGTCACCGACCAGCGGGTCGGGGACGCGGTGTTCGGCTACCTGTTCCGGTAGCCCCGAAGACTCCCTCTGCATGTCTGCAGGGGGTGCGCGAGAGCGCAAGCTGAAACTGATGTTGAAGCTGAACAGGGGTGTCAGTTGGGGGTTCGAATCCCTCCCCCGGCATTGCGTGCCGGGGTGGCCCAAGCCGGTAGAGGCGGCCCCTCAATCTCAGATTATCGCTCCAGTCTCAGTATTCGCCGCCGAACACCGGATCGACCGAGCGTGGACGATCATCGATGGATGGGGGTTCAAGTCCCCTCTGCGCCTCTCCTCGTGGCGCGGTAGTTCAAAGGCAGAACACGTCGATCTAAGAATGATCCGCGACTCTTAAACGTGCCGGTGTGCGCAATTGGGTGGCACGCAGGAGCCCGGGAGCTGGATATGCTCCCGGGCTCCGTCACATCCCGGCCCCGGTCACCCCGGAACCGGCCCCGGCCCCGTCAGGCCGGTACGGACACGAACGTCCGGCCCGCCTCGTTCTCCACGAGGACCGCCTTGACGTTCGCCGGGTCCACCGCCGCCGAACCGTCCAGCGACGCGCCCTTGCCCTCGCCGTTGTCCTGGCCGCCGACGACCCAGCTGCCCGCGGTGGTGCGCGTACCGTCCTTGGCGACCACGACCAGCCTGCACCGCTCGCCCTTCGGCACTCCCGTGACCGCCGCGTGCAGGCGCACCCACTTCGCCGCAGGCGCCATCTGCACGGTCATCCGCGCGCCCGTGCCCGGATCGGTCGCGGAGAGCACCTTGGTCCCGGCGGGCGGCGGCGAGGGATCCGCCGGAGCCGTCGGGGACGGCGGCGCGGGCAGCGCGACGGGATCGGGATCGCCGCCCAGCTGCGTGCCGGCCCAGAACACGGCGGCCAGGGAGGCCGCCACGGCCAGTCCCGCGAACCCCGCGCGCCGGCGCTGCGCACCGGCCCGTTCGCCGCGCATCTGCCGCATGGTGCGCTGGAGCAGCAGGTCACCGCCCTGCGGCGGTCCGTCGAGGAACGCCTCCTCGGGCACCTCACCCAGTGCCGCTTCCATCTCGCGCAACGCGGCCACCTCCTCCCGGCACTGCACGCATCCGCTCATGTGTTCCTCGATCCGGCGGACCTCCTCGGCGTCCAGGACGCCGAGCACGTACGGGCCGAGCAGTTCCTCCTCGTGCCGCTGCCGGTTCATGCCACCACCTCACGCAGTCCGGCGGGCTGCTGGGGCGGCCTGCCCTGTCGTTTTCCGTCTCTGAAGCTGCTGTCACTCGAACGTTGGTCCCTGAAGACGTCGCGCAGCGCCTTGAGCGCGTAGTGCGCACGCGATTTGACCGTACCCGCCGGAATGCCGAGGGTGTCGGCCGCCTCCGCCACGCTGAGCTGCCGGTAGTACAACTCCTTCAGGACGTCACGGTGTTCCGGCGACAGCTGGTCGAGGGCCCCCAGGACCGTCATGCTGTCCACCACCGCGTCGGCGTGGTCCGCCTCCACCGGGGGAGTGGCCGAGGCCCCGGAGACCTCCGGGGGCCGTGCGGCCTTGGCCCGGTAGCGGTCGGTGATGATGTTGCGGGCCACGGTGAGCAGCCAGCCGCGCACCGAACCCTTTCCGTTGACCAGGACTTCGGAATGCCGCCAGGCCCGGATGAGCGTCTCCTGGACGACGTCCTCGGCGGCGGCCCGGTCCCCGGTCAGCCGGGTGGCGTACGCGAGCAGGGCGTGACCGTGCTCCTCGTACACCGACTTGATCAGTGCCTCGTCGGTCGAGCCCCGCCGAGTGCGGGGCCACAGTGGTCCGGCCATCTCACCCTCTCCGTCTTCCTCGCTTAGGTGGTGCGGTCGGAACACGCCACCGGCGCCCGCCCGGTTCACGTGACCTGCGTCACTCAGGTGCGGCAGGCGCGGCCCTCGTTGAGGCAGCCGACGACCTCGGACATCTGCCGGTCGGTCATCGCGTTCACGAACATGGCGTGGTCCGTCTTCGGGCTGTGCCGCTGCTCGGGGAAGGAGTCGAGCGCCACGGGCACCCCCGCGGGGACCTCGTAGGCGAGGGAGACGCGCAGTTCGGGCACCGGGAAGAAGTCCGGCGGGCAGACCCCGTTCGTGCCGGGGAAGCGCAGGTGCGAGCGGTGCCCGGCGCCGGCCGTGTCGATGCCGTTCCAGCAGCTCGGGAAGACCAGGGTGCGGGTGACCCGCTCGCCCTCGGGGCAGCGCGGGTAGCGGGTGGTCGGCCGGTCCGGGGAGCCGGAACACCCCCAGCGGGCCCGTACGTCGGCGTCGCTGCCCGCCGTGTACGCGACGGCGTCGCCCGTCATCCCGCGCAGGAAGCGCGGCATCGCCACCACCTTGCTCACCGGGCTGCCGCGGAACTCCACCAGGACCGAGACCTCCGGCAGGATCTCGCCCGCGTTCCCGTGCCCCGCCGAGTGCTCGTGGGGGCGCGCGCCCGGCCGGTCGAGCCGCCGCAGGACGGGCCAGTAGTACGTGGACCGGTCGCCGCCCGCGCAGCTCGTGGCGGCCGCGTCCAGGGAGGCGTCGGTCGACATCGCGTCCGTGGACAGGTTCCCCACGTACGCGTGCGTGTGGTGGGCGCCGGCCCGCAGGCCCGGCGAGACCACCAGGTTGTCCTCGTTGTAGTGGCCCTGCTCGTTGCGGCCGCAGTCCACCACCACCGAGCCGGTGGAACCGTCGGCACCCGGGGCGGGAGCGGCGGCCGGGACGCGTGGAACATCACGTATGTCCACGTAGTCGGAGGGCGCCGGACGCCCGGCGACGGTCCCCCCGTGCGGACCGGCCGCTCGCGAGGCACCCAGCACCGCGGCGGTCAGTCCGCCCCCCAGGACCAGGCAGATGACGAGTGTGAGCAGTCGGCGTTCTTTCCCCATGGCGGTCACCGTTGCCGGTGGCGCGACCGTCGTCAACCTGGCATCCGCATGGCGGTCTCCGCCCGGCCCAGGGGCACCGGACCCACCTGCCCCCACCAGCCCCTCAAGCCCCTTGAAGGGGGCTCCGGTTGTCCGTGGGACCGCTTGCCCACCCGGCCCGCGGCCGCGCACAGTGGACCGTATGACATCCGCCGCGACACCCGCCGAACTCCTGCAAGCATTCGCCCGCACCCGCGCCTCGCTCGACGGCGACGAGGTCACGTTCTGGTGGACCGGTGATGTCCACGCCTGGGCCCCGGGCGAGCCCTACCGGCACCTCTTCGGCTTCGAAGGGCTCAACGTCGCCCGCCTCGTCCCGGACGAGGAGATCGGCGGCTACCAGCTGCTCTCCAGGGAGGCCGCGTTCTACCTGGACCCGCGGACCCGGGAGATCATGGAGACCTGGGAGGGCAAGCCGGTGGTCCACGTCTGGAACGATCCGGCCAACCAGCGGTGGCGGCCGTTCCCGGTGCCCGTCACCGAACTGGGCGACCAGGTCTGCTTCAGCCTGGAGATCCCGCTCGCCTACCCCTCGCCCCTGCCGGTCGAGGAGTACCCGGACCAGTCGGCCGACGACACCTACCGGGCGCTGGAACTCTTCCAGTTCTTCACACCCCGGGCCGCGCTGGCCACCGACGCGGCGAGCGTCCCCTCGACGATGTCCTGGACGCGGATGTCCCCGTGGCTGCCCTGGATGGAACAGGGCGCGCGCCCCGGCGGCCTCACCTTCCACTGCCGGGGCCGCAAACTCGACGCGTACGCGCAGGTCCCCGAGCGCACCCGCGCGTACATCGCGGACCACCACCCCGAATTCGCCCACGCCCCGGAGAAGTGGAGCGAACCGAACGAAACCAGCTGGACGTACTACCGCAAACTCTTCCCGCCGAACTAGCCGCCACCCTTCTCGACTGGCCGCCGCCACCCTCCCCGGCCACCCCGCCGCCCCTGCCGAGGGACCCCCGGGGGTGCGGCAGGGGGCGGACAAGGGTTTTCCCCGTATCGAGTTCATCGCCGCGTTGCCTACTGTCTGCCCACCGGCGATCTTCCCCTGACGGGGCGGTTCACACGCCAACCCCACATGGCGTGTAGGCCCCACCGTCCGGGGAAGGGCCGGGAACGCCGTTGTCCCTGCCCCGCCGTTGCGGCCGGGACGACGTGGCGCGCGGCGGCGGCCGGGGCGAGACCGACCAACTCGCTTCCGGCCCCGCGGCCGCCGGAACCTCCCACACTGCACCGACCGGCCGCTCCGGCCTGCCCGGAAACGGCCCGCTAAGGGGAACACGTGCACGCTTCCAGACGTCGGCTCATATCCGTGGTGGCCATGTCCGTCACCCTGCTCGCCGGTTCCGCCACCGCCGCGGCCTCCGTGGCCGTGGCCGTCGAGAACCCCGGCGCGGCACCGGCCGCCACCGTCGCCGCCACGGCGCCCGTCCAGAACCTCATCGTCGGGTACAAGTCCTCGGCCACCGAGGCCAGCTCGAACACCGCGGCCGCCGACGACGCCGCCGCCAAGGGCAAGAAGGCAGGCAAGAAGGCGAAGTTCGACCGCCGCCTCGGCACCGGAGCCGCCCTCGTCAACCTCGGTGGGACCGTGGCCCCGGCCGAAGCGGCCGACGTGATGGCCCAGTTCCGCGCCGACCCGGACGTCGCCTACGTCGAGCCGGACACCCGCGCCTACGCCCAGGCCGTCACCCCGAACGACACCGAGTACGCCAAGCAGTGGGACCTCTTCGAGCCCACCGCCGGCATGAACGTTCCCGGTGCCTGGGACAAGACCACCGGCTCCGGCGTCACCGTCGCCGTGATCGACACCGGCTACGTCGCCCACTCGGACGTCGCCCCGAACATCGTCGCGGGCTACGACTTCATCTCCAGCTCCGCCGACGCCCGCGACGGCAACGGCCGCGACAACAACCCCGCCGACCAGGGCGACTGGAACGCCACCGACGGCGAGTGCGGCCTCGGCTCCAAGGCCAGCAACTCCTCCTGGCACGGCACCCACGTCGCGGGCACCATCGCCGCGGCCACGAACAACTCCAAGGGCGTCGCCGGCATCGCGTACGGCGCGAAGATCCAGCCCGTCCGCGTGCTCGGCAAGTGCGGCGGCGCCACCTCGGACATCGTCGACGCCATCACCTGGGCCTCCGGCGGCTCCGTGGCCGGCGTCCCGGCCAACGCCACCCCGGCCAAGGTCATCAACATGAGCCTCGGCGGCTCGGGCGCCTGCGGCACCAGCTACCAGAACGCCATCAACGCCGCCGTCGCCCGCGGCACGACCGTGGTCGTCGCGGCCGGCAACAGCAACGCGGACGCCGCGAACTTCTCGCCCGCCAGCTGCAACAACGTGATCAACGTCGCCTCGACCAACCGCGCCGGCGACCGCTCGTACTACTCCAACTACGGCGCGATCATCGACGTCGCCGCCCCGGGCGGTGAGACCCGCCGCGCCACCGACACGCCCGGCACCGTCACCACCCCCGAGAACGCCATCCTCTCCACGCTGAACGCGGGCACCACCACCCCCGGCGCCGAGAGCTACAAGCCCTACCAGGGCACCAGCATGGCCGCCCCGCACATCGCGGGCCTCGCCGCCCTGCTGAAGTCGGCGAACTCCGCGCTGACCCCGGCGCAGATCGAGTCGGCGATCAAGACGAACGCCCGCCCGCTCGCCGGCACCTGCACCGGCGGCTGCGGCACCGGTCTCGCCGACGCCGCCGCGACCGTCGCCGCCGTCACCTCGACCCCGCCCACCCCGGGCTTCGAGAACGGCACGGACGTCACCATCGGTGACAACACCACCGTGGAGAGCCCGATCACCGTCAGCGGTGTGAACGGCAACGCCCCGGCCGCCCTCAAGGTCGGCGTGAACATCCTCCACACCTACATCGGCGACCTCAAGGTCGACCTGGTGGCCCCCGACGGCACCGTCTACACGGTCCACAACCGGGCCGGCGGCAGCACCGACAACATCAACCAGGTCTTCACCGTCAACGCCTCCTCCGAGGTCGCGAACGGCACCTGGAAGCTGCGGGTGAACGACAACGCCGGCGGCGACACCGGCAAGATCGACTCCTGGAACCTCGCGTTCTGAGTCGCTCCCCCTCCACCGGAGTCCGGCACCAATTCGGCCTGACGGGCCGATAGTACGGACCAACTGAATCCCCGGGCCTGCCGATACCGCGCGTATCGGCAGGTCCGCCGGGTTTTCCGGGTCACGTGACTGAATTCTGCGTCACAATCCGGGTCCACCTGCCGTCCGACCTCGTATTCTCGCCTCTCACAGGAAGGGCACAGGAGCTGGGGACCGGAAGGCTGGTGGCTGTGCGTGGTGGCGGTGGGGAACGCTGACACGAGTGTCGGACACGGTGAACTCATCAAGGCGGTCGACCTTGCGCTGACCACGCACGGCCGGGCGCTGCTCACCGGACCCGCCGGCGCGGGCAAGACCGAGGTCGTGCGCGCCGTCGCGGCCGCGGCCGAATCCCGCCGCGAGAGCGTGCTCCGCCTCGCCCCCGAGGCCGCCGACCAGTGGATACCCGAAGCCTCCGCCGCCGCGCTCCTCGCCTCCGTCCCCGCCGCCGCCCTGGACCAGCTCTCCGGCCCCCAGCGCACCGCCATCGCCCTGCTGCGCCGCGAGGCCGACGCCCCCCGCGCCGGACGCGACCACATCGCGCTGCGCCTCGCCGTCGTCGAGGTGCTCCGCACCCTCGCCGCCCGCCACCCCGTCCTGCTCGTCCTCGACAACGCCCAGTGGCTCGACGCCGAGAGCACCGATCTGCTCCGTTTCGCACTGCGCCTCACCCCGCCCCGCGTACGGGTCCTGGTCGCCGAATGCGTCCAGGGCGGAACCTCCGTCGGCGAACCCCTCTGCGGCCCCGACGTCCCCGCGATACGCGTTCCCCCGCTCGGCGCCGACGAGGTCGCCGAACTCCTCGTCCGCCACTGCCTCCCCGCCCGCCTCGCCGGCCGCATCCACCAGGCCAGCGGCGGCAACCCGCGCCTCGCCCTCGCCCTCGGCCACTCCCTCGCCGAAGCCGCCGAGGCCCGCGACAGCAGCGCCCACCACGCCGACCCGCTGCCCGTCTCCGGACAGGCCCGCGAGGTGGCCCGCCGGCTCCTCGCCGGGGTCCCCGCCCAGGCCCGCCGCACCCTGCTGCTCGCCGCCCTCGCCTCCCGCCCCACCACCTCCCTGCTCCGCCGCGCCGGCCGCCCCGACGCCGAGGCCGAGCTGGCCGAGGCGGAACGGGCCGCACTGGTCAGGGTGGGGGAGGACGGCACCGTGGAGTTCACCGCGGGCGCCCTCCTCACCGCCCTCGCCGCCGACGCGGGCTGGCCGGAACGCGCTGCCGGGCACGCGGCCCTGGCCGCCGCCGTCGACGACCCGGTCCAGGCCGTACGCCACCGCGCGCTGGCCGTGGACACCCCCGACCAGTGGCTCGCCGCGGAGATCACCGAGGCCGCCGCCGTCTGCCGCCGCCGCGGCCAGCGGGCCCTCGCCGCCGAACTGGGCCTCCTCGCCGCCGACCGTACGCCGTCCTGGCTGGCCGGGGAGGAACTGGCCCGGCTCGTCACGGCCGCCGAGGACGCCGGCTGGGCGGGCCGCGCCGACCTGGCGCGCCGCGCCACCCGGGCCGTCCTGGCCCGCGACGCCTCGCCCGCCGACCGGGTACGGGCCCGGCTCGCCGTGATGGACGCCGCCGGGCAGGCCCTGGGCGCCCTCGACGAGACCTTCGCGTACGCCATGGACGAGGCGGCCGGGGACCCCTCCCTCCAGGCCGCCGTCCAACTGCGGATCGCCTGGAAACACAACCTCAGCGACGGCGACCCGGTCCGCTCCCGCGACGCGGCGGCCGAGGCCGGCCGGCTCGCCGCGCTCGGCGGCGACCAGACCGCCGAGGCCATGGCCCTGACCGTACGGGCCCGTATGGGCCGCATCCTCGGGGACACCGACGCCGAGGAGATCCTGGCCGAGGCACTCGCCCTGCCCGCGCCCGAGGTGCCGCTCGGCATGCGCAACGCCCCGCAGTACCTCGCCGTGCGGCACGCCCTCTTCGACGACCGGCTCGCCGACGCCCGCCACCAGTCGATGGTCCTGCTCCCCGCGGTCCAGCGCACCGGCTCCGCCGAGGACGTCTTCGAGGTCCTGCGCAGCCTCACCGAGGTGGAGCTGCGCAGCGGCCGCTGCGAGGCCGCCTCCGCCCACGCCCGCCGGGCCCTGGAACTGACGATCGAGGCGGGCCTGTCGCCCGGCCCCGCCTGGTACCTCGCCGCGATGGCCGAGGCCATGGGCGGCAGCTTCGCGCGCGCCGCCGGCTACGCCCGGCGCGGCATCCAGGCCTCACAGGAGGAGCAGGACCAGGTCTTCCTCTCCCGCAGCCTGCACGCGCTCGGCCTGGTCGAACTGGCCACCGGAGAGGCGGCGAAGGCGGTCGCCACCCTGCGCCGCGTCGCCGCGCTGGAAGCCGCCCAGCAAGTGGTGGACCCCTCCGTCCTGCGCTGGCACGGAGAGCTGGCCGAGGCGCTGATCGCCGCGGACGAGCCCGGCGAGGCCGCCGAACTCCTCGACCGCGTCCGTACGGTCGCCCTGGGCCTGGGCCGCACCGGCGTGATCGCCGCCCTCGACCGGGCCCGGGGCCTGTGCCTGTCCGCCCAGGGGGAGGCCGACGCGGCCGTCGACCTGCTGGAGTCCACGGCGCGGCGCTTCGACGACCTGCAACTGCCGCTGGAGCGGGGCCGTACGCTGCTCGCCCTCGCCCGGGTGGAGCGCCGCAGGCGCCGGCGGGCCCCCGCCCGCGCGGCGCTGCGGGCGGCGGCCGAGGTGTTCGGCCCGGCCGGGGCGGTTCCCTGGACGGAGCTCGCGAGGGAGCCGGCTCCCGGCGAGGGGGGCGGTGCGCAGGTGCCGGCGGCCGCGGTGCTGACCGAGGCCGAGACCCGGCTCGCCCTGCTCGTCAGCCAGGGCGCCAGCAACCAGGAGGCCGCGGCGAAGCTGTTCCTCAGCGTCAAGACGGTGGAGGCCCGGCTGACCCGCATCTACCAGAAGCTCGACGTCCGCTCGCGGGCCCAGCTCGCGACCGCCCTGCGCACCAGCTGACCGCCCCGCGGATCAGCAGGGGTCAGGGTTTGAGCGCGGGCAGGAAACCCTTCTTCCGGGCCTCGGCGACCTTGCGCAGGTGCGTGTCACCCCCGCCGTACGGGCGTCCCTCGGTCGCGGGGGCGGGATCCACCTGGCCCGCGATCTCGGCGGCCCGCGCCTCGGCCGCGACCCGCAGCAACCGGTCCAGCGGCAGCCGGCGCGGCCACGTCGCCCCTCTGATCCCCCTGCCCCACCCCTGGAGCCGGCCCGTGCACAGTCACCGGCCGGCTCCGGCCTTGTCGGCGCCGGCGCGGGAAGCGGAGAAGGGGCCCGGGCCGCGGATCGGCGGATCAGCAGCCGAGGTTGTTGCCCGGAGTCACCCCCAGCAGCTGGGTGAAGCTCTGGTACTTCGAGATGCGGCTCTGGACCTGGGCGGGGTTGCCGCCGTTGCACTCCAGGGACCCGTTGATGGAGCGGATGGTCTCGCCGAAGCCCGCGCCGTTCACCATGGCGGCGTGGGCGGTCATCGTGCCCGGGCCGTTCTGGGTGTTCCAGTACCAGAGCGCCGTCTTCATGGCGACGGCCGGATCCTGCTCCACGAGGTACGGGTTGGCGAGGAGGTTGATGCCCAGCGCGTCACCGGCCGCCTTGTAGTTGAAGTTCCAGCTCAGCTGGATGGGTCCGCGGCCGTAGTACGCCGCCTGCCCCGCCGGACAGCCGTACGGCTGGCTCGCGTCGCAGTAGTGGGGGTAGTTGGCGGTGTTCTGCTCGACGATGTAGACGAGTCCGCCCGTCTCGTGCGAAACGTTCGCGAGGAAGGCCGCGGCCTCGCGCCGCTTCACGGTGTCGTCCCCGGTGTTGGCGAATCCGGGGTAGGCGGACAGCGCCGCGACCAGGCCGTTGTACGTGTAGAAGGGGTTCCGGTTCGGGAACATCTGGTTGAACTGGGCCTCGGAGACCACGAATCCGGACGGATTGCCGGGGTCGGGGTCGGGGTCCTGGCCACCGCCACCGCAGGCGCCCTGGTCCGACCAGACGCCCCACTGCCCGGTGGTGCCGGGCGTCTCGCCCTGGGTCCACCACTTGGCCTGCCAGTTGTGTCCGGCGTACGAGGCGCTCATGCCGTTCGTGTAGACGGCGGACGAGGTCCAGGCGCCGGCGCAGGGGGCCGCCGCCGAGGCGGGGGAGGAGGGGAGGGCGATGGCGAGGCCGACCGTGACGGCCGCGGCGGCGGCCAGGGAGAGGGCACGGCGGCGAAGCGTACGTATCACGCAACTGCTCCTTCAGTGGGGGGAATTGCCGTGGGGGGCAACTGCGCCCACTGAAGCGAAAGTGGTCTGTACCTGTCAAGGTCTAGACCAAATGAAACGCGCCGGCATCACGCGTGACGCGTGACACCGGCGCGAAGCCGGGTCGATCAGCTGCCGGCGGAGAGGTTGCCGGAGAGGACCGGGATGTTGCTGAGGATGTGCGAGGCCGTCTCGTCACCCTTCGCCTGGGTGGAGTTCTCGGCGCACTGCTGGTTCTGCGGGTTGGACGCGACGTTGATGTCCTGGACGCCGATGTTGGCGATGACCGCCAGCAGGGACTGGGCGTTGACCTTGGCCGGCAGGCCGATGCAGAGCTTGTTGAGGGAGCCCTGGACGGCGCTGAGCTGCGGGCTCATCTTGCCGTGGGTCTCCTGGTTGCCGTAGATCTGCGCGGCGCCGTTGCCGTTGACGGTGGTGACACCCTCGTCGTTGCCGATGGCCATGGCCGGGGAGGCGACTGCGGCACCCGCGCCGAGCACGGAGGCGGTGACGGCGGCGGTGGCCATGAACTTCTTGAACATGTGGGGGATCCTTCTGTCGCACTGTCGCATGAGATAGCTGCCCTCGGCGGGACGAGCTGATCAACTGCCGACAGTGTCAGGAGTTATCCTCCCTCACCCGGGTGGCCCAATGGCGGGTGGAGTCGCCCGGTCCCGCCGCCGCGGCGGCGAGACTGAGCTCCTCGGATCCGAGGGTCAGCCGGTCTTGCGGCGGACCTTCTTGTTCTTGCCGCCGGGGCCGCTGCTGGCACCCTGGACCTTCGCCCGGCTCTGGTGCGCCTGCTGGGACTGGGCGTTCGCCGCGTTGCGCTCCAGGGCCTCCCGGAACTTGCGCTTGGCCGCATCGGCCGGGGACTCGTCCTGCGGGGCCTGTGAGGCCTGAGAGGCCTGCGGGGTGTCTGTTTCGTCAGCCATTCGTCCTCCTGGGGTGATCAAGCGGTTTCAGTCTGTCAGGTGGCGTGCCCACTGACCAGCGAGTTCGCCTCGCCCCCAAGCGCAGCTTGGAGAGGTCATAAGTTTTGATTATGGGGTCATAAAGCGAGACCGGGTGCTGGGTTAGGCATACCTTCGTTTAGGGTTCCCCTTGATCCACCTTGCCGTCGCTCGAAGGGAACCCCTGCCATGCCTCGCCCTCTGCGGGTAGCAATCGTCGGTGCCGGCCCCGCCGGAATCTATGCCGCCGACGCGCTGCTGAAGTCCGAGGCCGCCGTCGAGCCCGGTGTGTCCATCGACCTCTTCGAGCGGATGCCGGCGCCCTTCGGCCTGATCCGGTACGGCGTCGCCCCCGACCACCCGCGCATCAAGGGCATCATCACCGCCCTGCACCAGGTGCTCGACAAGCCGCAGGTCCGCCTCTTCGGCAACGTCGACTACCCGAACGACATCAGCCTCGACGAGCTGCAGTCCTTCTACGACGCCGTGATCTTCTCCACCGGCGCCACGGCCGACCGCGCGCTCACCATCCCGGGCGTCGAGCTCGACGGTTCCTACGGCGCCGCCGACTTCGTCTCCTGGTACGACGGCCACCCGGACGTCCCGCGCACCTGGCCGCTGGAGGCCGAGAAGGTCGCCGTGCTCGGCGTCGGCAACGTCGCCCTCGACGTCGCGCGCATCCTCGCGAAGACGGCCGACGAGCTGCTGCCGACCGAGATCCCGGCGAACGTCTACGACGGCCTCAAGGCCAACAAGGCGCTCGAGGTCCACGTCTTCGGACGTCGCGGTCCGGCCCAGGCCAAGTTCAGCCCGATGGAGCTCCGGGAACTGGACCACTCGCCCAACATCGAGGTCATCGTCAACCCCGAGGACATCGACTACGACGAGGGCTCCATAGCCACCCGCCGGGCCAACAAGCAGGCCGACATGGTCGCCAAGACCCTGGAGAACTGGGCGATCCGCGACATCGGCGAGCGTCCGCACAAGCTGTTCCTGCACTTCTTCGAGTCGCCCGCGGAGGTGCTCGGCGAGGACGGCCGCGTGGTCGGCCTGCGCACCGAGCGCACCGAGCTCGACGGCACCGGCAACGTCAAGGGCACCGGCCGGTTCACCGACTGGGACGTCCAGTCCGTCTACCGGGCCGTCGGCTACCTCTCGGACGAGCTGCCCAAGCTCCCCTGGGACGTCGACTCCGGCACCGTCCCGGACGAGGGCGGCCGCGTGATCGAAGCCGGCGCCCACCTGCAGTCGACGTACGTCACCGGCTGGATCCGGCGCGGTCCCGTCGGCCTGATCGGCCACACCAAGGGCGACGCGAACGAGACCGTCGCGAACCTGCTCGCCGACCACGCGGAGGGCAGCCTGAGCACGCCGGCCACGCCCGCTCCGGAGGCCGTCGAGGCCTTCCTCGCCGAGCGCAGCGTCCGCTTCACCACGTGGGAGGGCTGGCACCGGCTGGACGCGGCCGAGAAGGCCCTCGGTGAGCCCCAGGGCCGCGAGCGCGTGAAGATCGTCGAGCGTGAGGACATGCTCGACGCGAGCGGGGCGTAACGAGAGGGGGCCGGGACCCGGACGGGTCCCGGCCCCACCGCGTGGAGCGGCCCCGCCGGCGGCCGTCGCCGTACGGTACGACGCTGTCCGGGCAACGGGACGGGCCCGGGCGGGGGCCGGGTGGGCGAGGGCGGGCCTTCAGGAGCCCTTCGTCCGCTCCAGCACGCCGCGGACGAAGGCGGCCTGCCCGGCGTGCTGCAGGTCGTCGGCCAGTACGCTGACCAGCCGCACCCCGAGGGTGACCGGCGGGTCCCAGCGTTCGTCGACCACCCGGTCCAGATCGGCGGCGGCGAGCCCCCGGACGAACCCGAGGCTCTGCTCGTGCACCGCGTCGAAGTACCCCAGCAACAGCTCGCCCGAGTCCACGCGGACCGTGCCCGCCTGGCGCGCCGAATGGCCGTACCCGGTGGCCCCGGCGGGCAGCGGCAGGGCGAACCGGTCCGCCCAGCCCCCGGCCTGCCACAGCTGCTCCAGGCCGGCCGCGTCGGCGATGTGGTCGTCCTGGATGCGGGCCAGGTGCCAGACCAGCCAGGTGATCGAGTTCGCCGCCGGATCGACGCGCGCGTTCAGCAGCTCGGCCGGGACCCCGTCCACGGCCTCGTGCACGATCTCCCGGATGCGTCCGAACCCGTCGGCGATGACGTCCGTAGCCTTCATGCACCCACCATGCAAGGCCCGGCGGTCCCCCCGCCGCGAACGACACGCGGCAGGGGGGCCGCCGGGCCGGTGGTGTGGGTCGCTCAGTCGGTCAGCGGGTGGCTTCCACGGCCTCGGCCTGCCGGGCCGCCCCGGCCTCTCCGGCCGTCTCCGCCGTCTCGGCCGTCAGGGCCTTCTCGTTCTGCTCGGCCGCCCCGGGCTGCGCGGAAGCCGCCACGGTGCGGTGTCCGCCCCGCAGCCCGATCCAGCTGATCACCGCGACCAGCGCGAAGGCCACGGCCCCGATCCCGAAGGTGAGGGTGAAGCCGGACTCGGCGGGCAGCGGGGGCACGCCCGCGGGCAGGTGCTCGATGGTCTTCGAGGCCAGGATCGTGGTGACGACGGCGCTGCCGATCGCACTGCCCGTGGAGCGGGAGATCGAGTTGATGCCGTTGGCGATGCCGCTCTGGTGGTGCGGGACGCTGGACATGATCACGGCGGGCATGGCCGCGTAGCCGAAGCTGACGGCCGCGCCGACGACCAGTCCGGCGCCGATCACCGAGAGGCTGTGCTGGTGGTCCAGGACGAGCCAGGCGAAGCCGGCCGCGCCGAGCGCGGCGGCCAGCCCCAGTGCCACGCGCGGACCGCGGTGGCGCACGATCTGGCCGCCCACGGGCGAGGCGAGCAGCGAGACGATGGCGCCGGGCAGCAGGAACTGCACGGAGGCGCGCAGGATCGACGCGTCGAAGCCGTAGCCGGTGAGCGCCTCGGGCATCTGGACGAGGTACGAGACGCCCAGGAAGTTCGCGAACATGCCGAAGCCGACGAGGACGCCGGCCAGGTTGGCCATGAGGACCGGGCGGTGGACGAACATCTTCATGTCGACGAGGGGCTCGCGGACCTTGCGCTCGACGAGCACCCAGACCGCGGTCATGACGGCGGCGCCGGCGAAGCTGCCGAGCGTACGGCCGGACGTCCAGCCCCACTCGTGGCCCTGGGAGATCGGCAGCAGGAGCAGCAGCAGCGCGAGGCCGAGGGTCAGCGCGCCGAGGAAGTCGGTGCGCCCGCCGGTCTTGTGCCGGGTCGCGGGGACCAGGAAGACGACCGCGAGCAGGGCCAGCAGGGCGAAGCCCGTCGCCATCCAGAAGGCGTTGCGGTAGTCCGCGTCCGACCCGGAGGTGAGCAGCCCGGTCGCGACGAGCGCGAGGCCGCTGCCGAACGCGAGCGTGCCGCTGACCAGCGCCATCGCTCCCGGCAGCTTCTGCGGCCGGACCTCTTCGCGCAGGACCGAGAGGGCCAGCGGGAAGATCGCCGTCGCGGCGCCCTGGAGCACCCGGCCCAGGATCAGCAGGGGCAGCGTGGACGCCAGCGCCGCGATGACGGAGCCGACGACCATGACGCCGAGCACGGCCACCAGGGTGGGCTTCTTGCCGTGCTGGTCGCCGAACCGGCCCAGGAGCGGGGTGAAGACGGCCGCCGACAGCAGGGTGGCGGTGGTCACCCAGCTCACGTTCGCGGTCGAGGTGCCGAGGTCGTCGCGGATGAGTCCCAGGATCGGGACCGGCAGGGTCTGCATCATCGACACGACCATGGCGGCGAGGCTCAGGGCGAAGACGATGACCGTCTCGTTCCGGGGCCCGGAGGCCGGGGTGGCGGGGGAGGGGGTGCTCATGGCTGGGGGGACCTTCTTCGTGTTTCGGAGCTGAAGAGCTTCGGAACGCAGATGTTTGACTTCCTCAAGTAACTCGACTGACGGTAGACGTCGATAGTTAAGGTGGTCAAGTAAACAATTGATAATGTCAAACATCCTGAGTACGCTCCAGGTATGAGCGACACCGCCACGCACACCCCCACCAAGCTCCAGCTGCTGGAGCTGCTCGCGGCCATCGGCACCGCCCAATGGCGCGAGTTCGCGGCCGCCGCCGCCCAGCACGGCCTCACCTCCACCCAGGCGAGGGTCCTCGCCCAGCTCGACGGCCCCGTGCCCATGCGCGGCCTCGCCACCCTGCTGGTGTGCGACGCCTCGAACGTGACCGGCATCGTCGACCGCCTGGAGGCCCGCGAGCTGGTGCGCCGGGAGCCGGACCCCGCCGACCGCCGCGTCAAGAACGTCGTGGCCACGGACGCAGGCCGCGAGGTCATCCGCCGGGTCCGCGAGGAGATGCAGGACATGCACGGCGCGCTCGACACCCTCGACGAGGCCGAGAGCGCGACGCTCTACGCCCTGCTGGGCCGGCTGCGCCCCTCGATGGAGAAGGGCGCCTGAACCGTGTCGCCTGACTCACCTCGGCCGAGTCGCGTCGCCTGAATCGCGTCGCATGAATCGCGTCGCATGAATCGCGTCGACCGAATCGCGTCGACGCCGTCGGCGTCCCGAACTAGCCTCGACCTCCATGAGCACCCTGCAGACGATCAATGACGTACCCGTCCTGATGTGCGCGGCCGAGGGCGAGGTCATCGCGGGCGAACGCGATGCCCTCGACTGCATCGGCGACGCCTCCTACCAGGGCGCGCAATGGGTCGTCATCCCCGCCGAACGGTTCGACGACGCGTTCTTCAAGCTGAGCACCCGGGTCGCCGGGGAGATCATCCAGAAGTTCGCCCAGTACCGGGTCGGCATCGTCGTCCTCGGCGACATCTCCCGCCACACGGCGTCCAGTTCGGCGCTGCGCGACTTCGTCCGCGAGTGCAATCGCGGACGCCAGGCGTGGTTCCTCACCGACGCCGGGGAACTGACCGCGCGGCTGACCGGGCCGACCGCGTGAGCGGCGGCGACGGGCTGCGCCTCTTGCGCGCGGCCGACCGCGGCGCGACCCCGTGGAAGAACGGCGGGGGAGTCACCCGCGAGATCGCCGCACGGCCCGAGGGCGCCGGCACCGGGGACTTCGCCTGGCGGGTGAGCCTCGCGGAGGTCGCCGCCGACGGGCCCTTCTCCTCCTTCCCCGGGGTCGACCGCACCCTCACCCTGGCCGAGGGCGCCGGCATGGACCTCGCGGTGGCCGGCGTCCGACACCTGGTGGACGAGCGGTTCGCGCCGCGTGACTTCGCCGGGGACGAGCCGACGGACTGCCGGCTCCTCGACGGTCCGGTGGTCAACTTCAACGTGATGTACCGGCGGAGCGAGACCCGGGCGCAGACCGCGGTCGTACGGGGCGTGCTCGCGCTCGCCGTGCCGCCCGGGGAGACCCTGCTGATCGTGGCCCTGGACGGGCCGGCCGTGCTGCACCGGACCGGCGACGGGGGCCCCGGTCCCGGCTCCGGCTCCGGGTCCGGCGCGGGCCGCGTCGAGGAGCTGGCTCCGTACGACGCCGCCCTGCTGACCGGCGGGCCCGACCTGATCCTGCGTACGGCCGGCCGCGCGGCGGTGGTCCGCTTCGGCCCCGCTCCGACGGTGGACACCCTCAGCGAGTAGTCCCCGAGGCCTCGGTCCGCGCCCGTCCCGGAGTCCCCGGGTGCGGGCGCGGTGCCGTCGGGCGCCCCAGCAGGACCCCGGTCAGTGCGAGCGCCAGGCCGCAGAGCTGCAGCGGGCCGAGGGACTCCCCGGAGACGGCCGTGCCCAGCAGGACGCCCGTCACCGGATTGAGCAGGCCCAGCAGCCCGACGGTCCCGGCGGGCAGGTGCCGCAGCCCCGCGAACCAGGCGGCGAAGGCCACCGCGGTCGCCACCACGGTCACGTAGCCGAAGCCGGCCAGCGCGGGGCCGTCCAGGTGCGGCGGCGCCCCCTCCACGGCGACCGCCAGGGGCAGCAGGAGCAGCCCGCCGCCCAAGAGCTGCCAGGCCGTCGACGAGAGCACGTCCACCCCGGCGCCCCACCGCTTGGTCAGTACGTAGCCGAGCGAGGCCATCCCCATCGCGGCGGCCGAGGCGAGCACGCCGAGGAGGTCGAGGGGTGCGCCCGGGGTCAGCAGCATCAGGCAGACGCCGCCGACCCCGACGCCCGCACCGGCCAGGTGTCGCGGGCCCGGCCGCTCGGCCAGCAGCGCCCAGGCGAACAGCATCATCACCAGCGGAGCCGTCGCCATGACGGTCGAGGCCACGCTGGTCGGCAGCCGCTGCGCGGCCAGGTACACCAGCGCGAAGAAGCCGCCCATGTTGAGGACGCCGAGCAGCGGCGCCCGCCACCACCAGCTGCCGCTCGGCAGCCGCCGGCCCACCGCGAGCAGCAGCAGCCCGGCCGGCAGGGCCCGGATGACACCCCCGTAGAGCGGATGGCCGTCGGGCAGGAACGCGCGGGTGACGAAATAGGTCGTGCCCCACGCCACCGGGGCGATCGCCGTGACCAGTGACCACCGCAGATTGTCTTCCATGGAAGATACAATACCTTCCATGGAAGGTAACGCTATGCTGTTCCCGTGAAACCCCAGCCCAAGGACCACGTGGCCCGCATCCAGGACGAGTGGGCCCGCGAACGGCCCGACGTCGACGTCAGCCCCCAGGGCGTGATCGGGCGGCTGCACCGGCTCGGCCTGCTCCTGACCGACCGCCTCGCCCTCGTCTACCGCAAGTACGGCCTCGGCGAAGGGGAGTTCGACGTGCTGGCCACCCTGCGCCGGGCGGGGGAGCCGTTCGAGCGGGCACCCGGAGAGCTCGCCGCGCACACCATGGTGACGACGGGTGCCATGAGCAAGCGGATCGACCGCCTCGAACGCGACGGGCTGGTCACCCGCCGCCGCTCGACCGCCGACGGCCGGGGCCGGGTGGTCGCGCTCACACCGGCCGGACGGGACCTGATCGACCAGGCCTTCGCCGAGCACATGCGCAACGAGCGGAGCCTGCTGGACGGCCTGACACCGCTGGAGGCCGCGCAGCTGGAGCAGCTCCTCGCCACCTGGCTGGCGAAGGTCGAACCGCCGCTGCCCGGGCCGTAGTCGAACCGCCCCCCTGCCCCTGAGTGCTCAGCGCGACCGCGGGCGGACGCCCAGCTTCACCCACTTCGCCGTGCTGGGCACGCCCTTCGCGTCGAGCAGGAAGAGCATGTAGTACCCGGGCGGGGCGTCGGCCGCGCTCGGCGGGGTCCGGAGCCCGAGCGTGGTGCCGCGCACGCCGGTGATCCGGAGGTCCAGGTGGCGCTGGCTGGTGTTGACCGAGTGGGTGACGGTGGTCGGTGCCAGCAGGACGGCGCGCTTGACGTCCTTCGCCGTCGAGCTCGTGACCTGGAAGGCCGTGTCGTGGCCGAGCTCACCCGCAGGCGCCCGGTCGAGCGCCGGGCGAGCGCCCCGGTGCAGGTAGGCGGGCTCGAACAGCTCGATGCTGCCGTCCATCCCGTCCTTGATGTCGGGGTCGTTGGCGATCTGCTGGAGCTCGTCGCCGGTGACCATCATCCGCCCGTCCGGCAGGACCAGGGCGTTGGAGTGGTAGCCGCGGGGCAGCCGCTGGGCCGGACCCGGCTTCCAGTGGCCGCGCGCGTCGCGCAGTTCGATCTGCCGGTACTTCAGGTCCGCCTTCGGGTTGAAGGGGCCGTTGCCGTAGTCCCGGGTGTCCAGGGCGCCGTTGACGGTGAGCAGCGTGCCGTCCGGCAGGATCAGGGTGCCGTCCTGGGTGCGGCCGAAGGCCCTCGGCTCCTCGATGCTCCAGCGGCCGCCGGACAGCCGGTACGTGAGCGGGTCGCGCGGGTCGCCGCCGAGCACCAGGACGGAGTCCGGGCCGCGGAAGCCGGCCGGCAGCGGCACGGCCGAACCGTAGCCCCGGAAGTCGGCGGGCCGCCGGGGCAGGTCGGTGCGCACGTCCTTGACCGGATCGAACAGCCACTGCTGGTCGGCGTCGCGGCCGAGTCCGTAGATCTTCCCGTCCCGCAGGGAGAAGAGGTGCGGATAGTCGTTGCGGAAGGGGGCCTCGGAACGGAGCCGCTCCGCGGGAACGTTCACGGGGATGTCGAACGGGCGCCAGGGTACGGGGCGCCCCAGAGCGGGGAAGCGCTCCACGACCGGCGTGGGGGTGCCCGTACCGCGCTCGGACTGGCCGGACATGATGATCTGCCGGCCGTCCGCCGCGGTTACTACGGAGGGGTACCAGCGGCCGACGGCCATGTCGCGGTTGCGGAACCAGGTCTCGGTCCACGGGTCGAACACGAAGGACAGCTTGGCGCCGCTGCCGCCCTTGCCGCCGACGTTGCCGCCGAAGACCCCGACCATGCCGTTGGGGAGGTAGGAGTGCCCGGCGCAGAAGAACGGCGCGGGGCGCGGGGCGTAGGTGCCGTCGGGCATCAGCACCACCGGCGGCGGCACGTTCTTGAAGGCCCGGGCGCCGGTGCCCTTGGCGGGGTCCCAGAGGTAGGCCCGGCCGGCGTTCGTGCGCCCCACCGTGTTCGTGGGGCCGGTCTCCTTGGTGGGATCGGCCTCCACCCGCTCGAAGGAGAAGAGCAGCACCTTGCCCGTCGGCAGCAGGGCCACGTGGACACCGAAGTCGGGCGAGGGGAAGAACTCCGTGAAGCGGCCGAACCGCGCCGCGTCGAAACCGGCGTTGACCTTGCGCTGGGACTCCTCCAGCGAGGTCAGGCTCGCCGTGCGCTTCGCCTGCGGATAGCCCTGGGTGCCCTTGGCGGCCCGGCGCAGTTGCGCGTGCGCGCGGGCGTGCTCCTCGCCGAGCACGGCGGCCTCGTCGCCGGTGTGGTGGACCGCGGCGAAGGCGGGTGCGTGTCCCGTCGCCGTGACGGCCAGGACGGTGGCGAGCGCCAGCGCGGCCCGGGCGGCGGACCGTCGTACGCGGGACATGGGACTCCTCACCGCAGGGCCTGAAGGATCTCGCCGATATTAGGACAAGCGGGACTTGATGGCCGGTGCGACTCGGTGCTCCGTGCCACCTGCGGCCGTTCGGCGGACCGGTATGCGCAGGTTTATCGTTTCTGCGGTGAATCGTTTCGGCCATCGAGGTGAGAGCGCGTACCCGTCGGCCGTCCGGCGCCGCCGCCGGCGGCTATCCATGACGGTGTGATCAAGTCGCTCCGTACCGGATTCACCGCAGCCGCCGTGACCGCAACGCTCGTCACGCTGACCCCCACAGCCGGGGCCTCCCCCTCGGCGCCCACCGACAAGGTGACCGTGGACGTCGCCTCCATCAACGGATCGGGCTGCCGCCCAGGCAGCGCCGCCGTCGCGGTGGCGCCGGACAACTCGGCCTTCACCGTCACCTACAGCGAGTACGTGGCCCAGGCCGGCGGTGGCGCCCCCGCCATCGAAGGCCGCAAGAACTGTCTCCTCTCCCTCCAGGTGCACGTCCCCCAGGGCTACACCTACGCCGTGGCGCAGGTCGACTACCGGGGCTACGGCAACCTGCAGGAGGGCGCGACCGGCACCCAGAAGGCCAGTTACTACTTCCAGGGCATGAGCCAGACCGCCCAGCGCTCCCACAAGTTCAACGGCCGCTACGAGGACAACTGGCAGGCGACCGACACCACGGGCATCGAAGCCCTGGTGTTCGCACCCTGTGGCGAGCAGCGCAACTTCAACATCAACACCGAACTGCGCGCCGAAGTGGGCTCCTCCGACCCGTCGCAGACCAGCTTCATGGCCCTCGACTCGACGGACGGCAGCATCAACAGCATCTACCACTTCTCCTGGAAGCAGTGCCCCGTGCGCGGCTGATCCCGGACGTCCCTCCGCTCGGCCCGGCCGCCGGGACCCGCTGTCACGCGGGCCCCGGCGGCCGTTTTTTCGGCCGGCACGGCACATGAGGCATGTCCGCGTGGGCGGCGTCAGGCCGAAGCGCGCCGGACCAGCGAGGTCGCGGTGATCACCGGACCGACCGCGGCCCGCTCCTCCGGAGTCCCGTCCAGGGTGCGCATCAACAGCTGCGCCATCATGCGCCCCATCCCCTCGATGTCCTGACGCACGGTGGTCAGCGGCGGGTCGGTGCCCTCCGCCACGGACTCGGCGTCGTCGAAGCCCACCAGCGCCACGTCCTCGGGGACCGTCCGGCCCCGCTCCCGCAGCACCCGCAGCGCGCCGGTGGCCATCAGGTCGTTCCCGGCGAAGACGGCGTCGATCCCGGGGTCGCGGTCCAGGAGTTCGGCCATGGCGCGGGCCCCGCCCGCCGGGGTGAAGTCCCCTTCGGCGAACAGGTCGGGGACATCGCCCGGGAGCACGTCCCGGTAGCCGCTCAGCCGGTCGGCCGCCGAAGTCTGGTCGAGCGGACCCGCGATGTGCGCGATCCGCCGCCGGCCCTGCGCCAGCAGGTACCGTACGGCGTCCCGCGCGCCCCCGCGGTTGTCCGCGTCGACGTAGGCCACGCCCTCGTCCTCCCCGGGACCGGGACCGTCGGTCCAGCCGGGGCGGCCGCCGTAGACCGTGGGCATGCCGATGCGCCGGGTGATGGCGGGCAGCGGATCGTCGGTGTGCAGGGAGAAGGCGAGGGCTCCGTCGACGTGACCGCCGGCGAGGTAGCGCTCGATGCGGTCGTAGTCGCACCGGTCCTCCACCAGCAGCAGGACCAGTTGGGTGTCGTGGGCGGTCAACTCCTTGCTGATGCCGCGGACCTGGTGGGAGAAGAAGGGGTCCGAGAATATCCGGACCTCCGGCTCGGCGATGATCACCGCGACGGCTCCGGTGCGGCGGGTGACCAGGGTGCGGGCCGCCGGGTTGGGGACGTACCCCAGGTCGCGGATCGCCTCGCGCACCCTTTCCGCCAGATGCGCGCGGACGCCGTCTCCGCCGTTGACCACGCGGGAGGCGGTGGCCCGGGACACCCCGGCGAGCGCCGCGACGGCCTCCAGGGTGGGGCGGTTCCCGGGATGCGGTTCGGGCACGGGTGTTCCTCCAAGGTGATCACGAACGGTGCACAGCAGGGTAACCGCTACGCCCGGCAGCCCGGTTCCTCCGGCGGCCCGCCGGGTGCCCCCGACCTCGAAGGCCCGGTCCAGGCCATCGGCATCTCCGTGACATCAAGCGGATAGGTCATCCGGATATCTGTTACCGTCACCCTCGAAGCGGATGCACTATCCGGATGTGGGTACGGGAGGGCTGGGCATGAACAGCAGCGGGAGCGCGATGGCCGTGGTGACGGCCGGCACGGGCGGCATCGGTCTGGAGACGGCGCTGGGGCTGGCCGCCGCCGGCCTCTCCGTCACCGTGGTCGGCCGGAACGCCGACCGCGGAGCCCGGGCGGTCGGCCGTATCAACGCGGTCAATCCGGCACGCCCCGGCCGGTTCCTCCGCGCCGACCTCTCCTCCCTCGACGAGGTGCGCGACCTCGCCGGCCGGATCGCCTCGGAACGCGCCGCGGCGGGCGCACCGCCGGCCGTGCTGGTCAACAACATCGGCGCGATGTTCCCGAAGCGGCATGACATCGGTGGTGTCGAGGCCTCCTTCGTCGTCAACCACCTCTCGCCGTACCTCCTGACCGAACTGCTGCTGCCCACGTTCACGGCGTGCGGGTCCGGCAGGATCGTGAACGTGACCTCCGGTGCGGTCGTGGCCGCGAAGCGGGTGTTCGAAGCGGTGGAACCACCCGGCGGCTACTACGGCTTCCACTGGTACGGACGTGCCAAGCTCGCCCACCTCGCGTACACCCTCGACCTGGCCGCGCGGCTGGACGGCACGGGCGTATCGGTCTTCGCCGCCGACCCGGGCGGCGCCGCGACCGACATGACCGACGGCACCCTCTCCGACCCCGAGATCGTTTCGCCTGCCCTGCGGCTGCTGTGGCCGCTGGTGCGCCGCAGGTTCGAACGCTCCACTTCGGGCCCGGCGTCCGTGGCGGCCAGGCCGTCGATCGTCGCGGCGACGGACGCGGCCCTGGCGGGTCGCACGGGCCTCGTCATCGGATCCCGGGCGCGCCCGGTACGGCCGTTCCGCCCGGCGACCGACCCCCGCCTGGCCGCGGCCGTGCGCCGGCTCACCGAACGCCATGCCCCGCTCGCCACCGCCCTCCCGGACCTCGGCTGACCTGCACCCGGGCCGGCCGGAGGGGGCGGAGCGGATGGCCCATCCGATTAGGATGGGCCCATGACGACGACGCCACTGCGCAAGGACGCGGCCCGCAACTGGGACCGGATCGTGGCCGTCGCCCGCGCCCTGGTCGACCAGGGCGTCCCCCTCCAACTCAACGACGTCGCCCGCCGCGCCGGACTCGGTGTCGGAACCGTCTACCGTCACTTCGCCACGCCGGAGGCGCTCCTCGAGACCGTGGCCACCCCGTGCCTCGAGTCTCTGGCGGCCCACGGCGAGGAGGCGCTGGCCGACACCGATCCCTGGCGCGCGCTGGAAGGCTTCCTGTTCCGCACCGTGGAGGCCCAGGTGACCGACGCGTCGCTGGCGCCGGTCACCGCGGCGTCCACCGACGCCCTGTCGCGGACCGCGGAGCTCAAGGCGTCCGTGTGGTCGGCCGGCAAGACCCTCCTCGACCGGGCCCGCGAGGCCGGGGTGGTCCGGGCCGACCTCGCCCCCACCGACCTGGTACCGCTGATGTGCGGGATCGCGTACGCCGTGCACGTCCACGGCGGCAGCCCGGCGGAGCGGACCGACGCGGCGCACCGCTACCTGACCGCGCTGCTCGAGGGGTTGAAGACCGCGCCGCCGCCGAGCCGCTGAGCCGACCGTCAGGTCTGGCGATCCGTCCGCTCGTCTGAGGGCAGCAGGTCCTTGGCCCTGCGCTCCATCAGGATCGGCAGGTAGGTGCGCACACGTGCGTAGCGGAGCTCTTCGTACGCCGTGCGTACCGAGTCCTCCACCAGATCGGCGTCCACGTCGGGGTGTGCCTTCATCAGCCGCTCGGCGACATGGCGGATGGTGAGGGCGTCCTCCGGCTCCGCCATCACGCACCTCGGCCTTCCGTCGGGGACAGCCCTTCCTCAGTCTCGCGGAGCGGCCGTCCCGCCGGAAGTCGATCTTCCGCCGCTCTGCGCGCACTCGGCGGCACGCACGGCTGGAACCTGCCGCCGCCCGCATCCCGCCGTTCCCGTCAGGCGTCGAAGCGGCGGCGCGAGGCCTCGATGTGCCCGAAGTACCGGTGGGTCCAGTCGCACAGTCCGTCGATCGTCGCCCGCAGGGCCTGGCCCGGTTCGGTGAGGGTGTACTCGACCCGCGGCGGCACGGTGGGGTACACGGTCCGCTCGAGCAGCCCGTACCGCTCCAGCATTCGCAGGTTCTGGGTCAGCATCTTGTGGCTGATGCCCTCGACCTCGTCGCGCAGCGTGCTGAAGCGCAGGGTGCGCTCTCCCAGGGCTTCGATGATCAGGAGCGCCCACTTGTTGGCGACGTCCGAGAAGATCTCCCGCCCCAGCGAGTCCGCCCGCCTCAGGTCCGCCTCGTCGGGCGAGCCCGTGTACTGCTTGGTCACCATCAGGTTCCCCAGTCACTGAAAAGTGCGTTCTTCCATGTCAGAGGCCACTCTCCTACGGTGCCTGAGTAACCACAAGAGAGCGGGCGCGGGGTGGCTTGAGGAATCGAGCTCCCGGGCGCCCATGTCAATGGAGGCGGACAGCATGGCCATCACCCTGGTGAACCCCAAGGGACTGCCGGAAATCGATGCCTACCGGCAGGTGTCGATCGCGACCGGGTCGAAGCTCGTCTTCATCGCCGGACAGGTCGCCTGGCAGGCCGACGGCGTCACGGTCGGTGAGGGCGACCTCGCCGCGCAGGTCGAGCAGTGCTACCTCAACGTCGGCACCGCCCTGGCCGAGGTCGGCGCCTCCTTCGACGACGTGGCGAAGCTGACCCTGTACGTCGTCGACTGGACCCCCGACAAGATGCCCCTGCTGATGGAGGGAATCACCCGGGCGGCCGCGAAACTGGGTGCCGCACCGGTCCCGCCGGCCTCGCTGCTGGGCGTGGCGGCGCTGGACGTACCCGAGCACCTGGTCGAAATCGAAGCCACCGCCGTCATCGACTGACCGTCGACCGCGGCCGCACGGTCGGTGAAGCAGGTGCCACTGAAGCATGTGTGCCAAGCCCCGCCGAGCAGGCGGGACTTGGCCGACACGACCTAGGACTGCGCGTTGAGGCCGGTGGCGGCCTGGGCGATGACGGCGGCCACGACGGCCGGACGGGAGACGTAGACGGCGTGGCTGCCGGGCGTCTCGGTGACGGTCGCGCCGGCGCGCTCGGACATGGCGCGCTGAGCGGCCGGCGGGATCATCCGGTCGTCGGTGGCGACCAGGTACCACGACGGCTTGGTCTGCCAGGCCGATGCCGAGACCGCCCCGTCGAGGGCGTCGACGCCCCAGGGGACCTGGGAGTCGGCCATGAACGCGGCCGTCGATTCCGGGACGTCGGCGGCGAAGGACGCCGCGAACCTGTCCCGGTCCAGGAACAGGCGACCGTCCGTGGGCGGGACCGACCAGCACGGCCGGACCGTCGAGGCCGTCGAGGACCTGGTGGGTGGCGGCGACGTCGCCGGCCAGTGACAGGGTGGGGTTCTGGAAGACGGCCACCCGGTAGCCGTCGGCGGTCAGGTGGTCGTAGACCCCCCGCCAGCCCGATCCGTCCACGAAGCCACCGTGCACGAGCACGATGTTCCTGATGGTTGCCATGAGCGTCTCCGGTCTGGAGGGACAGGCCCGGCGCCTGTCCGGCGCCCTCCATGCAAGCCGTACGCGCGGACGGGGAACACGCAGAGCAGCACGCAGAGTTGGGCCGGGGTCCCGGCAGGAGGCAGGCAGGGGACAGGCAGGGGCCGGGCGTCAGGCCGAGTGCGCCCTTGCAGGCCTTCCTCGACTTGTGGACGGAGCTGTCCGACGGGCGGGCACCCGCCGGGTAGGGCGCGCGCCGGCGGAGCGGCCCTCAGGTCGGCTGGCGCAGTCCCGCGACGAGGAGGGCGACCAGGCGACGGGCGTCGTAGCGGGGGTCGCTCTCGGCACCGATGCAGAGGTTTCCGACGCCGCGCATGAGCTGGTACGCGTCGAGGTCGGAGCGGATCTCACCGGAGGCGGTGGCGGCGTCGAGGAGCTGGGCACACGCCGGCACGAGGCGTTCGAGGAAGTAGGCGTGCAGCGTCTCGAAGCCGGTGCCGTCCCCCTGCATCGCGGCGGCCAGTCCGTGTTTGGTGACCAGGAAGTCGACGAAGAGGTCGACCCAGCGCGCCAGCGCCGCATGGGGTGTCGGGCTGGTCGTCAGCAGGGCCGGGCCGGCCTCGGCGCAGGCGTCGACCTGGTGGCGGAAGACGGCGATGACGAGGTCCGCGCGGGTGGGGAAGTGGCGGTAGATCGTGCCGATCCCGACGCCGGCCCGGGCCGCGATGTCGCGTACCGGCGCTTCCACGCCCGAGGCGACGAAGGCCGCGGCGGCCGCCTCCAGCAGGGTCTGCTGGTTGCGCCGGGCGTCCTTGCGCTTGGAGGTGGCTGAGCTTCCCGGGCTCTGGCCGCTGTCGTTCACCGCGGTACTCCTTCCGAACGTGCCGAACCACTCTTGTGAAACGGAACAACGTTCCGTATCGTTAACGGAACACGGTTCCGTTTCATTCATGATGGCAGAACCGCGAGCGGTTGACCACGTCGCTGTCCATGAAGGCACCCAGCGAAAGGCACTTCCATGTCCGAATCGAAGACCGCGAACCCGCAGAACACCGCGGACGCTCCCACCACGGTGATTTCCGCGAAGCCGGTCGTTCTGCCCGCCCCCGGCCGCGGCGAGGACCTTCAGGTCCGCGTCTCCGCCCCCGCGACGGGCGGCGATCTGCCGATCATCGTCCTCTCGCACGGCCACGGCTGCTCGATGAACGGCTATGCCCCGCTGGCGGACTTCTGGGCCGCCCACGGCTTCGTGGTCCTACAGCCCACCCACCTCGACTCCAGGACGCTCGGCCTCCCCGCCGAGGACCCCCGCACGGCGCGGATCTGGCGCATCCGCATCGAGGACCTGGGCCGCGTACTGGACGGGCTCGACACCCTGGAAGCCTCCCTGCCCGGCCTCGCCGGGCGCCTCGACCGCGACCGCATCGCCGTCGCCGGCCATTCGTGGGGCGCCCAGACGGCGAGCACACTGCTGGGCGCGCGCGTCCTCGACTCCGACGGTGTCCCAGGCGAGGACATGTCCGACCCCCGTGTCACGGCGGGCGTGCTCCTCGCCGTACCGGGCCTTGGCGACGACCTGACCCCGTTCGCCGTCGAGAACCTCCCCTTCATGAGGCCGTCCTTCGACACCATGACCACACCGGCCCTCATAGTCGCCGGCGACCACGACGACTCCGCCCTGTCCACGCGCGGACCGGACTGGTTCACCGACGCCTACACCCACAGCCCGGGCAGCAAGGGCCTGTTGACGCTGTTCGGCGCCGAGCATTCGCTAGGAGGCATCCCCGGGTACGAGGCCGCCGAGACCACCGACGAGAGCCCGGCGCGCGTCGCTCTGATCCAACGACTCACCACGGCCTTCCTGCGCAGCGCCCTCCACCCCGAGGACACCGGCTGGAAGGCGGCGGCCACCGCACTGGCGGAAGACCCCGGCCCGCTGGGGAAGCTGCACACCAAGGAGACGACCCGGCCGACCACACCGGGCGGGCGATCGTCCTCCTCCGGCTCGCGGACACGCTGAACCACCGCACGTACGACGCGATGGCCAGGTCAGGCCCGGCTGGTGTCCGGCCCGGCTGGTGTGCGGCACGGCGCCCGCGTCGTCGTCGGTCATCAGACAGTAGGGTTGCCCAGGTGGATACTCCTTCGCTCCCGCGTTCCTTCCGGCTGCTCGTGACAGGCGGGGGGACCGGCGGTCACACCTATCCGGCCCTGACGGCGGTCCGTACCCTGCAGAGCCGCCTCGCGGCGACGGGCGGCACGCTCGATGTCCTGTGGATCGGTACCGCGGACGGCCTTGAGGCTCGGGTCGCGCCGGCGGAGGGGATCGCGTTCAAGACGGTGGCGACGGGGAAGATCCGCCGCTCGTCGAACCCCCTCAAGATGCTGTCCGCCGCGAACGTGAAGGACATGGCGCGGGTGCCGCTCGGTGTGGCGCAGGCGCGGTCGATCGTGTCCGAGTTCCAGCCGGATGTCGTGCTCGCGACGGGCGGGTACGTCGCGGTGCCGGCCGGGCTGGCCGCGCGGCTGTGCAGGCGTCCGCTGGTCCTGCACGAGCAGACGGTCCGCCTGGGTCTGGCCAACCGGAAGCTGGCGGGTTCGGCCACGCGGATCGCCGTGTCCTCCGACTCGTCGCTGGCCCTGCTGCCCACCGAGGTACGGGACCGGGCGGTCGTCACGGGGAACCCGGTGCGGCCGGAGGTGCTGACCGGTCACCCGGACAAGGCGGTTCAGGCGATGGCCCTGTACGGCTTCGACAGGCGGCTGCCGACGGTCTACGTCACCGGCGGCGCGCAGGGCGCGCAGCAGATCAACGGGGTCGTCCGGGACGTGCTGCCCTGGCTGCTGAGCCACGCGAACGTGATCCACCAGTGCGGCCCGGCGAACGTGAACGAACTCCGCGACGCCGCCGCCGGCCTGGACCCCGTCCTCGCCGGGCGGTACCACCTGACCGGTTTCGTCGGGCCGGAGCTGCCCGACGTGCTCGCGCTGGCCGATGTGGTGCTGTCGCGCAGCGGGGCCGGGACGATGGCGGAGCTGACCGCGCTCGGGAAGCCGGCCGTGTTCGTACCGCTCGCCACGTCGGCGGGGAACGAACAGGCGCACAACGCCCGGCACCTGGCCGACGCGGGAGCGGCCGTCGCCCTGCTCGGCGACGTCACGGCGCAGGCGCTCGGCGATGCGCTCGGCCCGCTTCTGACCGATCCCGGACGGCGGGCGGCGATGGCGGAGCGGGCCAGGGCGTACGGAAGGCCGGACGCCGCGGACCGGCTCGTGGACGTCCTCCTGTCCGCCGCGTCCGGCTGATCCGCCCGCCGCGGGGACACCAGGCCCGCCGCTCCATCGGCGGCGGGTCCGGGCCGCTGAAGCCCTGAAGCCCTGAAGCCCTGAAGCTAGCGTCCGCCGGGGGCGGTCAGGGCGTGGAGTCGGGCGCGCAGGGCGGTCAGCCGGATGCGCAGTCGCTGCGGTGGTGTGGGCGGCAGGCTGCGAGAACTGCCGCGCGCGTAGTACCGCTCCACGTAGTACTGGCCACCGCTCAGGACGGTCGTGACGGCGATGTACCAGAGGGTGGCGACCATCAGCAGCGGGATCACCCGGTAGTTCTGGTTGTAGACCAGCTGGACCGAGTACAGCAGGTCGTGGACGGCCAGCACGCTGACGATGCTCGTGCCCTTGAGCGTGCCGATCAGCATGTTCCCGGCGGTCGGCACGATCGACCGCATCGCCTGGGGGACGACGATCCGGCGCAGGGTGCGGCGCCTGCTCAGGCCGAGCGCCTGTGCGGCCTCGGTCTGGCCGGGGTCCACCGAGAGGATGCCGCCGCGCACCACCTCGGCGGCGTACGCGGACTCGTGCAGGGTCAGGCCGATGACGGCGGTGAGGGTCGGGCCGAGCAGGTTCACCGTCTTGACGGTGAAGAGCTGGGGGCCGTACGGGATGCCCAGGCCGAGCGTCGGGTACAGGGCGCCGATGTTGAACCAGAACAGCAGCTGCACCAGCAGCGGCGTGGACCGGAAGATCCACACGTAGCCCCAACTGAGCGTCTGCAGGACCGGGTTGGCGGAGAGGCGCATGACCGCCAGCACGGTGCCGAACAGGAAGCCGAGCACCATCACCGCGCCGGTCAGCCACAGGGTGAGCAGGAGCCCGTCGAGCACGGCGGTGGTGGTGAAGTACTGCCCCACCACGTCCCATTGGAAGGCTTCGTTGCGCACTACGGAGACCAGCACCATCGCGAAGACCAGCAGGGCGGCGGCAGCGGACAGCCGGAGGCCGATGCGCCGGCGCGGCACGATCGGCGGCAGTTCGGTCCCGGGGATGCCGTGCGCCCGCGAGTGCTTCGCCGGAGGGGCGGTCGCCCTGGCGGGAGCAGCGGGAGCGGTGGGAGCGCCGGTGGTGTGGGATGCGTGGGAGGCGTCGGAGACGTCGGGCGGGGTGGCCATGGGGAGGCTCTCCAGGGGAGGGGGCGCGGGCGTGGATGACCACCCGGCGGCACGGCGCGCGGCAGCCCGGAACGGGCTCCGCGCGCAGACGCTGCTGCCGGGGAACGGGTACTCGTGTCGTCACGCTCGCCGCGTCCCTCAACGCGGGCGGAGGGGCTTCCGTGTGGGCGGAGGCGCTCCGTCGTCGATCGTATGTGCCCATGGCCCGGCCGTGTCAACCACGTCAGGCCCGGCCGACAGGGGCCGTCCGCCATCCGGGCCCTTGCTTGACGAAGAGCCGCATGTACTGCTCAAGTAGTCGCATGAATGCCCATCAGCGCCTCGTCTCGCGCGACTACATCGACTTCGGTCGGGTGTGGTCCGCGGCGTGTTGCGCCTGATGCGGCAGCGGGCTGTCTGATCGGCCCTTCCCTCCCTCGGTGACCCCGTCGCGGGCCGAGATCTCCCTCGGCGTGCGCTGCCGCCGCCCCGATTCTCCCGACGCCCCGCGTCGTCACGCCCGTACCACCCGCATGTGAGTTCGTGACGTCCTGATGCCTTGATGCCCTGACGTCCTTTCAATCTCCGTTGCAACAGCGGCTGCTCCGTCATGCCCGCATGCGCGGTCTCCATCAGCGCTTCCGAAAGGCCACCCCATGCCCGTGGAATTCCTCGGCATCGCCGCGACCAACGACGGATCCGAAACCACCGCGCGATCCGGCGCCGCATTCGACAAGGACTACACGCTCCGGCTCGCCCGGGCGCACGAGGACCACGGCTGGGACCGCGTGCTGTTCGCCTACGGTTCCGGATCCCCGGACCCCGCCCCGGCGGCCGCCTACATCGCGAGCCGGCTGGACCACCTCCAGATCCTGCTCGCCCACCGGCCCAACGTCTCGTACCCCACCTACGCCGCCAAGACCTTCGCCACGCTGGACCAGATCAGCGACGGCCGCCTCACCGTCCACTTCATCACCGGCGGCAACGACCACGAGCAAGGCCGTGAGGGGGACACCCTCACCAAGGACGAGCGCTACGCCCGCACCCGCGAGTACATCCGGATCGTCAAGAAGATCTGGACCACCCACGAGCCCTTCGACCACGAGGGCGAGCACTACCGCTTCCACGACTTCGTCAGCGATGTCTTCCCCGTCCAGCAGCCGCGCCCGAACGTCTCGTTCGGCGGCTCCTCGCCCGCCGCGTACGCCGCCGGCGGAGCGGAGGCCGACGTCTACTGCCTGTGGGGCGAGCCGCTCGCGAAGACCGCCGAGCAGATCGAGGCCGTGAAGGCCGCGGCGAAGGCAGCGGGCCGCACCGACGTGCCGCGCATCCAGGTCGCGTTCCGCCCGATCATCGCCCCGACCGAGGAACTGGCCTGGGAGAAGGCCCACCGCACGGTGGGAGCCATCAAGCAGCGGCGGCAGGCGGGCCTCGTACGGCACCACCGCAACGGAGTCCTGGAGGCCACGGCGCCCCAGAACACCGGATCACAGCGCCTGATCGCCATAGCCGAGGCGGGGGAGCGCTACGACCGGGCGCTGTGGACCCCGACCGCCGCCGCCACCGGCGGCGCGGGCAACTCCAACGCCCTGGTCGGCACCCCGGAGACGGTCGCCCGGGCACTGCTGGACTACCACGACCTCGGCGTCGACATCCTCTCGGCCCGCGGCTACGACCTGCTGGGCGACGCCGTCGACTTCGGCCGGCACGTGATCCCGCTCGTCCGTGAGGAGGTCGCGAAGCGCGACGCCGAGCGCGAAGCGGCGCACGGTCCCCACCAGACCCTCACGGCGGCGCGCGGGTGATCTCCGCAGCACGCACGCCCCACCCCACGGCCACGCCCCACCCCACGGCCGCGCCCCACCCCAACGCCCACACCCCGCCCCGGCACCACGCCCCGCAACGGAAAGGCCTTCCCGCTGTGAACCTCCCCGGGAACGGGACCCGCACCCGCCTGCGCACCGCCGCAGCCCTCGCCCTGCTGCCCCTCCTGGCGCTGACCGCCTGCGGCTCCGGTGGCGGTGGGGCCCCGGCCGTGGCCGGTGCCCAGGTGTCCTCGGTACCCGCCGACGACCCCGTCGCCGGCGTGCAGACCGTGGACTCGATCGCCGCCCTGCTGCCCGCCGAGGTCCGCAAGGCTGGCACCCTCCGGGTCGGCAGCTCCGTCGGAGCCCCTCCCGCGGCGTTCTACCCGAACGGGCAGGACAAGCCGCCCGCAGGCCAGGACATCGACATCGCCGACGCGGTGGCCAAGGTCCTCGGCGTGAAGCTGGAGCGCCAGGACGCCTCCTTCGAGACGATCCTGCCCGCGCTCGGCAGCGGCAAGTACGACTTCGGGACGGGCAACTTCGGCGTCACCACCGAACGCCTGAAGACCATCGACTTCGTCACCTACATCAACGACGGGCAGGGGTTCGCCGTCAAGACGGGCAACACCACCCTGACCACACAGGTCTCCGACCTCACCCAGCTGTGCGGACTGACCATCGGCACCGGCGCGGGCACGACGTTCGAGAAGACCCTCACCGCGCAGAAGGGCGTCTGCGCCGCGGCCGGCAAGAAGCCGTACGAGGTCAAGGTCTTCTCCGAGACCGGGGCCGTCACCACCGCCCTCCAGCAGGGCCGGATCGACGTCGTCATGTCGACGATCAACGGCCTGCGCCACCAGGCCGCACAGCCCGCCGCCCAGACCGCGTTCCTCGGCGAGTACCACCGCCTCGACGTCGGATTCGCCTTCAAGAAGGGCTCCCCGCTCACTCCCGCCCTCCAGGCAGCCGTCAACGAGCTGATCAAGAACGGCACTTACGCGCGGATCCTGAAGAAGTGGGGCACCACCGCCTCCGCGATCGACACGTCGCAGATCAACCCGGCCGAGCACACGTGAAGGGAGGACCCGTGAACGACGTCATGGTCGACGTGCGCGGCGTCCACAAGAGCTTCGGGCCGCTGGAGGTGCTGCGCGGCGTGGACCTGTTGGTCCATGCCGGTGAGGTCACCGTGATCCTCGGCCCCTCCGGCTCGGGGAAGTCCACGCTCCTGCGCACCATCAACCACTTGGAGAAGGTCGACCGCGGCTGGATCAGCGTGGACGGCGATCTCATCGGCTACCGCAGCTCACGCGGCAAGCTGTACGAGCTGAAGGAGAAGGAAGTCCTGAGGCAGCGCACCCGCATCGGGTTCGTCTTCCAGAACTTCAACCTCTTCCCGCACCTCACCGTGCTGGACAACCTCGTCGAGGCCCCGCTCTCCGCGCTGCGCCGCCCACGGCAGGAGGCGGAGGCGACGGCCCGTCGGCTGCTGGACCGCGTCAGCCTCTCCGACAAGGCCGACGCCTATCCGCTGCAACTGTCCGGCGGGCAGCAGCAGCGCGTGGCCATCGCCCGCGCGCTCGCCCTCGAACCCAAGGTACTGCTCTTCGACGAGCCGACCTCGGCGCTCGATCCGGAGCTGGTCGGCGAGGTCCTGGACGTCATCAAGGACCTCGCCCGCGCCGGAACCACCATGATCGTCGTGACGCACGAGATCGGCTTCGCCCGTGAGGTCGCCGACACCGTCGTGTTCATGGACGCCGGATCCGTCGTCGAACAGGGGCCGCCCGCGGCCGTCCTGGACGACCCGCAGCACGCCCGTACCCGCGCCTTCCTCTCCAAGGTCCTCTGACTCTCCACTGACTCGGGTCAGGACCTGTCCCGGCCGCCTCGGCCGAGTCGCCAGGACAGATGGGCTCCGAGCAGTTCGGCACGCTCCTCGGGCGCCGTGTCACGCAGGACCATGCGCAGCGTCAGAAGATCGCGCAGGCCGCGCAAGAGGTCCGCCCGCGGCTGCTGCCGGCCTCGGACGAGGCGGCCCAGCAGGGCGAGGACCACGGGTGCGCCGAGAGCGGCGGCCAGCACGTGGTCGTGATCGATGTTGGTCATGGCAGTTCTCCTCGGGCTCATGGCCGATCGGATCCGGGAAAGGTCCGGCCGGACCGGTCAGGCCATGCAAGCCTTTGCGGTGGGTGTTCATCCCCGGGAGTGAACAAGGATGAACGGGACATCCGTGGGGGAGCGATGGCCGACGGGGAAGCACTGACTCCGCAACAGGCACTGGCACTGGCACGTCTCGGCACCTCGCTCAGGAACGCCCGGCAGGCCCGCAAGTGGGCGGTCAGGGAACTGGCGTCGCGGGCGGAGATCGCCGTGGGAACGATCAGTCAGACCGAACAGGGCAAGACCACGCCGAACTTCGCCACGCTCGACGCGCTCCTCACCACTCTGGGCATCGAGGGAGAAGAACGCGCGGAGCTGGAGGGCCTGCGGGACCGGGCCGAACCCCGCACCCGCCCCGTGCGGGCCCGAGCGGAGTCGCAGAGCCGCCTGCTCCACGACTACGTCGCCGCAGCCCGCGAGGTCGCCCGACACCACCCCCACCCCTTCTTCCTGCCCGGAACCGCACCGTCTCTGACCGATGTCCACTGGGGTCAGCAAGCAGTCCCGGTGGATCCGGACAGCCCCGTTGACGGGAACCCGGCAGCGCTGCTCGGTGCCGGGCCGAGACCGCTGCCCACCACCGAGGCCCTGGCCGAGAAGCAGGTGTGCGTGATCACCGCCGGGCCGGGGGGCGGAAAGTCCAGTCTGCTGCGCATCTGGCTGGACCAAGGGCTCAACCGCTGGGCCGATTCCCAAGCGGAGGAAATGCCCGTCCTGGTGCCGGCCGAGTCTCTGGTCAGGCACACGTTCGGCAAGGCCCTCGCCACGGCCGTGAACGAGCACCTCAGGCCGCACGGCCTCCTGGACGACGTCCCCCCGGAGTTCTTCACCCGCCCGCCGCGGGCCGGGGCGCGCTGGCTCGTGCTGGTCGACGGCTTGGACGAGGTCACCAGCACGGCAGCCCGTCACGACATCGTGGGCGCCCTCGCCGCCCTGGCCAAGGGGCGCCACGCCCACTTGTTCCGCTTCGTCATCGCCGCCCGCCCGCTGCCCACCCGCGAGTTCCGCGCTCTCGGCCCGGACGTGGCCTGGTACCGCCTGCTGCCCTTCAGCCCCGAGGACGTCGAGCAGGTGGCCTGTCGCTGGTTCGGCGCCCTCGGACTGCCCGAGCCGGTGCGGGCGGCCGAGCGCTTCACGCGGGATCCGGCGTTCCGGCGGATCGCCGACCTCGCCCGCACGCCCCTGATGGCCGCGATGCTCTGCCAGCTCCACGTCGACTCACCCGACAAGGAGTTGCCCACCAGCCGCGGCAAGATCTATCGGCAGTTCACCGAGCGGCTGCACGAGCGCCAATGGGCCGCCGCATCACCGGACACCCGTCAGCGCTACGCCGGCCTGGAGAGGCACGGACCCGCCGTCCTCGGCCGAGCCGAGCACACCCTCGAGAAGCTTCCCGAGCTCATCGGTCTGCTGGCCGCCGAACGCCGGCGGGACGAGACGGTGTCGGCGGTCGCCCTCCTGGAGTCACAGCCCGCTGCCCAACGCCCGGCCACGGTGCCCTCGGGCGAGTGGCGAGCGTTCCTGGAGGCGAGCCTGCTGCGCAGCGGGCTGTTGACGGTCAGGGCAGGCGAGATCGTCTTCCTCCACCAGACACTGCTCGAATACTGCGCCGCCCGCCACGCGAGCCCGCAGACCCGTGCGACGGAACTGTCCCGCCTGCTCGTGAAGGACTGGTCCCGGCACTGGGTGTTGCCTCAGCTGGATGCCAGCAGGCGACTGCTGGGGCGCCGGTACTGGAACCCACCCGGCCGGGAGGAGGAGTCCTACTTCGGCTTCCTGCTCGACGACGGTGAGCACGACTCCACGCCGGTGATCGAAGAACTGCGACGCCTCGCGCACCGGGGCGGACTGACTGGATGCAGATTCCTGGCCGATCAGTGCGACTTGGGTACGGAGCTGCCGTCGTCCGTCACCGGCGTCGTGACCGACACCCTGCTGAGGCTGTGCCGCATCGGCCGTTTCGAGCTCTGGCGGGCCAAGGTGGCGCGAAGCCGGTGGACCGCCGACGACCCGGCTCCCGACATCGAGCGCATGTTCGCCCGAATCCTGTCCAGCTTCGAGATCGATGACCGGGTGTGGGCTGCCAGTACGCTCCTGCTCCTGAGGGACAGGCGCGGCCTGGAGATTCTGACCGAACTGGCCCGTTCGCCCTACCTCTCCGGCGTGTGCGGGCCGCCGGTCGCCGCACGGCTGGCCAAGCTCGGCGACACAAACGGCGGCGAGATCCTGGCCGCTCAGGCCCAGGACACCGGCCTCAAGGCGGGGAAACGGCTCAAGGCCGCCGGATTCCTCGCGGAACTGGGCGATGAGCGCGGGGTGGAACTGCTCACTCGGCTCGCCCACGACGATGACGTGGCCCACGGCCCGCGAGCCGAGGCGGCCCTCTGGCTCGCGGATCTCCACCACCACGCCGCCGAGAAGCCGGCCCAGCCGAACGGCGGCCCCCAGCCCGCGGCTCCCCTCGACGCCGTCGGCCACGACATGCTGGTCGCCTTCGCGCACGACCGTACCTGGCGCGGTTCCTCACGGCTCAGGGCTGTCCGGCTCCTGGCGGGAGTTGACGACGGGCGTGCCCGTGAGGTGTACGCGGAGCTGGCGAACGACGCGACCCTGCGATGGTGGCACCGCCTGAGAGCGCGCCGCGCCGCGACCTAGGCCGTCCCCCTCGGACCTTGCTCCCCCGGCAGAGATCACATAGGCGTTCCGTGCGGGGTGCGCGCCGTGAGAAAGAATGCGCCCGGGGCGGGAGTCGTGGGGCGCCACCCGTCTGCCCGACGAGAGGCCCGGCCAGGTCCTGAAGCGTTCCGATGCGCTGACGATCAACAATGCCGGCCAGATCCTCGGCCGGACCGAATACGGGGACGTCCACCCGCGCGCGGTCATCTGGCGTGAGAAGTCGGTCAGGTCGGCGAACCTAAGGCCCGTCCCGCAAACTGTCTGATCAGCGTCTGATGGCATGATCGAGGCGTGATCAGTGAACTCGGCCAATCTGGTGCGATGAGGTATGTCCTGTTCGATGTCGATGGCACGTTGATCGATGCCGTGGACAATCAGCGCCTGGTCTGGCGCACGTGGGCAGAGCGTTACGGACTGGACCCTGATGAGGTCTACCGAGTGGCGCTGCGGACGAGGCCGATGGAGACCTTCGCGCAGGTCGCTCCGCACCGGGATGCTCAAAAGTGCCTGGCCGCACTGCACGAGCTGGAGGACGAGGATGTCCGCTCCGGCACCTATGCGGCTTTCGACGGTGCCGCGGAGCTGCTGAACGCTCTGCGGCCCGGGGCCTGGGCACTGGTGACGTCGAACTATGAGCACCGGGTACGTGGACGTTTCGCACGGACGGGCTTGCCGGTCCCGGAGGTCCTCGTGGATGCGGCTGCGGTGGAGGAAGGCAAGCCGTCGCCGGTCCCGTACCTGCAGGCCGCCGCGCGACTCGGTGCCCAACCGGAGGACTGCCTCGTCATCGAGGACGCCCCTTCCGGGGTGCAGTCCGGGCTGCGTGCCGGGATGACAGTGTGGGGCGTCAACACTCCCGCAGCGGTGGACGGCGTGCATCGTCACTTTGGCAGCCTGCACGAAGCGGTCCGCGACATCCTCGCCTTCGCCTCCGGGCCCCTCCCTCACAGGCTGGAGGGATCGGCCACAGTGCAATGATCTTGCTGTCGCTGGTGTGATCACGTCGAAGATCTCTTGCGGGACGAGCCTTAGGTGTTCGGGGACGCCTTGCCCCGACGGTTGAAGGGAAGCCTGCCGAGTACGACCGCCATGCCGCAGGTGTTGGTGAGGGCGGAGAAGACCAGGCCGGCCGCGATCCCCGCGGACAGCAACTGGAAGGCCGGGTGGACGAGGAAGCCGAGGGCCAGGCCGAGGAGGACGACGGAGCCCGCCGTGAAACGGACTTGGCGCTCCATGGCCCAGACGTTGCGCGGACGGCCGTCCGGGTAGTGGAGCCGGTGGCCCTCGGCCGCCCAGGCGGTGGTGCCGCCGGTGAGGCTCGTCGCGTCGATGCCGTGGGCGGCCAGGGTGGCGACGGCGTTCTCCGACCGGGCGCCGGAGGCGCACACCACCAGCAGGGGCTTGTGTTCGGCGGCCTCACGGAGATCCGTCAGCGCCCGCCCGATGCGGTCGAGGGGGATGTTGAGGGCGTCCGGCAGGTGGCCGGACGCGAACTCGCCCGGGGTGCGGACATCGACGACGGTCAGCTCGTGGTGGCGGGGGAACGCCTCGGTCACACTCAGGGCTGCGGAAACACTCATGGCGGATCGTGGTCCTTGGCAGAGGGGACGGTGGTGTCAGCTCGGCGGCCGTGGGCCGTCCGCGGCCACGCGGAAGCCGATGTTGCCGGTGGAGCTGTCGGGCGTGTTGGAGCTGCGGGCCGCGACGCGGTAGCGGTTGCAGTACGAGTCGTGGCAGAGGTAGGAGCCGCCGCGCATCACGCGGCTGGTGCCGGGTGCGAACCTGTCGGCGCACCATTCCCACACGTTGCCGACGACGTTGTAGAGGCCGAAGCCGTTGGGGCGGAAGGACTTCGCCGGCGCCGTGCCCTCGTAGCCGTCCTCCGCGGTGTTGAGGGTGGGGAAGTCGCCCTGCCAGATGTTGCACATGTGCCGGCCGCCGGGGGTGAGGTCGTCGCCCCACGGGTAGCGCCGTTGCCGGAGGCCGCCGCGGGCCGCGTACTCCCATTCGGCCTCGGTGGGCAGCCGGGTGCCCGACCAGGCGCAGTACGCCTGGGCGTCGTTCCAGGAGACGTGGACGACGGGATGGCCACGGCGCGTGGTGACGGACGAACCGGCCCCCTCGGGGTGGCGCCAGCTCGCACCGGGGACGGCCCGCCACCAGGGGACGGCCGCCACGGCGGGGGACACGGCGGCGACCTGATCGGACAGGAAGCCGCCGAAGACGAAGGAGACACCGAAGTGTTCGGCCTCGGTGACATGGCCGGTGGCTTCGACGAACTGGGCGAACCGGGCGTTGGTCACCGTCGTCGGCGCGATGCGGAACGGGCCGACGCCGACCTCGCGTACCGGCCCTTCGCCGTCGGCCGGGAAGGAGTCCGGATCGTCGGTGCCCATGAGGAAGCGCCCGCCCGGCAGGTCGATCAGCCGCCCGGCGGCCCGTTCCGCGGGGGCGACCGGTGGCCGCGGCGCCGGGGAGAGCGCGACGGTGGTGACGTCACCTTGGCCGGGAGTGCAGCAGGAACTCATGGCGGCTCCGTCGGTGCGGGTGGTGGGGAGCGGCTTTCCGCACCCGGGGGTGCCCAGGAGGGTGACGGGCTCTGTGGGAGCCATGGTCGTCACCTCCTGGGTCTGCCGGGCTACGGGTTACTTGGCGCCGAGGCCGGCGTCGGAGACCTCGGGCTTGCCGGCGGCCTTGAGGACCTTGTTCAGGAGCGTCAGGTCGTAGATGCCGGCGAGGTCGGGCTGCTCGATGAGCTTGGCCTTGACCGCCCACTCCGACTGGGTCTTCAGCGTGGAGGCCAGCGGGTCG
>NZ_JBEZKE010000035.1:0-74746 GCF_040651555.1 Streptomyces sp. NPDC048424 | reverse complement strand
TCGCTACGACAAGACCGCCACCTCCTACCAGGCAGCCCTCCACCTCGCGGCCATCCACATCTGGGCCGCGAGATGATCGCTAAGAAACGCCCTAGCCGCCGCATGGCGCGGCGGCCGTCCGACGTGTGGGCGGAGGGGCACGCCTACGAGCGGTACATGGGCCGGTGGAGCCGTCAGGTCGCCGAGGTGTTCGTCGCACGGCTCGGCGTCCCGAGCGGTCTGCGGTGGCTGGACGTCGGCTGCGGCACCGGAGCGCTGACCCTGACGGTGGCGGCCCGGTGCCGGCCGCGCGCCGTGTTGGGACTGGACCGGTCCCCCGGATTCCTGCGCGCGGCCCGGGCCGCCGCCCCCGGGCCGGCCCGCTTCGCCGTGGCCGACGCGTCGGCGCTGCCGCTGCGCGACGCGGTGTTCGACGCGGCCGTCAGCGGGCTGGCCCTCAACTTCCTGGAACCGCCCGGGCCCGCGGTGGCCGAAGCCGCCCGGGTGGTCCGGCCGGGCGGGCTGGTCGCGGCGTACGTGTGGGACTACACCGAGGGCATGGGCCTCCTGCGCCGCTTCTGGGACGCCGCGGCCTCCGTCGATCCGGCGGCCGCCACGCTGGACGAGGGCCGGCGGTTCCCGCTGTGCCGCCCGGGTCCGCTGCGCGCGCTCTGGACCGGGGCGGGGCTGGTCGACGTGACGGTCGCCCCCATCGAGGTGCCCACCGTCTTCAGCGGTTTCGCGGACCTGTGGGAGCCCTTCCTGTCCGGCCAGGGACCGGCCCCCGGCTACGTCGCCACCCTCACCCCCGCCACCCGGGACCGGCTGCGCACCCGGCTCGCCGCGACCCTCCCCACCGGCCAGGACGGCACGGTCTTCCTCGCCGCCCGCGCCTGGGCGGTCCGGGGCCGGCGCCCGTGAGACGCGCACGTCCCGGCCACCGGAGCACGGTGACGCGGGTCACCCCGCAGGGATGTCACGTTCGGCGCCGGCCGCTTGTCCCCTGGACATGAACGAAACGAGGAACGTGCTGCCGGCCGGCGCGAGCGGGGTCCTGGGACGCTCCGAGCAGGGATGGGCCCCGAGCCGACCCGGGCTGCGCCGAAGCGCTGCGCGCGCTCTCCACCAGGTGAACCCCACTTGATCGAACAGGAGGCTGGTGCCACGGTGTCGATCATGAACGATCACTTCGAGGAGCACCGGCGGCTGTTGTTCACCGCCGCCTACCGCATGCTGGGCAGCGTCGCCGACGCGGAAGACATCGTGCAGGACGCCTGGCTCGCCTGGAACCGCACCGACCGGACGGCCGTCGAGCACCCCAGGGCCTACCTGGTGCGCACCGTCACCAACCTGAGCCTGAACCGGCTGAAGTCGGCCCAGACCGTCCGCGAGGCGTACGTCGGGCCCTGGCTCCCCGAACCCCTCCTCACCTCGCCCGACATCGCCGAGGAGGCCGAATTGACCGACACCGTCTCCATGGCGGTCCTGGTCGTACTGGAGACCCTGACCCCGACCGAACGCGCGGTGTTCATGCTCCGCGAGGTGTTCGGCTACCCCTACGCCGAGATCGCGGAGGTCGTCGGGAAGTCCGAGGCGAACGTCCGCCAGTGCGCGCACCGCGCCCGCGAACACGTCCAGGCCCGCCGCCCCCGCTTCACCGCCGGCGCGGCCGAACAGCGGGAGATCGCCGAGAAGTTCCGCGCGGCCTGCGCCGGTGGAGACCTGGGCGAGGTGCTCGAACTCCTCGCTCCCGACGTCGTCTCCTGGGCGGACGGCGGCGGCATCGTCACCGCGGCCCGCCGCCCGCTGCACGGCGCCGACCACGTCGCCCGCTGGTGGCTCGGCATCCTGGCCAAACCCCAGGCTGCCGAGGGGGAGATGCGCGTCGCCGAGATCAACGGCGAGCCCGGCCTCCTGCTCGTCCTCGGCGGCGTGAACTTCGGCGCGATGACCTTCGAGGCCGTCGACGGCCGGATCACCGCACTGCGCATCACCGTCAACCCGGAGAAACTGCGCGGCATCCAGCCGCGCCCCTAAGCGGAGGCGGCGCCCCGCCGGGGGCGCCGCGCCCGAAGGCCTCAGGCCCGAAGGCCCCGGAGCCCGAGGGTCGTGGCGCCGCGTGTCCTGCGGGGTTACCGGGCGCCGAAGTTCTGCGTCCACCAGGGGCCGCCGGCCCCCTGGTGGATGCCCACGCCGAGGTCCTTGAACGAGCAGTTGAGGATGTTCGCGCGGTGGCCCGGGCTCTTCATCCAGGAGTCCATGACCGACTGAGCGGTCTGCTGGCCCTTGGCGATGTTCTCGCCGTAGGTCGACCAGCGGTATCCGGCCGAGGTGGTCCGCTGACCCGGGTCCGCGCCGTCGGGGTTGGTGTGCGCGAAGAAGTCCCGCGCCGCCATGTCGTCGGAGTGCCCCTGAGCGGCCGCACGAAGCTGCGGGTCCTCCTTGAGGGGGCCGCAGCCCGCGGCCGCCCGCTCGGTGTTCACCAGGGCCAGGACCTGCCCGGCCATCCCCGGCGGGGCCGGCGCCGGCTTGGGCGCCGAGGGGCGCGGGCTCGGCGAGGTGCTGCGGCTCTGCGTCGGGCTCGGGCTCGCGGACGGGCTGGGCGAGGCGGAGGCCGACGGGGAGGGCGAGGGGGACGCAGAGGGCGACGGGGAGGCCGACTCCGAGGGGAGCGCGGACTCGGTCGCCGAGAGCGCCAGCGGGGCGGCCGGCGTGGCTCCGCCGTCCTTGGGCTCACCGGAACCGGGGAGCCCCCCGAGGTACACCAGGCCGCCGCCCGCGACACAGGCGGCGAGCACCGCACCGCCGATCACCCGGCGGCGGCCGTTGCGCTGCCGGCGCTTGCGCAGCGCGCCCCGGCCGCCGCCCGCACTGTCGACCGAGGTGAGCTGCGTCGCCGTGTCGGCGAAGCCGCCCTCACTGCCCTCGGCGAAGGCAGCGGCCACGGGGGCGAAGCCTGCCGCCCCGGCCGTCCGTGCCCAGGCCAGCAGGGCCGCCGAGACCGGTACGAGGGCCAGACCGGCCAGCAGCCCCTCCGCCGGAACCAGTCCGCTCCACAGACCGGAGCACCGTACGCACTCACGCGCGTGCCGGGCTATTCGCTTGCGCCACAGCGCCGAGGGCCGGCCGTCCCAGCCCGCCATCACGGCCCGCAGTTCCTCGCACGGCGGATTGGCCTCCAGCGCACGCACCACCACCCGTGCCGACTCCAGCTGGGCCTTCATCCGCTGGACGCGGACCGCCGTGTGCTGCGGGGACAGCTCCAGCGCGGAAGCCACCTCGACCCGCGTCAGCTCCCCGGCGCACTCCAGCCACCACAGCGACAGCAGCCCCCGGTCCTCGGGCTCCAGCCAGCGCGTCGCCCGCGCCGTCTCGCGCCGCTGGTCCGTCAGGTTGAGGCGTACGACGGTCAGGTCGACGAAGTCGGCCCCCGGGTCGGCGACGTCGTACGCCGCCTCCAGGGTGCTCTCGCCGAAGCCGCTCTGACTGGCCTGCCAGTACGCCCGCACCCGGTTCATCGCGATCGCCACCAGCCAGGAACGGAAGCTCTCGTCCGCGCGCAGGCCGCCCAGCCCGTCGAGCGCCCGCAGCATCGTGTCCTGCACCACGTCGTCCACGTCGCAGGAGCCGCCCAGGGCCCGACCGACGATGTTGTAGACGAGCGGGAGATGGGCGCTGACGAGCTCGTCCTGCGCGCGGGGGTCGCCCGCGCGGGCCGCTGCCACCAGCGCTGCCGTGTGCTGAGTACTCATGTGTTGTTCCCTGTCCGTACCGGCGGTCGATGATGCCCGATACATGGGAGACCGTCGACGGGGGCCCCGATAACACTTATCCCGGAAAGTTTTTCGGGAAGTCGTTTCCCCGGCCTCCGGAGCGGGCCGTGCGGGCGAATGAACGCGGAACCACATGGAAGCACGGCCCCGTACGGGAGGCCGCGCCGGGGCCGGGGTGCTTGGCGCGTTCGGTTCAGTCCTGGAGGGCGGTGAGCCAGTCGGTCAGCAGGCGGTTGACCTCGTCGGGGCGTTCCTGCTGGATCCAGTGGCCGCAGCCTTCCAGCAGGTGGGAGGCGGACAGGGCGGGGAGGGTGGAGGGGTAGGCGTTGATGGCGTCGGCCATCCAGGTGGTGGAGGCGTCCAGGGCGCCGCCGATGAACAGGGACGGCTGCTTGATCGGAGCTCCGCGGTGAGGGGCGAGGTCCTCCCAGTCGCGGTCCATATTGCGGTAGCGGTTGAGGGCGCCGGTCAGGCCGGTGCGCTCGAACTCCGCGGCGTAGACGCCGAGGTCGTCCTCGCGCAGCCAGGCGGGGAGCCTGCCTGCGGGGAAGCGGTCGCGCAGCCGGCCGCCGTGGGCGACGAAGTGCGGGTCGGGCTCACCCCGGGCGGGCATGGTGTCGGCGGACAGTGCCGCATAGAAGCCGGCGAGCCAGCCCCGGACGTCGGGCTCGATCTCCGCCTCGGCGCGGCCGGGCTCCTGGAAGTAGGAGGCGTAGAACTCCTGCTCAGGGCCGCCGATCTGGCCGAAGACCTCGGTGGGGCGGGGGCCGCCCGGCGGCGCGTAGGGGACGCTCAGCAGGCCGACGGCGCGGAAGACCTCCGGGTGGAGCAGGGTGGAGGAGGCGGCGATGCCGGATCCCCAGTCGTGGCCGATGATCACCGCGCTCTCCTCGCCGAGGGCGCGCACCGCGGCGACGTTGTCCGCCACCAGGTCGAGCATCCGGTAGGCATCGGTCGCCGCGGGCTTGGAGGAGCGGCCGTAGCCGCGCACGTCGATCGCCGCCGCCCGGTAGCCGGCGGCGGCGAGGGCCGGGAGCTGGCGGCGCCAGGAGTACCAGGACTCGGGGAAGCCGTGCACGAGCAGGACCAGCGGGCCGGTGCCCTGCTCGACCAGGTGCAGGCGTCCGGCCGGGGCCTCGATGGTGCGGTGGCGGAGCTCGGCGGTCGGCTCGGGCTGCATGGGCTTCTCCTCGGTTCGCAGGCGGACGCGGGTGCCCGTCGATCATGCGGTGCGGCCGCCGCCCGACGCGATCAGCGTTGCCAATCTGGCAAGCTCGCAGGACAGGGGGGGGTGGAGCGGTGCGGCTGGAAGGAGCGGGAACGGTGACGGGCGACGACCTGGACGGCACGCCGGCGGCGATGGGGCCCAGGCTGCGGGCCGCGCGCGAGCAGCACGGCGCCACGCTCGCAGGTGTCAGCTGTGCGACCGGCATCTCGCCGAGCACGCTGTCGCGGATCGAGACCGGCCGACGCAAGCCCACCCTGAAGGTGTTGCTGCGGCTGGCGAAGGAGTACGGCGTCTCCCTGGACGAGCTGGCCGGTACCGCACCCGCCCCGGTGATTGAGCCACGCACCTCGGCGCCGCTGAGCTTCGGCGGCGACAAGGCGGTGCTGCCCCTCACCCGGTACGTCGGCGGCTTGCACGCCCACAAGCACGTACTGCCCGCCGCCGAGGATCCGCCCGCGCGGCCCCGGCAGGTCTCCCACGAGGGCTACGAGTGGCTGTGCGTTCTGTACGGGCGGCTGTGGCTCGCGCTGGGCAACCAGGATCTCGTCCTGACCGCCGGGGAGGTCGCCGAGTTCGACACCCGCACCCCGCACGGGGTGGCGAACGCGGGCTCCGGCGGGCCGGTCGAGTACCTGGTCCTGTTCGGGCCGCAGGGCGAACGCCTGCGGCCACGGACCACGCCGCCGTGACCGTGACCGTCACCGCGAGGCAAGGCCGGCGACGCACCGGCCTTCTAGGCCGTCATGGCCGTCATGGCCGGCATCCGCGCTCGATGTCGAGGTCCACAAGCAGCGGAACACGGTCGAACGCCGCGTCAACGGAACCTAGTTGGGGGCCACCTTGCAGGCGCTCACCGCGGTCCCGTTGCTCACGCTGCTCGCGGTCAGGCCGGTCACGCACTTCTCGTGGTTGCCGGACTGTGCGTCGTAGCACGCCGTCCGGATGGCGGCCGAGGCTTCACCGCCCTGCAGTTCGCGTTCGACCTGGTTGATGCAGGCCGAGACGTCCGCGTGGGCGGCGGGGGCCACGAGGGCCGCGCCACCGAGGGCGAGGGTCAGGCCGGTGAGGACACCTGCGATGCGGGTCGACGTGCGCATGGAATGCACCTGCTCTCCGGGATCGTCGCGCGGCCCGGGACCTGATGTGTCGGATCCGCGCGGGAACGGCGCCGAGCGCACGCGGCCGGTGTACGGCCGCCGTGCCCGGGCCCCCGCACCGGACCGGCTCGGCAGAGCCTCCCCTTCCACCTTCGACGCTAGAGCAGCCCCCCGCCGCACGCACCCGCTGGGGCCCGGGCCCGTCACAGCAGCGGAGCCAGCGCCTCCACGGCCGCGCGCAGGGCGGGCGCGTACGTCTCGATCTCCTCGCGGGAGACCAGGAAAGTGACGGTGGTGACGCTGAGCCCGCCGAGAGGCCGTCCCGCCGGGCCCGGGATCGCGGCGCCGATGCAGCGGATGGTGGGCTCGTTCTCCTCGTCGTCCAGCGCGTGGCCCCGGGCGCGGACAGCCGCCAACTCCGCTTCCAGGGCACGCGCGGTGGTGAGCGTGCGCGGGGTCCGCGGCGGCAGGCCGGTGGCGGCGATCAGGTCCCGCACTTCCGCGGCGGGCAAGCCGGCCAGGATGCTCTTGCCGATCGCGGTCGAGTGCAGCGGCATGCGCATGCCGACCCGCGAGGCCGTCCGGAACGGCTGGTCGCCCTCCAGCTTCCGGATGTAGGTGATGGTCTCCCCGCTGTGCAGGGCGAGATGGACCGTCTGACCGGTGGTCCGCTGGAGTTCGCCCAGGATGTGCCCGATGCTCGGCGGCTCCCCGCCCCCGACCAGGGCCGACAGTCCGCGCAACCGCGGCCCCACCCCGTACCGGCTCTCGGCCTCCTGGCGTACGAAGCCCTGCTCCACCAGGGAGGCCAGGATGCGGAAGGTGCTCGACTTGGGCACCGCGGCCGCAGCCGCGACGTCGGTCAGCCGGTGCGGTCCGCCGGGAGCCGCGACCGCCTCCAGGACGCGCAGGGACTTCTCCAGCGCGGAACCGGCAGCGGAGGTCCGTCCGGCGCGCGGACCGTCGGGGACTTCGTCCACATCCGTTGACACGCGAACTCCCGGGGTGGGTAGGGTCTAGACCAAACGGTTCCGCTCCACGGTACGACGTTCCGCTACGTGGAACAACGGGAGGCCATTTCCGTGTCCAACCACCCATCGAGCCACCCGTACGAGGTGCTGGCGGGCCAGCGGCTGCTGCCGGTGCTGCGCGACGCCGACGCCGACGAGGCCGTCCGCCGCACCACCGCCCTGCTCGCCGCCGGCTGCCGCGCCGTCGAACTGACCACCTCCACCCCCGGCTGGGCCGAAGCCCTCACCCGCACCGCCCCCCTCGACGACGCGCACGGCCGACCCGCCCTCATCGGCGTCGGCACGGTCACCACCGCCGCGCAGGCCGCGACCGCCCTGGACGCGGGTGCCGCCTTCCTGATCTCCCCGTACCCGGCCCCCGAGGTCCGCGAGGTCGCCCGGCGCCGCCAAGCCGTCTTCATCGAGGGCGGGTTCACCCCCGGGGAGATCGCCGCCGCCGTCCGGGCCGCGGGCGCGGCGAAGGTCTTCCCGGCCCACGTGGGCGGTCCCGGGTTCGTCCGCTCCCTCAGGGCCGTCCTGCCCGGGGCGGTACTCATCCCGACCGGCGGCATCCGGCCCGCCGAGGTCCCCGACTGGCTGGCCGCCGGCGCGACGGCCGTCGGCATCGGCAACGGCCTGCCGGCGGACCCGGCTGAACTGGCCGCCGTATTCGCCCGACTGGCCCGCCCGCACGACGCCGCAGGCCTGGACGTCGGCACCGGCGCGGAGGGGTGACCGTGTCCCGGCGACCCGCCCCGGCCTACGACGTCCTCGTACTCGGCGAAGTCCTCGTGGAGATCCACGCGGGCACCACCCTGCGCGAGGCCGCCGACGGCACCCCGGCCCGCATCTCCTACTCCGGGGACGCCCTCAACGCGGCGGCCGCCGCCGCCGCGGCCGGGGCCCGGACCGCCCTGCTCGCCGTGGTCGGTGACGACGAGCTCAGCACCCCGCTGCTGCGCAGGGCCGCCGAACTCGGCGTCGACGTCACCCACGTGCGCCGCGCCCCGCACCCCAACGGCGCCTACCTGCTCTCCGCCGACACCGACGGCGACCGCGAGTTCGTCTACTGGCGCACCCGCAGCGCCGGTTCCACCCTCGCGCCCGCGCACGTCGACTCCTGGCGCGCGCTGCTGACCCGCTGCGGGGCGCTCGTCACCAGCGGCATCACCGGCGCTCTGTCTCCGAGCAGCCGGGGCGCCGTACTGGCCGCCGCGCACCTCGTGCACGGGGCGGGCGGGCACCTCTCGTACGACCCCAACTTCCGCTCCCGGCTGACCGGCCGGGCCGAGGCCCGGGAGCTGCTGGCCCGGATCGCCCCGCTGACCGGGCTACTCAAGACCTCCTGCCCGGCCGACGCCCTGGCCCTCGTGGACACCGCCGACCCGCGCACCGCCGCGGCCCGCTTCCGCGCGCTCGGCGCCCGTACGGTCGCGGTCACCGCCGGCGCGGACCGGCTGCTGCTGGACGACGGCACGCGGGCGGCCTACCAGGCCGTGCCGGTGAACCCCGCGCCGGTGGACGCGACGGGCGCGGGCGACTGCTTCACCGGCACCACCACCGCCCGGCTCGTCCTCGGCGACACCCTCGCCGACGCCGTTGCCTACGGCACGGCCGCAGCCTCCCTCTCGGTCTCCGGCCGCGGCGGCACCGGCCACGTCCCCACCTTCACGGCCACGGCAACCCTGGCCGCAGCCCACCGCGCGAAGGCCTAGGCCGGGCGGCTCACGGGGACTCGGGCTCGGCGACCCAGCCGGCCGCGAGGACCAGCCGCGAGGTGCGGTGGACGGCCAGGAAGCCGAACGGACGGTCGAAGTGCACCTCGGCCCGGCGCGCCCGGTACCTGAGCCGGGGCGGTACGCCGCAGCCGGCTGCGGCTCCGAGCGCGGTGACGGCCGCGGCCTCGAAGCCTTCCGCGTGGAACCGGGCCAGCGCGGACTGCTGGGCCGAAGTGATGGCCAGCGGTTGGGAGCTGACACCGGGGAAGTGGCCGTGGGCCCGGTCGGTGGCGCTCTCCAGCCCGAACAGTCGGGCGTGCTCCAGGAGGTCGTGCTCCGACCGCACCTCGAAGGCCACCGTCTGGATGTCCAGCCGGGGTTCGGGGGACAAGGCGGTCACGGTGCCGACGGCCAGTCCCGGACCGGGATTCCCGTCGGGGAGCAGGCTCGCTCCCGTGGCGGGCAGGGCCCTGGTGACGGCCGCGATCGCGGTGGTGAGCGTCCCACCGGCCGGTGCTCCGGCCTCGCCGAGCGCGAGGTGGACGTCCACTCCCGCCGCGCCGACGACCTCCAGCAGGGTGACCGCACCGGTCGAGCCGTGGGCCACCCGGACCCGGTCCAGCAGGGCGGTGCTGCGGTGCAGCGTGCGTACGGGCCGGTCGGCCCAGGGGCCCGCGGACGGTTCTCCGTACCCCTCGTCGAACGGCTGGATCCACCGCAGGCGCAGCGCGAGCGCCGAGGCGAGGACCAGCAAGGTGTTCTCGTCGGGAACGACAGGCATGCGCTCGATCAGCCCGTCCGTCCGGTCCGACGCCCACGCGTCGAGCGCCTTGGCGTCGGTGTCGGGGTCGCCGGTCAGCGTGCCCCGAGCGCCGGCCGGGAGCCCCTCCGTCCAGCCTTCCTCCAGCGGGAGCCCGGCCGCGGCCCACAGCCCGGTCGCCGTCCGAAGACCCCGTACGCCGGCCAGTGCGGCCAGCAGCTCCCGGGCGGCCCCCGCCGCGGCTTCGGCGGGTATGCCCAGGGCCTCGGCCAGTTCGGTGCGGGCCGGGCCGCCCGAGCCGTCCGCGAGCAGGGCCAGCAGCGGCCAGACCCCGGCCGCGGTGAACACGGTGCTCGTGTCCTCCGCCGGGGTCTGCGCGGCCCAGCGCGTCGTCAGGTGGTTGACCGCCCGTACCGTCGAGTTCCTCATGCGGGGGAGCGTAGTTGGAAGGACGCCGCCGGGCCGGATGGTTTTCCGCGGCCCGGCGGCGCCGGTCAGTGACCGCGCAGTCCCCGGTCCACGGCCGTCATCAGCTCGCCGTCGGCGGTGTCCGCGTCGAGGGACCAGAACATCGCGCCGCCCAGGCCGTGTTCGCGTACGTAGCCGGTCTTGGCGCGTAGCACCTGCGGGTCGTCGTACGTCCACAGGGTGGTGCCGTCGAACAGCCAGGCATGGCCTCCGCGCCGGTCCCGGTGGACTTGATAGGCGCCGGAGTCGGCCAGCTTCTTCAGCGCCTTGTAGTCCTCGTACCCGGCGGACCAGGTGGCCGGCGCCGGGCCGGTGGCGGGCTGTCCCATGCCGTCCCCGCCGCCGCTGACCCCGGTCCAGCCCTGCCCGTAGAACGGCATGCCCATCACCAGCTTGTGCGCGGGCGCGCCGCGCCGGATCCAGGCGTCCACCGTGCCGTCGACGCTGAAGTCGCCCCGGGCGTAGAGCGCGGACTGCTGGGCGGTCTTCGGCTCGCCGGAGACGTGGAAGTCGTAGCCCTGCAGGGTCACGAAGTCGAGGTCGCGCATGATCCGGCGGACGTCGAAGCCCGCGTCGATCTTGGCGGGGGCGGTCGGGACGAAGGCGGTCAGTTCGTACTTCGTCTTCTTGCGCTGGCTCTTCGCGTACGCGTCGAGCTGGGTGCGGAACTCCTTGACGAGCTCGGTGAAGTTGCGCTTGTCCTCGGGCCGGAACTTCGTGTCGGCGTCGCCCGCCGAACCGGGCCACTCCCAGTCGAGGTCGATCCCGTCGAACACCCCGGCGGCAGCGCCCGCACCGCCGCGGCTGCCGTCCTGCGGGAGGTTGCCCTTGATGTAGAGGTCGATGCAGGAGGCCACGAAGGCCTTGCGGGAGGCGGGGGTGAGGGCGGCGTCGGAGAAGTGGGTGGACCAGCTCCAACCGCCCAGCGAGAGCAGCACCTTGAGGCCGGGGTGCTTGGCCTTGAGCTCGCGCAGCTGGTTGAAGTTGCCGGCGAGCGGCTGCTCCGGGGTGTCCGCGACTCCGTCGACGGAGTTGGCGGCGTCCAGCGGCCGGACGTAGTCGGCCCAGGCGTCGGCCTCGCCGGGCACGTTCCCGGTGAAGCACGTGCCCTGCGGGCTGACGTTGCCGAAGGCGTAGTTGATGTGGGTGAGCTTGCCGGCGGAGCCGTTCGCCTCGAGGTCCTGGACCTGGAAGTCCCGCCCGTAGACGCCCCATTGGGTGAAGTAGCCGACCTTCTTGTACGAGCGGCCGGGTCCGCTCGCCCCGCCGCCGTCCGCACCGGCGGCGGGCGCGAAGGCGGTGAGCAGGGAGAGGGAACAGGCGGCGACGGCCAGCCTGCCGAGCATGCTGCGGCGCATGGGCTTCCTTTGCGGAGGCGGGGAGTGGGCGTGAGCGCGTGCGCGGTGCATGCCGGAAACTATTGGTCTGGACCAGAGTGGTCAAGGGGGCGGCCGAAACTCGCCCGCCGCTGGGGGACGCGCCTCTACGGGAGGCTCCACTGGCCGACGTCGTCGCCGAGGCCGGTGTTGAGGGCGAACTGGACCGCGGCCGGGCCCGCGTCCTCGGGGATCCGGAAGGTGACGAACCCCTCCGCCGTGCCGCCGGGGTCGAGCGTGACCGTGTCGGGGAAGTTCGTGCCCGCCGTCGTGGGGAGGTTGAGCCCGGTGAACCGCTGCCCGGTGGTGTCGAGGAGGTGGGCGGCCGGCGCGGGGGAGTCCTGGTAGACGGCGGTACCGGTGTTCTCCAGCCGGAAGCGGACGGCGACGAGCCGGTCGGATCCGTCGGGCTGGGGCGTGGGTGCGGGCGCGGACTCCGGCTCGGTCTCCGGCTCGGTCTCGGCCGTGGGGCCGGTTGCCGGGCTCGCGGGGTCGACCACCTGCGTCAGCGTGACGTCGAGCCGCTGGCCGGGCTCGTTCCCCGCGAGGGAGATCGTCTCGCCGGAACCGCCGGGGGCCACGCCCAGCAGGGCGGGGGCGAGGAGGGCGAGCGCCACCAGAGCGCCGCGGAGGCGGCCGCAACGCCGCGTCGCACGGCCCGGACGGCGAGGGCGGCCCGCCTCCCGGCTCCGGGGCACGGACGAACCCCCCGTCGCACGGTTCACCCTGCTCACGATCCTCCGCGCCCGCGGCCCCCGCCACCCGCGCCGTCCCACTGCCCCGTCGCCAGGGCCCGTAGGCTGGGCGCCACGCTCGAGGAAGGCCCGGGAAAGGCCGGGGAAGGACGAATTCATGCAGCCCCTCGAATCCGGCGACCCGCTCGCCGTCGCCGTCACCGCCGCGATCCGGGGCGGCGACCTGCCGGGCCTCCGGGACCTCCTCGACGCACACCCGGGACTCGCCGCCACGCGGATCGTGAAGCGCGGTACGGCGGCCGGCGGGCGCAGCCTGCTGCACATCGCCACCGACTGGCCCGGCCACTACCCCGACACGGCCGCGGTGATCCGTACGCTCGTCGCCGCCGGAGCCGACCCGGGGGCCCGTTTCGTCGGCGCGCACGCCGAGACCCCGCTGCACTGGGCGGCGAGCAACGACGACGTGACCGCCGTCGACGCCCTTGTCACCGCGGGGGCCGATGTCAACGCCCCGGGCGCAGTCCTCGGCGGCGGTACCCCGCTCACGGACGCCTGCGGCTTCGGTCAGTGGCGGGCCGCGCGCCGGCTGCTCGCCCTCGGAGCCCGCCCCGACCTGCAGGACGCCGCCGCCCTCGGTCTGCTCGACACGGTCGAGGAGTTCCTCGTGGCCGGCGCCTCCCCCGAGGACGTCACCAGCGCCTTCTGGCAGGCCTGCCACGGTGGCCGGCTGTCCACGGCACGCCGTCTGCTGTCCCAGGGAGCGGACATCGACTGGATCGGCTACGACCGGCTCACCCCACTCGACATCGCCCTGACGAGCGAGAACGCCGAACTGATCGACTGGCTGCGGAGCTCCGGCGCCCACACCGGCGCGCGACTCGCACCCGGTTGAGCGCTAAATACAGTGGATCTCGGGGTCCGGCCGTGCCAAGGTTGGTCCCACCGAAGGGGTGTAGCTCAGCTGGTCAGAGCGCCGGTCTCCAAAACCGATGGCCGCAGGTTCAAATCCTGCCGCCCCTGCTGTCTCATGCGTGAAGCCGATGGCCTCTGCACTGGGAAAACGCGAGAGCCCTGCCGGGAGACCGGCGGGGCTCTCGTGCTGAGACGGACGTGAGGCCGGGCCCAGTCGCGTACCGTGTGCGGTCTCGCAAGGGGGCTGGAATGACAGATCAACAAGGACCCGACTGGGCGCGGGGGCTCGCCGCTATCGCGGTGCTCCTCCTCATCGTCGGCTTCTTCGTCGGCATCTGGATCATGCTGGTCGGCGGACTACTCCTCCTCTTCGTGGGCGCGGCCACCGCCAACCAGCGGCGGGCCGGCGGCAAGCCCCCGGAGACACTCCTGAACCCCGGTGACCGGCCTTGGCGACGAGCCGAGGACGAGGACTAGACACGCCGAGCTTCACGAGGCGCTGCACCACTGGCCGGCCCATCCCGCGGCTGGAGAACGCGCTCAGCAGGCACCTTCCCCGATGGCACGGCTGACGATCTGCCCGCCGGCGATGAGGTCAGCCCCGTGCACCGGAAGCCACATCAGCTGCAGATCGCAATGGCGCCGGTCGCGGCTTCGCAGGCGCGGGCCGGCCCACCGTGGCTCAGGTCGTACGCCTGTTGCAGTTCCTCGGCCAGGGTCAGGAATATCTCGATGTCCGCAGTTCCATGTCCACCCCCTGCGATAACCCCACGCTTATCGATCGGCGCGCGAAGTCTACGTTGATCATCAGGACGTACCAGGGGAGGGTGGAGTCCTCGAGGAGGGGCGCCGTCAGGGCTGGGTGCCGCTGTGGGCCTCGCTTGAAGTCACGGCGGTGGGGCGGGCGTTCGGGACGGCTCCGCCCCACCGGTCCGCCGGGTAGGGCAGGCCGTCAGCGCGCTGCGGGAACCATGTCTGGAGAAACAGGAATGATGGGTGTCATGCTTGCCGCAGGGTTGGCCACGGTCGCCACACCAATTGCCGGGCTCTTCGCTCATCGCGCGGTGCGGCGCTCTGCGAACGCCCGCTCGATGCGGATCGACTCGTCGGCCGGTATCGACGAACAGGGCATCGTGAGCATCGGCGGGATCGGCCAGTGGATATCGGTCCGGGGCGAGGACCGGGGCAACCCCGTGCTCTTGGAGATCCACGGCGGACCGGGCGCCGCCCACTCGCCGTACGGGGCCCGTACCCGCGGCTGGGAGAAACACTTCACCCTCGTGCGCTGGGACATGCGCGGCGCGGGTCTGACCTTCACCCATGGGGGCGCACGAGCGCAGGGCGAACTGGACTTCGACCGGCTGTACGAGGACGCTCTGGAGGTCACCGGACACATCCGGCGCCGGCTGGGCGTGGACAAGGTCGTACTGCTGGCGAGCTCCTTCGGCACGACCTTCGGACTCAGGCTGGCCCGCAGCCATCCCGAGCTCTTCTCGGCGTACGTGGGCACGGACCAGAACATCCAGGAGGCGGGCCGGGACACCTCTGCTTACCTGGGCACGCTCGAGCGGCTGCGGGCCGCGGGCAAGACCAAGGACGTGGCGAGGGTGGAGGCCATGGGGTCCGACCCGGGCCGCTGGACCTCGGCCCAGCGTTCCACGTACGACAAACTGTGCGCCGGCAGCGACCCGCTGACCCTGGACACCGTGAAGAAGGTGATCGTCGGTTCGCTGTGGCTGTCCCCGCTGTACTCGCTCGGCCGCATCAAGGCGTACTTCCAGGGCCAGGCCTTCTCCGCCCCGGTCACCGAGGGTACGGGGGCACTCGACGACTGGGCCGACGGCACCCGCTTCGAGCTGCCGTTCTTCATCTTCCAGGGCGCCCACGACGTCATCACCCCCGCGCCGCGGGCCCAGGCGTACTTCGACGCGGTCGAAGCCCCCGCCAAAGCGTTCGCACTGATCGAAGACGCCAGCCACTTCGCGGCGCTCCGGCACCCCGAACGCTTCCTCGACCTGCTCCTCACCCACGTCCGCCCGCTCGTCACCAGTGACAGCAAAGCGTCACTGTGAATCGTGATGGCCGCAGATCCTTCTGACGGCGGGGTGTGAGGCGTGTGGCCCCGTCAGTACGTGGGGCAGAGATTGGTCTGTACGGCGGCGAGAATGAATGCGGCCTTGGTGGGGCCGAAGCCGTCCGGGTGGTTGGGGCCGATGAAGCGCTTGTTCGTGGACTCGACGCGCTTGGTCGGGTCCTTCTCGTCCTTCATGGACTGACACTGATTCAGGCCCCGGGAGATGGCTTTGTCGTCGTTGCCGTTGACGATCTCGGGGTCGATCTTGTTGAGCGCCGCGAGGTAGATGACGCGCTGCTCGGAGGCGGGACTCGGCGGGATGCCTGCGGCGGAGGCTGTGGAATCGGGGGCTTCAGGAGCCACGCTTTGCCGGGGAGCGGGTGATGACGCGGTCGGCTTGCCCTCGTCGCTCATGCCTGCGTGATCCGCGTCCGCGTCCGAGCAGCCGGTGAGCGCGAGGCATGCAGCGGCGGCGAGGAGCGTGACGGTGTGATGTATGCGCATCGCGCCACTCTGCCGGGGCGCCGGCTGCGATGGAGTGCCTGTGACAGGTCTGTGACGCGCGAGAGCCCCACGGTGGCGGGACTTTCGGAGGTTCTTGTCCTGGCCGAAGCGCCGGAACGGGACGTCGCGCACCGCTACGGTGCGCATTCGATGGGCCCCGAGCGGGGCGTAAAAGGTGCCCTGACCTGCACGGAGGTCGGACGGAGGGTGTGAGCGCGCCACCGCGCTCGGCGTGCCGGACTCCCCGGCGTCGCGCAGGCTGGATGCATGGCCGAGCAGACGAAGGTCACCGGACCCATGATGCGGGGAGGCGAGCCGGATGTCGGAGCGTGAGGAAGAGCGGCACTGGGGCGTGCCGCCGCAACCGCCGGACCACCTGCTCCCTCCGGGGGACGGCCGCCCCGTCGACGCCGCTCGGCGGACGGAGATCCTCGACTGGACGGTGAGCCAGTACGTCGCGACCGGCTGGCGGGTGGAGTCCCGCTCCCCGACGCAGGCGGTCCTCGTGCGCGGGCAACCGGTGAACCACGTGCTCCACGCCGTCCTGACCGTGTTCACCTGCCTGCTCTGGGGCATCGTGTGGATCGCGCTGGTGGTCGGTAACCAGGTCGAACGGGTGGCGCTCACCGTCGACGTCGACGGGCAGGTGCAGGCCGTACAAGGGCCTCGGTGACCGTGGTCGCCGGACACCGATTAGCCTCTCCCGGATGGGGAGCGCGTGGGGGACCGGGGACGAGTGGACCGAGGACGAGTGGACCGGGGACGAGTGGGCCGGGCTGGAGTACGGGACGGCCGTCGTCGAACGGGTCCGTGAGGCCCTGGCGTGGAACCGTGCCGTGCCCGATCGGATCCTGGTGCGGCTGCTGGACACGACCCCGGGCTACCTGCTCTGGCGCCGTGACCTACCCGAAGCGGTCCTGGACGCGGCCGTGGACCACCCCGAGTGGTCGGTCCGCGCCCGGCTGGCGGAGACCCGGGTCCAGCTGGGGATGTCGGCCGAGCGCTGGTCCCGGCTGCTGCTGAGAGAAGAGGCCGGGCGACGACGGTACGCCCTCCTCACGATCGCGGCCGCGGCAGGAGCCCGGCTCACGGACGAGGCGTACGCGGTGCTCGCCAAGGACCCGTCCGGCGCGGTCCGGGAAGCGCTCCTCGAACTGCCCGCCGTACCCCCCGCCCTGGCGGTGGCCCTGACCGCCGACCCGGTGCCCGCCGTCCGCTCGGCGGCCTGCCCCGCGGCCTGGCCACACCTCGGTCCCGATGCCCGGGCCGGACTGAGCGCGGACCCGGTCGAGCGGGTGCGGCTGGCGGTCGTGGCGGCCCGGCACGAGGAGGAGCCGATCACCGAGGCGGACTTCGAGGCCGTGAACGCCACCCATGACATCGCCGGGCTCCGGCTGGACCGGGACCTCGCCGCGCGTCTTCGCGCCGACGCGGACCCGGCGGTGCGCAGGCGCCTCGCCGGGAACCCCTACCTGGACCCCGACCTGGTCGAGCTCCTCGCCGCCGACCCGCAGGACGACGTACGCCTCGCGGTGTCCCTGCGGCCCGAGCTGACGGAGGAGCAGCGGGCCGCCGTGAACGTGGACATCGACCCGCGGCGGATGCGGCACGCCATCCCGTGGGTGGTCGCCCTGCACGAGGACGAGGAGGCCATGCGCCGCCTCGCGGCCTCCGGCCACGTGCTGCTGCGCAGCAGCGTCGCGACGGCCCGACGGCTGCCGCCGGACGTGGTGGAACGGCTGGCCCGGGACGAGGACCGGGTCGTACGGCTCTTCCTCGCCGAGCGGTGTGACGATGCGCCCGCGGACATGCTCCTGGAGGTGTGGCAGTGGTGGAACGGCAGCCTCTCCACCCCCGACCGGCCCTACGGGCACCCGAACTTCCCCCGGCGCGACCTGCTCCGCTACGCCGGGGACCCGCATCCGCGGCTGCGGCAACTGGCCCTCGACGACCCGGACTCGACACCCACGCTGGTGGAACGGTTCAGCCGGGACGAGGACGCGGAGGTCCGCGCACGCGCCGCGACCGACCCCCGGCTGTCGGCGGACTCCGCGGTACGGATGCTCGGCGACCCGGACGACGGCGTACGCGCGACGGCCGCCCGGCATCCGCGGGTGCCCGTGCCGGTCCTGATCGGGCTGCTCGGCGACGAGGAGACGGCGGGGGCGGCGGCGCTGAACCCGGTCCTGCCGGTGACGGTCATGGACCGCATGACCGCCACCGGTTCATGACCGCCGCGGGCTCACGAGGCGGTCGGGGGCGGGCCGCTCAGCCGTCGGTGCCCGGCTCCTGGTAGCCGTACGGGCGCGTGATGATCTCCATCCCGTGCCCCGCGGGGTCCGTGAAGTAGACGCCGCGGCCCCCGTCGTTGTGGTTGATCTCGCCGGGGTGCCTGCCGTGCGGATCCGCGAAGTACGGGACGCCCGCGGCCCGGATCTTCTCGAACGCCACGTCGAACTCCTCCTCGGAGAGGAGGAACGCGTAGTGCTGCGGGGTGATGGACTCGGCCGGGATGGTCGCGAAGTCGAGGGTGACGCCGTTGGCGGTTTCGACGGGGATGAAGGGTCCCCACTCGCTCCCGACCCGGAGGCCGAGGATGTCCGCCAGGAATGCGGCGGACTCCCGGTTGTCACGGGCGTGGATGATCGTGTGGTTCAGTTGCACAGACATGAGTGAATGCCTCCGAAAGGCACGTCACGGGCGCCTCCATGTCTCACCCAGCCGGTGACCGACACGCGATGCCGTGATCACGATCCTAGGCACCCCGTCCGCGGGAAGTCCACCGGGAGCCTGAACCTCCACCGGACCCCCCTGGTCTCACGAACCCCCGTACACCGCCTTGACGTTGTCCTGCGCCGGGTGGGACCGGCCGGCCGGGCCCGCCGCGAACACCCGAAGGAGGTTCTCCGTCACCCGGGTGGTCAGCGCCCCGGACCGCGCGTCCAGCCCGTGGTTCCTTCCGCTGCGGCCGTCGCCCGTCGCGTCCAGGGCCTCCACCCACCGCATCGTGCCGGTCGCGAACACCCCCGCCCCGCTCGCCACCGTGTAGTACGCGGTGTCCTGGTGGCTGGGACGGCCCTCGCACACCACGGGTGAGTGGGCCAGTATCTCGATCGGCCGGGGCGTCGGGAAACCGGTGTTGACCTTGTCGTACTCCACCCCGACCAGGTGCTCGAAGCGGTCGCCGGCCCGCGCGCCGGTGCCCTCGAACAGCCAGTGCCCCGGATTGGTCACCACGTACGGGGCGTCCACCGGATAACCGTCATAGATCACGCCGAGCAACGAGCTCTCCGGGTCCGCGCCGGGCGCCGAACGGAAGTCCACCGTCGCCGGATGGCCCCGCTTGAACCCCGGGTCCTGGTCGTAGGAGGACTTGTAGCAGACCAGAGTCCGGTCCGGACCCAGGTCGGAGGCCTCCAGCCGGATCCGGCGGAAGCAGCAGTTCGCGCCCAGGAACGCGATGTTGGTACCGGCGTCGCGGGCGGCCGTGAAGTGGGCCCGCTGCTCCGGGGACCAGTACTCGTCGTGCCCGAGTGAGAGCACCGCGGCCGCACCCTCCAGCAGCCGCTTCTCCCGTGCCACGTCGGTCGTGGTCGTGTACGCCAGGGGTATGCCGAGCCGCTCGGCCAGCGCGATCAGCGGGGCCTCGTACACCAGGAACAGGCCCGCCCCGTCGTCGTACTCGTACGGCCGGTCGAAGGTCACCGCGAGCGAGCGCGAGGCGTAGCCGCCGGTGGGGCCGTCGTAGCTGCCGTAGCCGCCCCACCGGTTGTACGCCTGCCAGGTGGCGACCGCGTTGACCACGACCGTACGCCCGGCCGTCGCCGCAGACCGGACGGTCATGGGCACGAAGCGCTGCCCCTCACCGCCCTGCGCGTCGAGCCGCAGCAGGTAGCAGCCCTCCGGCCAGTCCTTGGTCTCGACCGTGGTGGTACGGGCCCAGCGCGTGCGGACCATCCGCGTTCCCGAGTCCACCGTGTGCTCCGGCTGGCGCGCCCCGGGGAGGGCCTCGGAGCGCCACACCAGCCGGGCCCGGGCCCCGCCGTACCAGCCCATCCGGTAGGCGGAGACGGTGAACCGCGGCGCGGTGGTCGACACGTGCAGACCGAAGGACTCGCCGGCTGGAACGCTGACCTTGTCCGCGAAACCCTCGATCGCCCGCGCCGACCCCGCCTTGGTGACCGGCCAGTCGGCGTGGCCCTGCTTCGCGTTCTCGGCCTTGACGTCGAAACCGTGCGCACTCGCCGCCGACGGCTTCCCGCCCGGCGCCGCCGACCCGTCGGTCCGGTCCCCGCCCCGCCCGTCGGCGCCGCCGTCCCCGCCCCCGCAACCTGCCACGGCGCCGAGCCCGGCAGCCGTGGCCGCCCCGGTCGCGATCGCGAGGAACCGCCGCCTACCTGCGCCTTCGCCGTCACCGGCCGGTCCGGCTATGTGCTCCTGATCCATGGTGGTCACGCTATGTCACCCTTGAGCCCCCACCCTCACCACCCCCTCAGACCCCTCCTGACCTACGCTGACCTCCTGTCGTTTCGGGCACCAACCGACCCTGGGGGAAAGCGATATGACGTACGCGGGCGCACACGGACTCGGTACGGTCCGGCAGCTGTGGCAGCTGCTCGAACCCGTGCACGCCATCGTCTACTTCGCACCCGAGGCCTACGAGGAGGCCGGCGCGCTCGGCTACGCCACCGACGACCGGTGGCCGATGTACTTCGCCTTCCGGGCCGCCCCGCTCGGCCCGGCCGAACCGGAACTCGTGAACGCCCTCTTCTTCAGCTTCAGCCCGCGGATGGTGGAGCGGTACGTCGCGCAGTCCTGGCACACCGCCCCGCCGGCCCACGTGCTCGCGGCCCGCGCCGCCGCCGCGGACCGCTCCCTGCGGGCCCTCCTCGGCGAGCGGATCGCCTCCTCGGACCTGGCCGAGGCGGCGGCGCTCGCCCGGCGTGCCGCCGAGGGCGCGGACACGGCCGGCCGCCCACTGGGCGCCGCCAACGCCGCCCTGCCCTGGCCCGACGCTCCGCACGCCGTGCTCTGGCACGCGGCGACGATCCTGCGCGAGCACCGCGGGGACGGCCACCTCGCCGCCCTCCAGGCCCACCACCTCGACCCTGTCGAGTCGCTGGTCCTGCACTCCGGTGCCGGAGCCGCCCCGGCCGAGTGGTTCGAGAGCCGCCAGTGGTCCGCCGACGAGTGGAACGCCGCCCGCGACAGGCTCGCCGCCCGGAACCTGCTGGCCGAGGACGGCACGGCCACCGCAGCCGGAGTGGCACTGCGCACCGCCGTCGAGAAGCTCACCGACGAACTCGCCTCGGCCCCCTGGTCGACGCTGACCCCGCACGAAACGGCCCGGCTCGCGGAACTCCTCCTCCCGCCGGTCCTCGACATCGTCGGAGCCGGGATCCTCCCGACCCAGGGCACCCTGGGCATCGGCATGAAGTACGACTACGAGGGCTGACCCACCGCGCGCTCAGTCCACGTGCTCGCCGTAGCGCTCGATCACCTCCCGCAGCACCTCGGTACCGTCCCGGGCCCAGAGCCCCGGGTTGAAGATCTCCACCTCCACCGGGCCCCGGTAGCCGGCCGCATCGGCCAGCTGCCGGAAGCCCCGCAGGTCTATGGACCCGTCGCCGAGCTGCCCGCGCCCCAGCAGCACGCCCTCGGGCAGCGGGGTCACCCAGTCGGCCACCTGTACGGACACGATGCGCCCGCCCTCGCCGGCCCGGAGGAGGTCGGCGGGCATCCGCTCGTCCCACCACAGGTGGTACGCGTCCGCCACGACCCCCACCTGCTCCGCCGGGAACTGCTCGGCGATGTCCAGGGCCTGGCCGAGCGTCGAGACCACACAGCGGTCCGAGGCGAACATCGGATGCAGCGCCTCTATCCCCAGCCGTACCCCGTGACCGGCGGCCCAGGGCGCCAACTCGCCCAGGATCTCCGCTATCCGTCGGCGCGCCCCCACCAGGTCCCGGTCGCCCGGAGGCAGCCCGCCCGAGACCAGGACCAGCGTGTCGGCGCCCAGTTCGGCGGCCTCCTCCACCGCCCTGCGGTTGTCGTCCAGCGCGGCCGCCCGGCCGGCCGGATCGGCCGCGGTGAAGAACCCGCCGCGGCAGAGCGAGCTGACACTCAGCCCGGCCCCGGCGACCAGCTTCGCAGTCTCCCGCACTCCGAACCCCCGGACTGGTTCGCGCCAGAGCCCGACGGCGCCCACTCCGGCCGCCACGCACCCGGCGACCAGCTCGGGCACGGACCACTGGCGGATCGTCTCCTGATTGAGGCTGAACCGCGCCGGCGCCGCGTTCACGACGCCACCCCGTACACGGTGAGCAGCCGCTGCATCCGGTCCTCCGCGAGCTCGGGATCGGGGAACAGGCCCAGGCCGTCGGCCAGTTCGTACGCCGTCGCCAGATGGGGGAGTGACCGGGCCGACTGCAGCCCGCCCACCATCGTGAAGTGCTCCTGGTACCCGGCCAGCCAGGCCAGCAGGACCACCCCGGTCTTGTAGAAACGGGTCGGCGGGGCGAAGAGATGTCTGGACAGGGGGACCGTCGGGTCCAGCAACTCCCGGAAGCCGTCCGTGTCGCCCCGGTCGAGCGCGAGTGCGGCCCGGGCGGCGATCGGGGCTATCGGGTCGAAGATCCCCAGCAACGCGTCGCTGGCCAGCTCCCCGTCCCCGGCGATCAGTTCGGGGTAGTGGTAGTCATCGCCGGTGTAGCAGCGCACGCCGGCCGGCAGCCGGCGCCGGATGTCCACCTCCCGCTCCGCGTCCAGCAGCGAGACCTTGATCCCCTCCACCTTCTCCGGACAATCGGAGATGATCTTCAGAAAGACGTCTGTGGCCGCGTCGACATCCGCGTGGCCCCAGTAGCCGGCCAGCGCCGGGTCGAACATGGGCCCCAGCCAGTGCAGCACCACGGGCCGCCCGCTCTGCCGGAGCAGGCCGCCGTACACCTCCAGATAGTCCTCGGGACCACGCGCCGCCCCGGCCAGGGCCCGCGAGGCCATCAGGACGGCCCCCGCCCCGCACGCCTCGGTGTGCGCGAGCTGTTCCTCGTACGCCGCGGTGATCTCGGTGAGGGAGTACGTGCGGCCGGCCGTGAGCTGGTCCGTGCCCGCGCCGCACACGATCCGGCCGCCCACCGCCCGGGCCTCGGCCGCCGACCGGCGGATCAGCTCCGCCGCCGTCGGCCAGTCCAGGCCCATGCCGCGCTGCGCGGTGTCCATGGCCTCGGCCACCCCGAGCCCCTGGGCCCACAGGCGTCGCCGGAACGCCATGGTGGCCTCCCAGTCGACCACCGGCCCGGCTTCGGCCGACGCGGCGAGCGGATCGGCGACCACGTGCGCGGCCGCGTAGAAGGTACGGCTGCGGGCCGGGCCGCAGGTGAGCGGGGGATACGGATCGGTGTTCGGCCGGTGGAGGCGGAACCCGCCGTCGGCCGAGGGGAGTCGGATGCTCACAGGGCCACCTCCGGCACCGGCAGCCGCCGGCCCTCGGCTGAAGAGCGCAAGCCCAGCTCGGCGAGCTGCACTCCACGCGCACCGGCCAGCAGGTCCCACCACCAGGTCTCGTCGAGGACGACATGCCGGAGGAAGAGCTCCCACTGGGCCTTGAAGCCGTTGTCGGCGGGACTGTTGTCCGGCACCTCCTGCCACTGGGAGCGGAAGGCCTCGGTCTGCGGCAGATCGGGATTCCACACCGGCTTCGGCGTCGCCCCGCGGTGCTGGATCCGGCAACCGCGCAGCCCGGCGACGGCCGACCCGTGCGTGCCGTCCACCTGGAACTCCACCAGTTCGTCACGGTGGACCCGGACCGCCCAGGAGGAATTGATCTGCGCGACCGCGCCGCCCTCCAGTTCGAAGATCCCGTACGCGGCGTCGTCGGCCGTGGCCTCGTACGGCTTGCCCGCCTCGTCCCAGCGGCGGCCGATGTGCGTGCGGGTGAGGGCCTGCACCGTGCGCACCCTGCCGAAGAGCTCGTGGAGCAGGTACTCCCAGTGCGGGAACATGTCGGCGACGATGCCTCCACCGTCCTGCGCGCGGTAGTTCCACGACGGCCGCTGCGCCGTCTGCCAGTCGCCCTCGAAGACCCAGTACCCGAACTCTCCGCGCACGGACAGGATCTCGCCGAAGAAGCCGCTCTCGATCAGCCGTCTCAGCTTGAGCAGCCCCGGCAGGAACAGCTTGTCCTGGACCACGCCGTGCTTGATCCCGGCGGCCCCGGCCAGCCGGGCCAGCTCCAGCGAGGATTCGAAGGTCAGGGCCGTCGGCTTCTCGCAGTAGACGTGCTTGCCCGCCGCTATGGCCTGGCGGACCGCCGCCTCGCGGGCGCCGGTGACCTGCGCGTCGAAGTAGATCTCGACCTCCGGATCGGCGAGCACGGCCGCGAGGTCCGTGCTGACGTGCTCCAGGCCGTGCCGTTCGGTGATGGCCCGCAGGGCGGACTCCCGGCGCCCCACGAGAACCGGCTCCGGCCAGAGCACCGTTCCGTCGCCGAGATCGAGGCCTCCCTGCTCGCGCAGGGCGAGCAGCGAGCGGACCAGATGCTGCCGGTACCCCATGCGCCCGGTGACGCCGTTCATTGCGATCTTGATCGTCCTGCGTTCCACGGTTCCCCTCCATCGATAGAAAGCGCTTTCTCTTCGATCAGGCTAGGGCGATGGACGCTGGCGGCGCAACACTCGTTCGAGTGATGGAAAGCGCTTTCTTAATCGGGGAGTATGGGGAGTGTGGAGATCCAGACACCGGATGAGACGATGGCCGGGTCCTGAATGAGGAGGGGTGCAGCATGGCGGTGACTCTGGCCGAGGTCGCGGCGCAGGCGGGCGTATCGCCCGCGACGGTCTCGCGCGTACTGAACGGCGGATACCCGGTGGCCGGCTCCACCCGGACCCGGGTCGAGCGCGCCGTAGAGGAGCTCGGCTACATCGCCAACGGCCCCGCCCGCGCGCTCGCGGCCGCCACCTCCGACCTCGTCGGCGTCCTCGTCCACGATGTCGCTGACAGCTTCTTCGGAATTCTCGCAGGCTCCCTGCAGGGAGCCCTGGCGCCCACCGGCCAAACCGGCGGCCGCCGGCTCGCGGTCGTCTGCAACACCGAAGGCGCCCCCGCAGCCGAACTGGCCTACCTCACCCTGCTGGAGGGGCAGCGCGCCGGCGGGATCGTCCTCACCGGCGGCGCCGTCGAGGACCCCGAACACACCGACGCACTCGCCGCCCGCATCGCGCGGATGGCCGCAGGCGGCGCCCCCGTCGTCCTGTGCGGGCGGCCTCCGCTGCCCCTGCCCGACGGACTGCCCGTCACCACGGTGATGTTCGACCACCACGGCGGCGCCTTCCGCCTCGCCGAGCACCTGCTGACACTCGGTCACCGTCGCATCGCCTATGTCGCGGGCCCCCAGGGGTTGAGCACCACGCGCGAGAGGCTCGCCGGACACCGCGCCGCCTTGCTGCGGCACGACCCCGAACTGCCCGAGGCCTGCGCCGCCCTCACCGTGCACGCCGCCTTCGAGCGTTCCGCCGGCTACGACGCCACCCGGGAACTGTTGCGCCGCGGCGTACCCTTCACGGCCGTCGCGGCCGCCAACGACACCATTGCCACCGGGGTCGCCGCGGCGCTGCGCGAGGAGGGGATGCGGATCCCCGAGGACGTGTCCGTCGCGGGCTTCGACGACCTGCCCTTCTGCGTGGACACCGCCCCCGCGCTCACCACCGTCCGGGTGCCCCTGCGCGAGGCGGGTGTGCTCGCCGCCCAGCTGGTCACCGGGCGTCGGCCGCAGCCGCCGGGTGGGATCACCACGCTGCCCACCGAGCTGATGGTGCGCGCCTCCACCGCGCCACCTCCGACCGGGGGGAGCCGTTCGTGAAGTACGCCTTCTCCACACTCGGCCTGCCCGGCGCGCCGCTCGACCGCAGCGCGGGCCTCGCGGCCTCCCACGGGTTCGACGGCCTCGAACTGCGCGCCCACCCCGAGGAACCCCTACACCCCGACAGCCCGCCAGGCGAGCGCGCTGCCGCACTCCGGACCCTCACCGCCGCAGGCGTCACCGCCCTCGCGGTCGCCGGCTACGCCAGGGTGGCCGCCCCCGGCGCGGACGAGCCTGTTCTCGCCGAACTGCGCGCCCTGATCCGCCTCGCCGCCGATCTGGAGGCCCCGTACGTCCGGGTCTTCCCGGGGGGCGCCGACCTAGCCGAGGACGCCGCCGACGCCCACGCCGTGCGCCGCCTGCTCGCCGCGGCACCGTTCGCCGAGCGTCACGGCGTGCGGATCCTGCTGGAGACCCACGACTCGCATCGCACCGCGACCGCGGCCGCCCGGGTGCTCGACCGCGTGGCCCACCCGGGCGTCGGCGCCCTGTGGGACGTGCTGCACACCTGGCTCGGCGGCGAATCCCCGGCCCGGTCCCGGCGGACCCTGGCCGCGCACCTGGGCTACGTACAGGTGAAGGACGTACGGTCAGCGCAGGACCTGACCCCTACGGGTCTTGGCACCGGAGTGCTACCCCTCCCCGAAGCGGTGGCTGCCGCACCGGCGGACGGCTGGCTCTGCTGGGAGTACGAGAAGCGCTGGTACCCGGACGCCGCCGAGCTGCCCGAACAGCTCACGCGAGGCCGGGAGTACCTGCAGGGCCTCGTGGCGGGAGTGGCGGGAGTGGCGGGACAGGCGCAGGTGGACAGTCGAACGGCTGGTTCTGGCGGGTCCCAGCCCCGAGTCTGAACGGTCAGCCCTCCACTCCATGTCGGGTGCGTCCTAGACGCGCGGACCGACGCCGACGTGCCCACCAAGCCCGAGCCTGCATCGCTCGCACTGTGTAAAAGTGGTGCACATGTGCACGCTCTTGATGCGAACATGGTGCGCATCATTCCCCAGGGCTCCGAGGAAGGGCTTCACCATGGATCAGCAGCAGCTTCCCGCGCACCCCGACAGCGAGCGGTACTCCGTGACCCTGTGCCCCCCGGCGGTCACCATCGTCTCCGAGTTGACCGCCGCGAGCGGCGTCAGCAAGTCCGATGTGATCAATCGGGCGGTCCTCCTGCTCGGCTTCATCGAGAACGAGCGGGCCAAGGGCAACGACCTGATGATCCGTGACGCCAGCGGCGCCCTGGAGCGCATCCACATCATCTGAAGCGCGGCCGAGGTGGCCGGACCTTCGCCCGCCGCTACGGCTTCGACCCCGCCACCCTGTGTCGCCCTGGAAGCAGTTGCACGTCGCGGCGGCCCCGGCGGTCGACGCCTTCATGTTCTCAGGCTGTGACGGGTCCGTCTTCGAGGACCTGGACGATGTCCCCGGTAGTAGCCGCGGGTGAGCGATGAGGCGTGGGCGGTGCGTCTGTCCGCGCAAGCCGCGCAGACGGGGCCGGGCTCGATAGGCGCCGGCCCTGCCCGGCCCGGCACACGATGTGCCGGGCCGGGCAGGCGTTCAGAAGTCCCAGCTCTGGCTCCTCGCGCCGTTGCAGCCCCAGCTCACCAGGAGCTGGCCGTTGTCCGGCCGGCCGGCCAGGATGTCGAGGCACTTTCCGTTCACCCGGTTACGGATCTCGCTCCCGTTCCGGTACCACTTCTGGTGGAGACCGCCGTTGCAGTCCCACATGCTCACCGAGCCCTGGTCGCCCAGGTGGGGGCCGTAGATCTCCAGGCACTTTCGGTTCATGCTGGAACGGATCTGCTCCCCGTCCCAGTACCACTGCTGGTTGGTGCCGCCGTGGCAGTCCCACGTCACGGTGGAGGCGCCGTTCTCCTGGTGGAACATGAAGATGTCGGCGCACCTTCCGTTCAGGTTGGACTTGAGCAGCGGTGCCGCGGCATACGCCGGCGAGCCCGTCATGACAGAGCCGGCCAGCAGCCCGGTGACCGCCGCCAGCAGCATCAGTCGTCGCACAGACCTCATGATTTCCCCTTCCCATCGTCGTGGCGCGGTTGCGCTGGCCTCTGTCTAGCCGCCGGTTGATGTCCGGCGCCGGAACGAGGATTCCGGACATCAAAAGCTGGACAAACACCACCCATCACGGCTGCGGAAAGCCGCAGGAAGGAAGGCAATGCCACGCCCCGAACGCCCGCTCGACCTGGACTCCGGTCCGCTGACACGGTTCGCGGCCGACCTTCGGAAGCTGCGCGAGGCGGCGGGACGACCGCCCTACCGGTCACTGGCGAAAAGCGCCCACTATTCGTCCACGACACTGTCGGACGCCGCGGGCGGGCACACGTTTCCGAGCCTTGCCGTCACGCTCGCCTACGTCGAGGCGTGCCGGGGTGACCGCCGCGCATGGGAAGCCCGGTGGCATGCGGTCGCCGCCGAGATCGCCGCGAGCACACATCGCGACGAGCCCGAGGAAGCCGGCCGCCAGAACGCGCCGTACGCAGGGCTCGCGGCGTTCCAACCCGAAGACGCCGACCGCTTCTTCGGGCGCGAGCGGCTGACCGGCGAGCTGCTCGCGAAGGTGCGCGACCACCGCTTCCTTGCAGTCTTCGGGCCGTCCGGATCGGGGAAGTCCTCATTGCTGCGGGCGGGTCTCGTCGCCCGCGCACAGGCATCGGGGTGGCCGGTGATGCTGTTCACGCCGCGCCAGCATCCCGTGGAGGAGTGCGCGATCCACCTGGCCGCGGCGACGGGACGAGCCCCCGGCGTGCTGGTGAGCGAGCTGCGGGACGATCCCCTGGCACTGCACCTGCGCATCCGGCAGGCCATGATCGACCGTAAACCGGACGTCGACACCCTGATCGTCGTCGACCAGTTCGAGGAGGTCTTCACCCTCTGCGGGGACCGGGACGAACGAGACGCGTTCATCGCCCTGTTGCTCGCGGCCGCCACGGCGGCGACCAGCCGGACCCGGGTGGTGCTCGGCGTGCGCGCCGACTTCTACGGCCACTGCGTCCAGGACTCCCGGCTGGTCGAGGCGATCCGAGACGCGCAGATCGCGGTCGGTCCGATGAGCAGCCAGGAGCTGCGCGAGGCCATCACCCGGCCGGCCGTGCTCGCCGACTGCACGGTGACCGGCCCCCTGCTGGCGGCCGTGGTCGCGGACGCGACCGGTCAGCCAGGCGCGTTGCCACTGGTCTCGCACGCGATGGTCGAGACCTGGCGACGGCGCAGCGGCAGCCGCCTGACCCTGGAGGGGTACCTGGCGGCCGGCGGAATCCAGCACGCGCTCGCACACACCGCGGAGGCCGCCCACGGGGCGCTGTCGCCGGCGCAGCAAGAACTCGCCAGGTCGCTGTTCCTCCGGCTGACCGCACTGGGCGACGGTACCGAGGACACCAGGCGCCGGATCACCAGGGACGAGCTGGACCCGAGCCCCGACACCGTCCACGTGCTCGAAGTCCTCGCCCGGCAACGGCTCGTGACGCTGGACCAGGACAGCGTCGAAATCACCCACGAGGCGATCATCCGGTGCTGGCCGAGGCTGCGCGGCTGGCTGACCGAAGACCGCGACAGGCTGCTCCTGCACCGGCAGCTCACCGACGCGACCGCCGGCTGGGAGGCGCAGGACCACGACCCGCACGCCCTGTACCGGGGTGCCCGCCTGGCCGCGGCGCTGGACCTGGCCGCCGCGGACGGCAGCCGGCTGACCTCCAGGGAACGGCGCTTCCTCGACGCGAGCCGGGACGCACAGGCCGACGAGATCGCGGCGGTCAGGCGACGGACGGTCCGCCTGCGCCAGCTGGTCACGCTGCTCACCGTGCTGATGGTCATCGCGGCGACCGCAGGGGGACTGGCCGTTGACTCGCGCGACTCCGCCCTCCGCCAGCGCAACGTGGCCATCGCGCGAAAGGCCGGCGCCGAGGCGGCCGAGGTACGGCAGCACAACCCCTCGCTCGCCGCGCAGCTGAACCTGGCCGCGTACCGGCTGGCGGCCACCGGCGACGTCCGCGACCAGCTCATGAGCACGTTCGCGACGCCGTACACGAGCCGGCTCACCGGCCACACCTCCGACGTGGTCTCGATCTCCTTCGCCCCGAAGAGCACGGTCCTGGCCACCGCGAGCTGGGACCGCACGGCCCGGCTGTGGGACATCGGGGACGCCCACCACCCCGTACAGCTGGCCGTCGTGCATCAGCCGGAGCGGCTGATGTCGGTGGCCTTCGACGAGGGCGGCCGAGTCCTGGCCACGGCGAGCGAACGCTCGGTGCGGCTGTGGGACGTGACGGACCGGCGCGCGCCAGCCGAGTTGAGCACCCTGCCGGACCAGCGGTCCGCGCCGACGTGGGTGACGTCGGGGCCGGGCGGCCTCATCGCCACCGGCCACGCCGACGGTGCGGTGCGGCTGTGGAACGTGAACGATCTGCGCCACCCGCGACTGCTGGCCACCTTGCCCGGCCACTCCGGCACGGTCACCTCGGTGACGTTCAGCCCGGACAACCGCACGGTGGCCACCACCGGAGACACCACCACCAGACTGTGGGATGTCGACGACCCCGCGCATCCGTTCCTCCTCGACGTCCTGCGCGGACACACCGACACCGTGACCTCGGCGGCTTTCAGCCCTGACGGCCGGACCGTGGCGACCGGGAGCTGGGATCGCACCGCACGGCTCTGGGACATCGCCGACAGCCGGCGGGCGCAGCCACTGGCCGTCCTGCCCCGCCACCCCGCGATCGTCTGGTCGGTGGCATTCAGTCCGGACGGCAGCACCCTCGTCTCGGTAGGCGGGTCCACCCAGTTCTGGGATCTCGCCGCCCCGGCGGACCCGAAGCGCACCAGCACGATTCAGGGCGGGTTCTACCAAGCCGCGTTCAGCCCGGACGGCCGGGTGATCGCCAACTCCGACCGGCTCCTGGACCTGCGGGATCTGTCGCTCGCGACCCACGACGACGTCGTCACGTCCTTGGCGTTCGCTCCCGGCGGTCACCTGCTCGCCAGCGCCAGCTGGGACGGCACCGCACGGCTGTGGCAGGTCACCGGCGGTCGGGCCCTGTGGCCGCTGTCGGTCCTGCACGGACACACCAGGTTCGTCCGGTGTGTGGCGTTCAGCCCGGACGGGCGCATCCTCGTCACCGCCAGTGAGGACGGCACCGTCCGCGTGTGGGACGTGACCGATCCACGGAAGCCGCGGCTGACATCGGTCCTCGCCCCCGGCGGTGGCGAAGTCGCCGGCGCCGGCTTCGGCCCGGACGGCCACCTGCTGGCCGTCTGGGCGCAGGATACGGCCGGACTGTGGGACCTGACCGATCCCGGCGAACCCCGGCCAGTGAGCCGGATCGCCGCGGACGGGCCGCACGTCACGATGGCTTCGTTCCGGCCGGACGGCCGCACGCTGGTGACGAGCACCGGCGAGTCCGGTTCGCTGAGGTTCTGGGACGTCAGCGATCCGCGCAACCCCCGGGAACGGCCGTTTCCGTTCCGGTCCGACCCGCTGACCGGCGGCGTGTTCAGTCCTGACAACCGGATACTGGCCGCCTTCCACCGTACGGACAAGACGGTCTGGCTGATTGACGTGAGCGACATCAGCCGCCCGGCGAAGGTGAGGCAGCTACCGGCGTCCGGCTCCTGGCTCTACGCACTGATCTTCGACGCGGACGGCCGCAGACTGGCAGGCGGCGCCGCGGACAGCAAGGCCCTCCTGTGGGACGTGAGCGGGGCGGCCACTCCCGCTGTCCTCACCGGCCATTCGAGCCAGGTACCGGCCGTGGCGTTCAGCCCGGACGGCAACACCCTGGCCACCGGCGGCAACGACTTCACGATCCGGCTGCGGGACACCGGCCTGGACACGGTCGCCACCCGCATCTGCGACAGCGCGTACCCCCGGATCACCAGAGCCCAATGGGCCCGGTACTTCACGGCGGTCGACTTCAACCCACCCTGCCCCGCCACATGACAGCCGTCAGGCACGACCCGCCGGGGCCGCGTGCGCGTTCACTGGGGCGGCTCGCACCGCTCGGGAAGCGTCACGGTCCCGGGCTTGTGCTCGAAGGTGTCCATGACCAGCCATTCGTCGAGCTCGGGGTCGTAGAGGTTCTGGACACCGAACTGCAGTACCTGCCAGAAGGTGCCCCGGTTGTCCTCGTCGACGTAGATGTCGCCCAGCGCGAGCGGCAGACGCGGGTGGTTCCCGGGAGGCAGCTTCGGGAAGACACGCCCACCCTCCAGTGGTTCACGTGCCGCTGCGGGGTGCGCCGCAGGGTCTCCGGTCCGACGAACCGGGCGTTCGCGAACCCCTGGTTCAGTGTCTCCAGGCTGAAGCCCGGGATGCGTGAGCAGGGATGCGCGTTCAGAACGGCGGCGCGGTCCCGGTCCGGGGCTCGGCGCCGACCGAAGGCGGAGCCGCCAGGGCGAGGGCGGCGACTCCGACAACCTCGGCTGTCACGTGAGGCGCCGTCATGGCGCGGGACCATCACGGCGATGCTGGGACACCGTCCCCGGAATTGCAGATTCCGAAACCGACGGTTACTCGGCTTGCAGCTGCGGTTTCGGCAGTGTGGGTGCGGTTGCGGTATCGGATCTGCCACCCTCACCCGGGCGCCCGGTCCTCCTCAGTCGAGGGCTGCCAGGACGCGGTCCGGGGTGAGGGGGAGTTCGCGGATCCGGCGGCCGGTCGCGTGGTGGAAGGCGTTGCCGATGGCCGCCGCCGTGCCGACGATGCCGATCTCGCCGATGCCCTTGCCTCCCATCGGGTTGAGGTGCTTGTCGTGCTCGTCCAGCCAGTGCACCTCGATGTCGGGCACGTCGGCGTGGGCAGGGACGTGGTAGGAGGCGAGGTCGTTCTCGGTGAAGTCCCCGAAAACCGGGTCCATGGTGCTGTGTTCGGTGAGGGCCATGCCCAGACCCATGACCATGCCGCCGACGAACTGGGAGCGGGCGGTGAGCGGGTTGAGGATGCGGCCCGCGGCGAAGACGCCCAGGAGCCTGCGGACCCGGACCTCGCCCGTGACGGTGTCGGCCTGCACCTCCGCGAAGTGGGCGCCGAACGCGTGCCTGGCGTACGGGGACTTCTGCTTGGCGGAGGCCGTCGTATCGGCAGGGACGGACACTCCGGCCTCGGGGATCGGGCCGGAGCGGCGGGCGAGCAGGGCGACCAGGCTCGTGCAGGCGTCGTGGACCGCCCAGCCCCAGGAGGCCGTACCGGCCGAGCCGCCGGCCACCGAACCCTGCGGCAGCGCGGAGTGCCCGATCTCCACCGCCACCCGGTCCAGGGTGACCCGCAGCGCGTCGGCGGCGATCTGCGCCAGGACGGTGCGGGCGCCGGTGCCGAGGTCGGTGGCGTTGGTCTGCACGAGGTACGTACCGTCGGGCAGGGCGTGCGCCCGCGCCGAGGACGGCGCGACGTACACCGGGTAGGTGGCGGCGGCGACCCCGGTGCCGATCAGCAGCGGCCCGTCCCGGCGCGGCGTGCGGTGCGCGCCCCAGTCGAACCGGGCGGCCCCCTCGCGCAGGCATTCCACGAGATGGCGGCTGCTGAACGGGTGGCCGCTGTCGGGTTCCGCGTCGGGCTCGTTGCGTACGCGCAGCTCGACAGGGTCGATGCCGAGGGCGCAGGCCAGCTCGTCCATGGCCGACTCCAGGGCGTACATGCCGGGGCACTCGCCGGGCGCCCGCATCCAGGAGGGCGTGGGCACGTCGAGGGGCACGACGCGGTGCGTGGTGAGGAGGGCGGGCGCGGCGTACATGACGCGGGCCGGGACGGCGGCCTGTTCGACGAACTCCCGGACGCGCGAGGTGTGGGTGGTGACCTCGTGGGCGAGGGCGGTGAGCGTGCCGTCCGTACGGGCGCCCAGGCGCACGCGGTGCAGAGTGGGCGCGCGGTGGCCGACGACGGCCGCGAGGTGGCGCCGGGGCAGCGCGATGGTGACGGGGCGGCCGGTGTGCCGTGCGGCCATCACGGCGAGGACGACGTGCGGGCGGGGGGTGCCCTTGCAGCCGAAGGCACCGCCGACGTGCTCGGAGACCACCGTGACCCGGTCCGCGGGCAGCTCGAAGAGGGCGGCCAGTGTGGAGCGTACGAATCCGGATCCCTGGCTGGAGTCGTACACGGTGAGGGTGCCGACGTCGGCGTCCCAGTGGGCCGTGGCGGCGTGCGGCTCCATGGGGTGGTTGTGCAGGGGCGGTACCGCGTACGCGCAGTCGACGCGCACCGGCGAGGCGGCGAACGCGGCGGCCGCGTCGCCCTTCTCGCGGTGGGCCGGATAGCCGCCGTTGACCTGTTCGGGGGTGTAGGCGGCCGGGTGGCCGGTGTGCAGCACGGTGTCGTGGGGCTCGGCGTCGTAGCGGACGCGGACGGCCGCGGCCGCGGCCCGGGCGGCTTCCGGGGTTTCGGCGACGGCCAGGGCGACGTACCAGCCGCGGTGGGGCACTTCGGGGTCTTGGAGCACGCGGAGGGTGGGGTCGTCGGAGGGGCCGAGCCGGGGTGCGTCGTAGGGCGTGAGGACGGCGAGTACGCCGGGCAGTGCGAGCGCGCCGGCGGTGTCGACGGAGGTGACGCGTCCGCGAGCCACGGTGGCGGGCACCGGCCATGCGTACGCCCGGTCCGGCAGGGCGTACTCGGCCGCGTAGCGGGCCTTTCCTGTGACCTTCTCCCGGCCCTCCAGGCGGGTGGCGGAGCTGCCGAGGGAGGGCGCCGGGGCGGCGGGGCTGGAGTCCATGGCGGGTCCTCGCGATCGGGGCGGGGCGGGGCGGAGGGGCGTTTCAGGAGCGGGAACCGCGGGAGAGGGGACTCCCGGAGAGGGAGTTGAGCACGTCGCAGGCGAGGTTGCGGGCGAGGGGGACCTTGAAGGCGTTGTCGCGCAGCGGCTCCGCCGCGTCGAGCTCGGCCTCGACGGCCTCCCGTACGGCGCTCTCGGTGGGGGCGGCGCCCAGCAGCCGTTCCTCGGCGGCGGTGGCGCGCCAGGGGCGGTGGGCGAGCCCACCGAAGGCGAGCGCGACATGGCGGACGCGTCCCCCGGAGATGTCGAGCACGGCGGCGACGGAGGCGAGCGCGAAGGCGTACGAGGCGCGGTCGCGGGCCTTGCGGTAGCGCGACGGGAGGCCGGCGCGGTCCGGCGGGAGCGTGACCGCCGTGACGATCTCGCCGGGCTCGATGACGGTGTCCCGTTCGGGTTGGTCGCCCGGCAGCCGGTGGAAAGCGGTCGCGGGCACCGTACGGGCGCCGTCGGGGCCCTGGAGTTCGACGGCCGCGTCGAGCGCGACGAGTGCCACGGCCATGTCGGACGGGTGGGTGGCGATGCACTGTGGGGAGTGGCCGAGGACGGCGTGGTCCCGGTGGACTCCGTCGCGGGCGCCGCAGCCGGTGCCGGGCTCCCGTTTGTTGCAGGGTTTGGCCACGTCCTGGAAGTAGGGGCAGCGGGTGCGCTGGAGCAGGTTGCCGCCGGTGGTGGCGACATTGCGCAGCTGGGGTGAGGCGCCGGCCAGGAGCGCCTGGGACAGGGCGGGGTAGCGGGTGCGGACGAGGGGATGGAGCGCGAGTTCGCTGCCCCGCACCGCGGAGCCGATCCGCAGGCCGCCGTCCGCGGTCTCCTCGACGGAGCCGAGTGGCAGGCCGGCGAGGTCGACGAGGGTGTCGGGGGCTTCGACCCCGAGCTTCATGAGGTCCACGAGGTTGGTGCCGCCGCCGAGGTAGCGGGAGCCGGGCCGCGCGCCGTGGGCGGCGATGGCCTCGGGGAGGCCGGTGGCGCGCACGTACGCGAACGGCTTCACGCGACCACCCGCCCGTCACCGGGAGCCGGGGCCGGGGCGGCTGCTTGCGAGACCGCGGCCACGTCCCGTACGGCGTCCACGATGCGGGGGTACGCGCCACAGCGGCACAGGTTGCCGCTCATGGCCTCGGCGATCCCGGAGCGGCTGAGGTCCGCGGCCTCGGGGTCGGCGGCCGCCTCGGCGAGCAGGCCGGCGGCGGAGCAGAGCTGGCCGGGCGTGCAGTAGCCGCACTGGAAGGCGTCCCGTTCCATGAAGGCCTCCTGCAACGGGTGCAGGCCGCCCGTTCCGTCGCCCTCCAGCCCCTCCACGGTGGTGACCCGGGTGCCGTCGTGGGCGACGGCGAGCAGCAGGCAGCTGTTGGCGCGCCGGCCGCCGACCAGGACGGTGCAGGCGCCGCACTGGCCATGGTCACAGCCCTTCTTGGCGCCGGTCAGGCCGAGGTGCTCCCGCAGCAGGTCCAGGAGGGTGACCCGGTGGTCCACGTCGAGCTCGTAGGGCCGGCCGTTCACATGCAGCCCGACGCGGGAGCGGGTCTCCTGCGGATGCGCCACTGTTACCCCTTTGTCCGGGAGTATCCGTATACCTCCCTTCGGATAACCGGTGGGGGCGGATCTCACACCTCCCGTGTGGGACAAGCGGGTGCGTCGCGGTGGTGGACGTGACCTTTGGTGCTCGTCCGGATTCGCTGTTCAGCTCTTGCGGGCCAGCGGTTGCCCGGCGAAGCTCACCCCTGCCAGGCCATGGGCCATGAGGTTGCGAATGTTGCCGTGATCGGTGTCGTTCGGCGTTGCCAGCACGCTGCGGTAGTGCTCACCGAATGCCTGCAGGGCCTCTTGGTCGCTCAGTCCTTCCAGCAGGGCCAGTCCCAGCGTCTTGCAGGAACCCTCGTTCTCACCTGCGGCGTTTTCCAGTTCTCCGTTGCGGAACGCCTGCGGCTGATAGGCGTAATGCGCGGCGATGAAGGTCAGGGTGTCGGCGAACTGGTGCTCACCTGACGCGAGGCTTGCCCGGAGCGCGTGCAGATCCGTCATGGTGGTTCCCTCGGGTTGGACGGACGATCCGCTTGCCGTCCGTGACCGGGGGACAATACCTCCCTTGAGGTCAGCGGGTAGGAATCGGGCCACATGTCGGAACGGGCGGCATCTCCGCAGGTCACGGCGTGCGTGTGGGTGGTCCGCCGGGGGTCGGAGGTGAGTGCGAGCGCGCCCTGCGCCTACGCGGGCAGCGCAGGGAACACGACCACCGAGCCGTCCTTGTCGCGGGCAATCTCAATGGCCAAGTCTGTCGTGCGGCCGTTGACCGTGACGCCGTCACCCAACTTGTGTATCCGGTGTGCCGCGCTCATGAGGCGATCGACTTCACCGGTCGTGAAGACGGGTCGCAAACCGTTCGGGCGTGCCAGTTCCAGTGCCGACAGGCGTACCAGGACACCGGCGATGCTCGACTCCAGTTCGTCGAGGCGATGCTGATCGCGCTTGAGTGCGCGGGTGAAGTTCTCGAATGGATTGCCGGCGTCGTTCTGGGCGTGCTCGACGGCCTGGAGGACAACCACCCGCCGCTTCAGCGCGATGGCCAGGGAAGCGAGTTGGAGGTGGGTGCGGAACGTGCCGCCCTGGTCGTCGACGCCGGGGAACGACTTGGTCAACGTGCCGAGTTCGACGGCCTCGCCCTCGGGCAGTCTGTCGAGCGCGCTCTGCCATCGGGCGAGGCGGCGGTCGGCTTTGCCCAGCGCCGTGTTGATGGCATGCACCGCCGAGTCGAGCCCCAGCGACGCGCCGAGCTTGCCCTGGTCGAGCAGAATGGCAGTGGCTTTGTCGATGGCGTCCCGGCAGCCGTCGAGTTCGCTGTGCTCGTCGTCGAGCTTCTCCTCTTGAAGTTGCTCCAGCAGTTTCGTGATGTGTTCGATGGCCTGCTGGCGCTTGTGGTCGGCGTGCGCGCTCACCCCCACCGCCACGGCCATGAGCACGAGCGGAGCGGCCACGGTGAGCGCCGTGCCGCCGGCGACCGCGGCGCCGGCGGTCGCACCGGCCCCACCGACCGTGCCCGCCGCTGCCGCTCCTCCGACTGGCACGAAACTCGCTTTGGCGGCGATCTGGCCCGTCGAGTTCACGAGCTCACCGTAGATGCCACCGGCCGCCCCCTTCGACACCATCGGGCGAACGATGCCCTGCCCGAACTGGGCGGCGACCTTCGCAGGGACCACCATGCGATACAGGCCCTCGCCGGAAGCGGTCGCCCTGGCCACCGTAAGGGAACTCCGCGCCGATTGCGTGACGAACTGTGACAGGTGCTGCGCCAGGGGACTCGCGGCGTCGAGCGGGATGCCACGGCCGCGGTCGATCTTGTCGGGCAGTGGATGTACCTCAAGCGTGACGATCGGCTCGCCGGCCAGGACGGCCAGTACTCCGCGCAGTTCAGCCAGGCGCTCGGCCGTCATCGACTCGCCCGCGGTCAATCCTGGCACTCGGACATCAGCGGTCGCCAGCGTCCACACGGGCACGGTCGTAGTGCGGTCGTCAGTCATCGTCTCCCCCTTGTTCGCCGACAGCAGCCTACGTCTCGCGTCGAACTCGAACGGGCGCTTGGTCGTCTTCTGCGGATCACATCGATTCCGGTGGCTCGCCGCCGTCCCCGGGAGCGGGCAGGGTGCGCCACCGGCGCGGTGCCGGCCCGCGGGGTCAGGCGAGGGCGGCGGCCAGCAGGGCGAAGGCGGCGATGATCACGGCGACGCGGACGTAGTGGTAGCGGTCCCAGCGTTCCGTCTGCTGCTTCCAGTCGGCGGGCCGGTTCTCGGGGGTCCACGTCTTGCTCCGGTTGTTGATCGGGACGAGCAGCAGGATCGACATGATCACGCTGAGGATCAGCAGCGCGCCGGCGGTGACGACGAGGCCGGTGCCGTGGTGGGGCCATCCGGCGATGGCCCAGATCGCGACGAGGACGAGCGACGTGATGTACCAGACGGGCATCACGACGCCGAGCATCCGGCCCCCGTGGGCGCGGCCGAGTTGGGCACTGTCCTCGGGGAGGGCGTTGAGGATCGGGTTGATGACGAAGGCGACGGAGAACTCCACCCCCACCATCACGCCGACGACCACGGTGGTGAGGACCTGGAGTGCGTTGAGCATGATGACCCCTCCTGGGATCTAGCGCTGCTAGCTGATGAGGCAACGCTAGCTCTACTGCCGCTCGATTGTCTAGCGGTGCTAGGATCGAATCATGTCGGTACAGGAACGCAAGGAACGCGAACGGGCGGACCGCGAGCGCCTCATCGTGGCGACGGCCCGCGAGCTCGCCGAGCAGCAGGGCTGGGACGCGGTCACCACCCGCCGGCTCGCCGAGCGCATCGAATACAGCCAGCCGGTCCTCTACAGCCACTTCCGCGGCAAACGCGAGATCATCGGCGCCGTCGCCCTGGAAGGCGCCGCCGAGGTGGCCGACGCGGTGCGCGCCGCAGCCTCCGGCGCAAACAGCCCCCGCGCCCGGGTCGCAGCCCTCGCCCGCGCCTACCTCGACTTCGCCGCACGCAACCCGGCGGTCTACGACGCCATGTTCCACCTCGACGGAGGCCTGGCCTTCGCGCACGAGGACACCCCCGAGCAGCTGAAGGACGCCTTCGCGGCGCTGCTGGAGAGCCTGGGCGAGGTCGCCGGGGAGGGTGTCCAGCCGGGGCTGTTCACCGAGGTGTTCTGGGCGGCCCTGCACGGGCTGGCGACCCTGACCCGGGCGGGACGGCTACCGCCGGGGGACGCCGAGCAGAGGGTGGAGCTGCTGGTGGACCGGCTCGCCGTCGTCTGACGCACCGTCGCGGCGGGCAGACGGCCGGCGTCCCCTGGCCCGGCTGCCTTGCGGCGACTCCTCGTGGTCGTGATCGCCTTCTGCGCAGCAGCGGCGGTGACTCGGTGCCGCGATGATCGCTTCCGGGGTGGGAGCGGCGCCTGCTGCTTCTCCGGTTCTCCGATGGACGCGAACCTGGATGGCCGGGTGACCTTCCCGGAGTACGAGGCGTGGGCGGGCGAGGAGGCCTTCGACGAGGTGTGCAGGCCGGCTCTGGGGTCGCTGTTCGACCTGGCCGACACCGACAGCGACGGCCACCTCGACCGGGCCGAGTTCACCCGGCTGCGCCACGCCCTGGGCAATCCCGCCGACAACGCCCGTTCGGCCTTCGACGCGCTGGATGAGGACGGTGACGCCCGTATCGATCGGGACGCCTACCTGGCACAGATCCGTTCCTTCGTCACCGATGGGTCCTCTCCCATGGCGCGGGCTCTCCATGCGGAGGCCCGTAGCTGACGACTTGGGGACCGGCGTCTTTACAGATACGCGACCGCCTGCCCCTTCTTCGCGAGTTTCGGTTCTGGCCCAACCGGGCCCATTGCGATCGCCGTGAGCGAGGCCCCGCTCACGGCGACTGACGGAGACGGGGCGGGCCTGCCCCCCGTCTGTCCGCGGGTTCGCATCCCGTCGGTACCGCAGCCGACCTGGAAGTGGATTACGGCAACCGGTTGTTCGGCCAGGGCCGGCGGCCGAGCGCGGGACATGCGTCCAGGGGAAGCCCGTCCCTCAGACCGCCCAGGTGCCCTCACTCACGCGCGGCCGGCCGGATCCTGGGCCTGGTCCTTGAGGTCCTCCGGGGATCCCGGCTGGGACGGCACCGCGGGCAGGACCGGACCCGTCGGGGTGCGGCGGCGGCTCACCCAAGCCGCGACGGGTTCGGTGTAGCGGGCGGTGAGCGGGCCGATCACCACGAGGATGAGCACGTACGCGGTGGCGAGCGGGCCCAGCGCGGGCTCGATGCCGGCGGTGACGGCGAGGCCGGCGATGACGATGGAGAACTCGCCGCGCGCTACCAGCGTGCCGCCCGCCCGCCAGCGGCCCTTGACCCCGACGCCGGCGCGCTTCGCGGCCCAGTAACCGGTGGTGATCTTCGTGCCCGCGGTGACCACGGCGAGCGCGAGCGCGGGCAGCAGGACGGGTGGGATGCTCGCGGGGTCGGTGTGCAGCCCGAAGAAGACGAAGAACACAGCGGCGAACAGGTCCCTGAGCGGGCTCAGCAGGGTGTGGGTGCCCTCGGCGACCTCGCCGGAGAGGGCGATGCCGACGAGGAACGCGCCGACCGCGGCGGACACCTGCAACTGCTGGGCGACGCCCGCCACCAGCAGGGTCAGGCCGAGGACCACGAGCAGGAGCTTCTCCGGGTCGTCGCTGGAGACGAACCTCGATATGTGGCGCCCGTAGCGGACCGCGACGAACAGCACCGCCCCGGCGACGCCGAGGGCGATGGCCAGGGTCGCGCTGCCCGCGGCGAGGCTGACTCCGGCGAGGAGAGCGGTGATGATCGGCAGGTAGACCGCCATCGCGAGGTCTTCGAGGACCAGGATGGACAGGATGACGGGAGTCTCGCGGTTGCCGACGCGTCCGAGGTCGCCCATGACCTTGGCGATGACGCCGGAGGACGAGATCCAGGTGACCCCTGCCAGGACCACAGCGGCGACCGGACCCCAGCCCATCAGCAGGGCTGCGACCGCACCTGGTACGGCGTTGAGGGCGAAGTCGACCAGCCCGGCCGGGTACTGGGTCTTGAGGTTGGAGACCAGGTCGCTGGCCGTGTACTCCAGGCCCAGCATCAGCAGCAGCAGGATGACGCCGATTTCGGCGCCGATCGCGACGAACTCCTCGCTGGCCCCCATGGGCAGCAGCCCGCCGGTGCCGAACGCGAGGCCGGCCAGCAGGTAGAGCGGTATCGGGGAGAAGTGGAAGCGGCCGGCGAGTCTGCCCAGAAGGCCCAGGCCCAGGATGATCGCACCGAACTCGATCAGGAACACAGCGGAGTGCACAGGCGTCACTCCCGTCCGAGTATGGAGGCTGCCGCACCGACGCCCTCGCGGGTGCCGATCACGATGAGCGTGTCCCCGCCGGCGAGCCGGAAATCGGGTGCGGGGGACGGGCGGGCTTCCGCTCGGCGCAGGACGGCCACGATCGAGGCACCGGTGTCGGTCCGCACCCGCGTCTCGCCCAGCACCCGTCCGTTCCAGTACGAGTGCCCGGACAGCTCGATCCGCTCGGCCACCAGCCCGAGATCGGTGGTGTGCAGCACGTTGGGGCTGTGGTGGGCCGGCATCAGCGCGTCGATCAGCGAGGCCGTCTCCGCACCCGTCAGGTGCAGGGACTGCGCGCACGCGTCGGGGTCATCGGCCCGGTACACGTTCACGGTCCGGGTGCCGTCCCGGTGCGCGACCACGGACAGGTGACGGTGTTCGCGGGTGGTGAGGTCGTACTGGACCCCGATGCCGGGCAGTGGCGTGGTGCTCATCCGTGGAGCAGGCACAGCTGTCCCCCTCGTGTTCGCTTTCGTACGTGATGCCGCTACGGCGGGCACTCGGTCTCGGGCAGGAGAAGGCCGCTCGGCGGGCCCATCGTGCCACTTTTCCCGTGTCCGAAATATGGGTGCCGGCACGGATGGACAGGAACCGTCCACCGGCGTGAGGATGGGGCGGGGAAGTAGGTTCCGCTGCAGGTCACAGCGCCTGCAGACGGAGCGGCCGGGCGGCCGTGACGGATGCTGGGGGACCGGCTGGAAAGGCGTGTGGCCGTGTCGTTGTACTGGCGGATCTTCCTCCTGAACGCAGGTGTTCTGGCCCTCGCGGTGGCCTTGCTGCTCGGCCCGGTCACCGTCTCGACGCCGGTCCTGTTCGGGGAGGCGCTCGTGCTGCTCGGAGGGCTGGCCGCGATGCTGGTCGTCAACGCGGTCCTCCTGCGGGTCGGCCTGGCCCCGCTCGCCCGCCTGAACCGGGCCATGGCCACCGTCGACCTCCTCAAACCCGGCACCCGCCCGGCGGTCACCGGCGGCGGAGAGATCGCCGCCCTCACCCGGACCTTCAACGCCATGCTGGACCGCCTCGAAGCCGAACGGGCCACCAGCAGCGGCCGGGTGCTCACCGCACTGGAGGCCGAACGCAAACGCATCGCCCAGGAGCTCCACGACGAGATCGGCCAGACCCTCACCGCGGTCCTCCTCCAGCTCAAGCACGCCGCCGACCGCAGCCCCGAACCGGTGCGCACCGACCTGCACCAGGCCCAGGAGACCACCCGCGCCAGCCTGGACGAGATCCGCCGCATCGCGCGCCGCCTGCGCCCCGGCGTCCTGGAAGAACTCGGCCTGCACAGCGCGCTGCGCTCCCTGGCCGGCGAGTTCACCACCCCACGCCTGGGCGTCACCGCCCACATCACTCCCGGCCTGCCCCATCTGGACCCGGCCGCCGAACTCGTGCTCTACCGCGTCGCGCAGGAGGGTCTGACCAACGCCGCCCGCCACTCGGGCGCCACCCGCGTCGAGGTCCACCTGTGTCCCCTGCCCCGTGGCGGCGTGGGGCTGCTGGTCCGCGACAATGGGAACGGCCTCGGGGCTGCGCCCGAGGGCGCGGGTATCCGGGGGATGCGCGAACGCGCTCTGCTGATCGGAGCCGAACTCCTCCTGGGCGCCGGCCCGCACGGCGGCACCCAGATCCGACTCGACATCACCGACACCGCGAGGGCCACCCGATGACCCAGCCCGGCTTCAGAGCCGCCCGCATCCTCCTTGCCGACGACCACACCCTCGTCCGCCGCGGCGTACGCCTCATCCTCGACGCCGAACCCGACCTGACCGTGGTCGCCGAAGCCGCCGACGGAGCCGAAGCCGTCACCCAGGCCCGCAGCCTCGACATCGACCTGGCCGTCCTCGACATCGCCATGCCCCGCCAGACCGGCCTGCAAGCCGCCCGCGAACTGGCCCGCCTCCGGCCTGGCCTGCGCATCCTGATGCTGACCATGTACGACAACGAGCAGTACTTCTTCGAAGCCCTGCGCGCCGGCGCCTCCGGCTACGTCCTCAAGTCCGTCGCCGACCGCGACCTCGTCGAAGCCTGCCGCGCCGCGCTACGGGACGAACCGTTCATCTACCCCGGCGCGGAGACCACCCTCATCCGCACCTATCTCGAACGCGCCCGTACCGGCGGCGCGATCCCGGAGCGGCCCATCACCGAGCGCGAGGAGCAAATCCTCAAACTCGTCGCCGAAGGCCACAGTTCCAAGGAGATCGGTGACCTCCTCGTCATCAGCCCCAAGACCGTGGAGCGCCACCGCGCGAACCTGCTCCAGAAACTCGGCCTGCGCGACCGCCTCGAGCTCACCCGCTACGCGATCCGCGTCGGCCTGATCGAGCCGTAGCCGTAGCCGTAGCCGCGGTCCCCCCGGCCGCGTGCACCGGGTACATACCGAACTCTGCAAGCCATCCGGCCGCCCGTACCCGAACCCGTACCCGCCCCCGCTCTTCGCGCCTGAGAGCGGCGGCGCCCAAGGGCCGTCGACCCGGGGAAAGCCTGTGCATCACGACCCGCGCCACTCCGTCGGCCTCGCTCTCGTCGTCATCAGCCTGCGCTTCGACGGGACGATGGCGATCCCCATGGCCAACCGGGGCGGGCCGTTCACGCCGCCTCCCGACCCCAAACCGTGGCACCCGCCGGTGTACGAGCACTGGCGAACGCGGCCCGGACGAAGGCGGAGGGCACAGCCGGGTGGGCTGACCTCCTGAGGACGACGATGCCCGAGGGCCTGGTCCGCGAGGCGATCCTGGCGCCCCCGGCGTGGCCGGACATCGCGGAGTGCGGTCTCCCGGTCCGGCCGCCCGCCGCGGCCTTGGTCTTGTGTTGAATCAGCCGTTCACGGCGTTGGACAGCAATCCTGCAATCACCAGGAAGACGACGACCACGGCGAGACCGACTCCCAGCATGGCTGCCACCTTGCCGGCAGTCGGCAGCTGTGTCCTGGCGATCTTCACGTTGGCGGTCATGCCCAGAGCGCCCAGCCCACCGCCGATCGCTCCACCTATGAAGAGCAGTCCCAGCGGGAGCAGGGAGAGAACCACCTGCCATGGGGCGAGTCCGTCAAAGAACTTCTTCTTGGTGAGCGGCGTAAGGGTGTCGACCTGCGGCGACTTTGACACGGCTGGTCCTTCCGATGCGCCATACGTGCGCAGTCGATTCAAAGTGGGCGTGCGTGCGATGGCTCGCCCGAGCAAGATGGTGCCCGCAGCACGTTTCGCACGGGTGTTCGTGATCCTATCCAGTCGCTGCCGTGCGGGCATGGGTCGCGTTGGCTTCCGTTCGGGCACGATCCGGACACTGTTGAGCGACCCGAAGTTCGGATTGTCATCAATTCGGACAGCCCGTCGAACGATGTCGCCTTGGTCGAGAGGGTAGGGGACAGAGGAGCGGGTCGGTCATCTCGCGGAGGGCGCCGTCCTTGATGGCCGCGAGGGTTCTGGCCGCGATCTTGTCGTCCTTGTCGAGGACGACCCTTGAAGGGATGGCCATGCGACGCAGCCGATACCCGCGTGGGAGGGAGCCGCGACGTCCTGGACACCACCCTCGTCCACCCCGGCCTGGTCGCCGAGGTCAGCGCCGACCGCGCCATCGACCACAACGAGGTCTTCCGCCCCCCCCACTCCGATTCCAGCGACTGCGCCTGGACATCGGGCTCGAGGACGTGCCCCGGTTCGGCGAGGGCCCGGCCGCGACTGCCGGGTGACGGACACGGGAGTGTGCAGGGGCGCCTTGCCGGTGACCCGGCGTTCTCGGGCGGGGCGGGTGAACCCCGGGTCCGCACGGCCTGTTGCTGACAGTGTGGGAGCCGGTAGAGCCGGCCCGTGATGATCATGAAGCGGTCCGCTGTCGCGGCCGCCGCCTTCGCCCTACGCCTGCCCACGGCCGCGCACGCCGCCGGGCCCGCCCTGCCGCAGGTGCTGCCGATCGGGGTCGCGGTGTCCACGCTGCTGCCGGCGGTGGAGGATGCCGCTGTTCGAAAGCCAGCGACCGGCGGTACTTCAAGCCGTCCGCCGAGGTGACGAGTCTGCTCATGCCCGTAGACAGCCGTTGCCGAACCAGCTCTGGGCGATCGCTAGGTGGCTCGCGGCCTCGAGGCATGCTGAGCTACAGCGGCCGGCCCGGATCGCCGGCCACTCCGTACGGATACCTGGACGGCTGCGGAGCGTTTCGCGCGCCGCAGCGTCGGCCTCGCAGCCTCCGGCAGTGGCCATCTACGAACGAAGGGAAGGGCAACACGCCACGCCGTCAGACACCTGACCAGTTACGGCAGATCAGTCCGTGGCCTCGCGGACGTCCTTTCCCTGCTCGGCGAACGCCTTGAAGTCCTGCATGTGCTGTTGAGACTGCTTGCGGAAGGCGCCGGGCATCAGAAGTCCCACCAGCTTCATCAGAAAGCCGCTGAACCGGTATTCGTTCTCACTCTCCCAGAGCGTCGTTTCCGGGCCGGCTTCGGTCAGCCGGTCGCGCACGGCGCTCCACATGCCCTCGCCGACGATCTCGCGGTCGAAGTGAACGACGCTCGCTTTCGGGATCTCGCGCAGGTCTGCCGGTTCGCGGCGTGTGATGGTCTCGGTGCACTCGATCTTCCGCTGGCCCATCTGCATCACGACCCGCGACTTGGTGCCGAGCTGCCCGTGCTCCCCACTCAGCGGCTCGTGCAGCACCAGGCCCCGCAGCCATTTCGGCAGGTGTGCCGGGTCGGCGAGCAGCTGGACCACCTTCTCCCGCGGCAGGGCGATTTCGATGGAGACGGTGTATTTCATGGTGCGCACCATTCTTTTCCCTTGGGACAACATGCTTTCGTACTGCTCGTCGTGCTCGTCGTGCTCCTCGGCTGAGGGCACTGCATTCCGTGTCCGTAAAGTAAAGGTAGCGAGGTACGGGGCGAGTATCTCCAGCACCTCTGCCTGTCGGCCCTGCTCGCCGAGCAGCCGTTCCCACTCCCACTCGCTGCCGTGTGGCGGCCCTTCCGGGCAAGGAGGCGGCCCGGCCGGTATCCGCGGGCGTGGTGTGTATGGAGGTGGGTGGGGGTACGCAGCGCGGACACTCTCCACCGCTCCCCATCCATGCCCCTTCGGCGTTTGCCGGGGTCGGTGCGCTGATGCGCACGAGCGTGTTGCCGCAGGTCCGCGCGGACCGGGCTCCGCGGACCGGGGCGCGATGGTCGCCACCTGGGATGATGTCTGTCCGAGTGTGTGCCAAGGGGAGGGCAGAGGTGAGTGGCCGGGTAGCCGCAGGGGACGAGTCGGCCGAGTACCGGCAGCCGAAGAGATGGGAGCCGGTTACGGTGCCCGCTCCGGAACCTGACTGGCGGCCCGCGCCCGAATACCAGGGCGGGAATCCGAATCCCGCGTTGCAGTACGGGATGTGGGATTCGATTGCCCTCTCCCACCGGCCGATCGGTGTGCTCCCGCCGCCCATGAAGGCGTACGCGGACAGGCTGGTGCTGAAGGTGGAGCAGAGCTGGGAGGACCTGGGTGATGTGGACGTCGCCTCGTTCCGACTGGGCCGGCGCTTTTTCGTGCTGAGCCAGTTCACCGACGTGGAGGACACGGGCGTCACGGTGTGGCTCGACCGCCGGCACGCCGACGACGAGGCCTCCCTCGCGGTGCTCGTCGAGGTTTTGGGCATCCCACGCGACTGCGTCCGCGACCTCACCTGGTGCCCGCACTCGGTAGTCCAGCGCGAGCCGCTGTCGCCACCCCCACCCGAAGACGGCCCGGGTGCATCCCGCTGGACACGCTTCCTCCGGAAACGCAGCAGGCGAGGGGCCGGTTCCGCCGTCCCCTAAGGGCTGTCCCGTAACTCCGGGAGCGTGAGGACCTGCCCCGGCTTCGCGGACATCAGAGGAAGAGAAGCTCGACGTCCTTCGCGACGCAGAGCCGCAGAACGACCGTCAGCTGTTGGGCCGCGTCGACGTGTGTCCGAGGGACGCCGACCTCATTCCGCCACTGCTCGACGATCGCCTCGAGCCTTGGCAGGAGCGCAGCGCATTCGGTGGGCGAGAGCTCGCCTCCACCGTCGTCGGGGCGATCGAGGAGTGGTTCGAGCGAGGTGGAGACATCACTCCAAGGGCGTTCCCCGCCGAAGCCCCACATCCCGTCGAGATCGAACCCCTCGGCTCGCGCCAGCTCCCGCCGGAACACGGCGAAGCCGCTGTAGGACCAGCCGACGTCGGGACTGCTGGTATCTCCGTCTCCCGGGAACAGAGTCAGCCCCACGTCGTTCTCCGTTAGATCGTCGAATATGCAAAGGATCGGTCGGCACCAGCGACGTCTGCAACTGAGATGATCCAGCTGTGGCCGGTGTGATCACGGCGTCGGAGCCGTCTTGGATAGCCCCGTTCGCCGGGCGGCTGAACCCGCGCAACTTCCGCAAGCTCGTGACCGTCCTACGGAGCGAGGGCGCGGAGCGGTCCGCAAGGGCCGGCGGTGGAGCCTTCCGCTAGACGACCGCGCGCTGCTGGTCGCGGCGTACTGGCGCACGAACCTGACGATGCGGCAGCTCGCTCCGCTGTTCGGGGTGCCCAGGTCGGCGGCTGACCGGATCATCGACCACCTCGGGCCGATGCTCGCGCTCCAGTCCCGCCAGCGGTTCGCCAAGGACACCGTGCTCATCGTGGACGGCACCCTAATCCCCACCCGTGACCACAGCATCGCCGAGAGGTCGAAGAACTACCGCTACTCCACCAACCACCAGGTCGTCATCGACGCCGACACCCGCCTCGTCGTCGTAGCCGGCCGGCCGCTCGCCGGCAACCGCAACGACTGCAAGGCCTGGGAGGAATCCGGCGCCGAGGCCGCCGTCGGCAAGACCCTCACGATCGCCGACGGCGGCTACCCACGCACTGGATTGGTCATCCCACCGTCGCGAGCGCGGCCAGACCGAACTCCCGGACTGGAAGACCCAAGGTCTCTACGGGACAACCCTTGGGAGAGGAGGCCGTCCTATGTCGCTCACCATCTTCCTGGCCGAGGCTCGGGTGCATGACTGCAGGGAGCCTCGGTGTGGTCGCCGGGGGCTACTGGGCTTCTTGGGCTGTTCCCACGGTAGCCGTGGCGGACAGGTGGGCGGCCTTCGGCTTCTTGGCCATCTCGCCCTGCTAGAAGAAGCCGGGGCTTGCCCCGCAGGGGCCGTGGTAGCAGTTCACCGCGTAGACATGCCCGTGTCCGACGTAGGGCTTGTGCGTGGTGCTCCCTTCGTCCCCCCCGTTCGGGCTGGGGTACACGTGGGGCAGGGCATGTGCGGGGAGAGCGGTCGGGGTGGCCTCGGGCTGGGTTGCGGCTTCGGCGGAGGCCAGGGAGAGGCCGCCGAATGCCGCGGCGGTGGCAGTGGCGAGGGTGAGCGGGACGAGGCGTCGGGTCAGGCGCAGGGACATGGCGACGGCTTCGATGTTCAGGGGAGGGGGGAGGGCCGGGCTGCTGAGGCTCGGAGCAGCGGTCGTCGGTTCCTCCATTACGCCCCGCCGCGGCCGCCAGGTACACGACCCGGAAAGTCGGGGCTTGACGGCTGCGCGGGAGCGTGAAGCACCTGGCCACGCCCGGCACACCGCCGTACGCCGTCATGGCGTGGTCGACTTCCAATCCGGAACGGGAGGCTGCGCCTGAAGCCGGGCTGACCGGTCGGCCTGCACGGTGGCGCCGGAGCAGGGTCGGCGGGCGGGGTGGCCCGCCACGGGATCGCGTACGCGGGTCGGGGCGAGGATGTGATGCCGCACGGCATCCTGGCTGCCCCACCGCACTACGTGGAGCCCCCGCTGCCCCTACCCCCGTACCCGATGCTGTGGTCTGGGCTGTCGGGGGACCCTGATTCTGGAGGCGCGGGAGTTGTCGTACCGGGTCTCGTCTCGTTCACTCTCGGGTGGTGTTTTTGCCAGTGTGGGGCGGGGGAGTAACGGGTTGCTGCCGGCCGCGGTGTTCGCGGGCTGGGGTGGATCGGAAAGGCGTGTCATGGCTCAGGGGACTGTGAAGTGGTTCAACGCGGAGAAGGGGTTCGGGTTCATTGCGCCGGATGACGGTACTCCGGACGTGTTCGTGCATTTCTCCGAGATCGATGCGTCCGGGTTCCGGTCGCTTGAGGAGAACCAGCGGGTGGAGTTCACCACTGGCCAGGGCCCCAAGGGTCCCCAGGCGCAGCAGGTCCGCCCCATCTGATCCCTTCTCGCCCGACCGCTGCCGCGGATCCCGCCCCTGGCCCGGCCTCTGCGTCCTACGGCCAGTTGCGGGGTGCAGGGTGTGCCAGCGCGGTCATGTTCGCGCCCAGTCGACGCCGAGGTTGGCGAGTGCGGCAAGCCGCGCACGGTCGAGTCGGTCTCGCGGCCGGCCCGAGGTTGCGGCGTCCTTCGCCGCCATCCTGCATGCCGTGGTCCCCTTCTCACGCCGGTTTCGGGGAGCCGGCGCTGTAGCTCCTCGTTCAGCCGGTCTCCGTCCCGGTGCTGGGTGGCGAGCCACCGTGTGATGTCGTCGCCGTGGCGGGTGATGCCGGGGACGATCGCGGCCGGGCGGGCGCCTTCGGCGAGCAGTTGGGTGAGGTGAGCTCGCGCAGGTTCCAGTTCGGGTCGACCGCCGCGCGAGGTGCGCGGCCCGCGGTGCTGGACCGGTCGCGCCGAGAGCTGGGGCGGCATGGGGCTGGATGGGCAGGAACGGATGAACGACACCTCCGTCGGCAATGCCACCGGCACCGACTACGAGCGCCAGGACCTGAACAGCGCCGCCGAACGAAGGGCGGTCCTTGCCGAAGTCGAGAAGTTGGTGGCACCCAGCACCCAGCACCCAGCACCCGGCACCCGGCGCCTGTCGACGTACGTGTGAGGAGGGCGCCCTCGCGATGACCATCATCGCCCAGGAGGGTGACATGCTTCAGGGGTGCAACCCTGGGGCTCGGCCACCTGGGTCAGCGAGGACGACTTCATCAACGGCTACACGGGCAAGGCTTCCAACAGTGATCTCCCCAACGCGAAAAGCGTATGTCTTCCGCGGTGGCAGGGGCGGTGCGGCGATCGCGGCGGCCGCGCTGCTCGCTCTCGCCACGGGCTGCGGCTCCGGCATCGACGAGCAGGCCGGCGGCTCCACGAGCCGCCCGGTGAAGGACACCAGCATCAGTGCCGAGCCGGGCGAGCGCTTCACGCTCACCGTCGACCAGAACGCCTCCACCCGCGAGTACTGGTACCTGGTCGACCCCGAGCCCGACAGCTCCGTGCTGGTCGGCCGCGGCCAGGTCTACGCGTCGGACTCCGGCGCCGAAGCGGGGGTAGGTGCCGGTGGTCGGCTCACCTTCACCTTCGAGGCCAAGGGCAAGGGGACCACTCGGTTCACGCTGCTGCACTGTACTTTCACCACCTGCCAGGGCAACACCTCCACCCGGCCCCCCGAGACGACTGGGCCCTCCGCCACCCCGACCACGGGGGAGACCACCCCCTCCCCGGCGCCCGAGCGCATCACCTACACCGTCACCGTCAACTGAGCCGCAGGGACAAGTCCCGGCCTACGACGGGCAGGCCCGCCCGGCACGGAACCCGAACCGTGCCCGCGCAAGCCGCGCCTCCGGGCGATGGCCGGTAGTCGGGCACGCCAACCGGCTGTCCGACCACCTGCCTGCCCGCCTGGCGGTCACGAGTTGCAGCCCGTGATGTCGTCGTCGCAGCCGTGGACTTCTTGGGGGCCAGGGTCTTGAGTTTCCAGGCGACTACGCCCTCTGGTATTCGATCGCCCTTGGCCGCAGTGATGGCCACGGTCACAGGTGTGCCGCGTGTGAGGACGACAGTGACCTTCGGGATGTCGGGGCTGTCGCAGGCAACGTCGAAGCGGTACGGCACGGCGCCACGTGCCTCGAACGTCTTGTCCATGCCAGAGGCCACGTAGGTCGTGCCAGAGGCAACGAGTCGTGCAGGAGTGTCATCGTCCAAAGTCGCTCGTACACGCTGCAAGCCATCGTCGGGCTCCCACCCCGAACCGGCGGCCGGAACTTCCCAGCTGCTGCAGCCAGCCAAAACGGCGGCGGCAAAGGGGAGGACGAAGATCCTCCGTACCCGCATGACGGCATCCTGGATTTGCCCCACCGTCGCCTTCCGGCGCGCCCCGCTGCCCGGACCAGAAGAGAGAGCCTAGAGCGGCGGGGGTACTGCCTTGAGACTGTCGCCCCGGTAGAAGGACTCGTACTCGATCTCGATGGACAGCCGGCGGGCCACGAGTTCCCAGAACCAGGCGTGCCGCGCCTCGTCGTAGTCGTCGAGGTGGATGAGGTATTGGCAGTCGCCCATGGGGAAGCTGACGCCGGCGAACAGCGCGTACATATTGGGCTTCTGGGGCCAATCCGCGGCCATGGCCTGGAAGGTCGGCCAGTCCCACTGCCCGACCGGCACCCCGTCCAGCTTCACCGTCGACCGAGTGACCAGCGCAGGACCCAGGCCCACGTTGAGCAACTGCAGCCCTGTGCGGCCGTTGTCGTAGTTCATCACCTGCCGGATCTGCAGGTGAGGCATGACGGACGTCCGGTTGTGCACCTTCACCGCCCGGGCCTGGACGGTGCTGGCCCAGAGCGAGCCCACCGCCACTGCCGTCGCGCAGGTGGTGATGATCGTGCTGGCGTCCATGGATCCCCCTGGGGACGAAGGGCCCTCTCCTTGTGCCAGGCATCGTCGGACTCCGAGCGGGCCATGGCAACGGGTTGCGCCGGGGCGCAGGGGAGCAGCCCGGGCGCGCAGGTTGTGGGTCCCACACGGCGACCACGAACCCCGCCCGGCATCCGCCGACGCGACCAGGGCGGCGGCCACGCTTTTCATGATCATGGAGGGGGAAGGTCTACCGCCCCTCACCCGCTGTCAAGAAGGCTTCTGGCGGCCCGTCACCGCATTGAGCGCACAGGTCCACCTGCAAGACGCCCCCGCCGAGCCAATCTTGGTGAGCCATCGTGATGTTCGCGGGGAGGGAGCCATCAGCCGTGCAGCCTCCGCAGGTACAGGCCCCCGCCCGCATCGCGGACTACCGGCTCATCGGCAGGCCGGGTGAGAGCGGCAGGGGTGTCGTCTACCTGGCCCGGTCACCCCTTCATGGTCGCCCGCATGCTCCTCCTGGCAGACCCGCGCCGTCCCCCGCCCGCGGACGACGCCCAGGCCCGTGTGCGGGTGCCGGAGCTGGTGCGGAGACCGGCTTCAACGCGGGGGCCTGCTGTGCGCGCTGGTGGACGACGAGCAGGTCACCCCCCCCGTCGACCTCGACCGCGCCCTCGCCACCGGCGCGCAGGAGAACCTGAAGGCGATCGGCCGCGCGCCGACGGTCGTGGCCGCGGACGGCGCCCTGGGCTGGCCGCCGAACCCGCCCCTACGACGTGGCCCTGGCCACGTTCTCCGTCGATCACATTCCGCCCGCGTGGCTGACCCAGCTCCGGCCGGGCGGCCGCGTCGTGCCCCCCTGGACCTCGAACTGGTGCAGTTACGGCACGCTCGCACTGACCACTACCGACGACGGTCGGGCCCAGGGCCGCTTCCGCTCCCTCGCCTCCTGCATGCAGAAGGCACGCCCCGACGCCGAGCCCAACCCGCTGCCGACCGCGCCCGGAGGGCACCGCGAGCGAAGCCGCGTACTCGCCGACGGGGGTTGTCTCCGTGGGCGGTCGCGTGCGGCGACCTCGATGCCGAGGTCCCAATCGACTGGTTCTTTCTGGCCCGGCCTCGAACGACTCCCCGAACGCGGTTACCCGTGCGGGGGTTCCGGGGACGTGAACCGGACGATCTTGCAGCTCGTCGGCGGATCGTGTTGGCTCTCTTACGATCTTGTCCGGCGACAGCGCCGGGCAGACGGACCGGGGGGGAACCCACATGCGTACTCAGCGAATTCGTGAACTGGCGGCCGTCGTCGCGATATCCGGATTAGTCGCCGGGCTCACTCTCACGACCGGCATGGCCCAAGCCGACTCCGCGACGCCGTCGCCGACGCCGACTCCGACGGGAAGTCCCACCTGCACGACGGCCCCGAGCCGCGCACCGGACCCCACGCCCACTCCGAGTCCCACCCATACTCCGCGCCCGACCATCGAGCCCGGATCCACACCGGCCCCGGCCCGCGCACCGCTTGCGGCGGCCTCCGTCCCCGGCCCGGCCTCGACCCCTGCCGTCACGCCGGACCCGACTTCGAGTCCCACCTGCGCGCCGGCGCCGACCTGTACGCCGTCCCCGAAGCCGAGCGCCGCCCCCACGACCGCCCCCACGACCGCCCCGACGCGGGCGCCGAGCGGTGCCCCCACGCGGGTCCCGACCTCCACACCGGTACCGGCCCTGGCCCGGGTCTCCGTACCCGATCCGGCCCAGAGCCCCGCCACCACGCCGAGCCCGACCCCGACCTGCACCGCGGGCCCGACACCGAGCCCCACCACCACGTCGGCCCCCACGCCCGCACCGACCCCTGTCGTCACGCCGACTCCTGCGCCGAACCCCACAGGGCTGCCCTCGGGCGCACCTCTGACGAAGAGGTAGGGAGGGCCCGAGCGCCCGGGCCGCATGAAGCCGGCCCCGGAACGTGCCGGGTTGACGTTGTCGACGTACCGGCATCCACGGGCCGGGAGCGGGCGATCAGTTCGGAAGCCGGTATCCAGATCCGCGGCCACCGCACTGGTGGGCGATGCCAGACCAGGCGATGGCCGGGATCGCGGGTCGGTTCAGTCCGGCGGAGCCCGGGGCGACGGCCCGCGCTTTCGCGCTCGCCTGTCGTCCGGCGCCGAGCGGCAGAACTGCCGGCGTTTGCACGACGAATGGCCCGGGCGAGATCGCCGTCATGGCGAGCGGCCGGTGCCGTCACTTCAGAGGGATTCGCCGGGTGCCAGATACCGGTAGCCGTTGTCGGTCTCCTCAGCGAGCCAGCCGTTGACGCTGCTGAGGCCGCGATCGTTGATCTGGGCGTCGTGGATCGGGAACGCCCGCTGCGGTTTGATCGCCTTCACGAAGTCGATCGCCTCCGCCGTCTTCAGCCACGATCCTTGGGCCGGGACCAGGAGCGTTTCGATCGGCTGCTCGGGGACGTGCAGCGAGTCACCGGGGTGGTAAACCGCTTCGTCGATGATGTAGCCGAGGTTCGCGCAGTCCGGTTGGCCGGCGTAGATGAACGCATGACGCCCGCCGACCGCGCGTACGCGAAAGCCGGCAGCACTGAACTCCGCACCCGAGGAAACCGCCGTGACGTCCAGCCGTGGAATGTTTGCTTCGGCCGGGGCGTAGACCGGAACTCCGAGCCCGGCCAGGCGAAGGGCATCGATGTGATCGACGTGTTCGTGAGTCACCAGCACCGCGTCCGCGCCGGCCAAGGCAGCCGGCTCGCTCCATATCCCGGGATCGATGACCAGCACCCGGCCATCGCTTTCGAACCGCACACATGCGTGGGTGTACTTCGTGATCCTCATAGTGCCCAAACCTAGGCAGGCAGCGCCATGCCGCGCTCGCTGATCAACTTTTCTGCACCGCCGGATCGGCCCCGGGGCTGGTGGGCGCCCAGTGGCACCAGTGCCGGAGGCGGCCGGAGACCTCGCCGGGGGACTGGCGGACGTGCTCGCCGTCCTCGGCGTGGACGACTGCCGCCGGGGCGCTTGGAGACGGCGAGCGGCAGGGCCGTACTCTACTGATGGCAAGACAGGCGCTGTTGATACGACGTGGTCGTCCATGGCAAGGCGGTGACCCGGTTCGCATCATGTGCCTGACGAACGACCAGGAGGTTGACCGGTGATCACTCTGACCGCAGTCGCAGGAGTGGCCCTGGTCGAACTGGGCATGGCCCTGACTCCGGGACCGAACATGATTCACCTCGCCTCTCGCGCGATCACCCAAGGCCGCAGGGCGGGCCTGGTCAGCCTCAGCGGAACCGCCGTGGGATTCGTGTGCTACCTGCTGGCCGCGGCTGCGGGCCTGTCGGCGTTGTTCGCTGCCGTGCCGGTGGCGTTCATCGCGGTCAAACTTGCCGGCGCCGCCTACTTGGCCTACCTCGCTTGGGGCATGCTCAAGCCCGGGGGCAGCTCGCCCTTCGCCCCGGCCCAGGACCTGGCTCCGGTCTCTGACGCCCGCCTGTTCTCGATGGGGCTGCTGACGAACCTGCTCAACCCCAAGATCGCTCTGATGTACGCCGCCCTGCTGCCCCAGTTCTTGGACCCGCAGGCAGGTCCGGCCTGGGGACAACTGCTCCAGCTCGGTGGGGTGCAGATCATCGTGGGGATCTCGGTGAACGCTATGATCATGTTGGGCGCAGCTCGGGTGTCGGGATTCCTGACCGCCCGGCCTCGTGCCATGACTGCCCAGCGGTTCACGGCGGGTGGCCTGCTCGGTGCCTTCGCGATGCACACCGCGCTGTCCCGTACTCCTGTCTCGACCTGAACCCGGCCCACGTCGCCGCGACGCCCGACTAGCGCCCAGCCGACGGCAACGGCTTACTTGCGGGCCAACGCCCGCATCGACAGCCCCTCCTGCCAGGAGTCACGGCGGATCCGCGGGAACGCCTCTTCCCTCACCAACTCCATCCGGCATCGCCCCCACCTCATGCGGCCGAACCTGCCATCCGCGCAAACGAGTTGGGTCTACTTGACGCAGGCGATGCCGTCGCCGCCCTTGTCGAGGGGGGACCGGTAGCCGGGCTGGCGCGTCCACGGGCCCGACCTCGGCCCCCCGCCGACCGTCCTGACCGGCCGCCGTTCTCCGCTCGCCGCCCTCACCCCTATCGCCCAGGGCGAGGACCGGGTGCTGCTGGCGGAGGTGGGGAGGATCGCCGGGGTGGGCCGGGCCGCGGCGGCGAACTGGCGCCGCCGGCACGACGACTTGACGACTTCCCGGCGCCGGCGGGCGGTACGGAGACGAGTCCGGAACCCAGCCGCACCGCACCGCCCCCCGCGGTGTCTCACGTACGGCATCTGGTCAGTCACCCGTCGTCAGATCTACCGTGAGGCAATGACGGTACACAGCTCGGGGGCACCCGGCGGCGTGGAGCGGGGCGAGTCGGGGACGACGGACGTGGTGCTGCGGGCGGGCGGCGGCTCCTGGCTCACCGTGCCGCGCTCGCTGGGGAGCGCCGCGCTGAGCGCGCTCGGTACGGGCCTTCTCGGGCTCGCCCTCGTCCTGCCGGTGGCGGTGATCGTGCTCTTCTCCGGCGCCGGCTGGGGCACGGTGGGGGTGGCGGCCCTCTGGATGGTGTCCGCAGCCGTCGCGGCGGGCTTCGCGGGCGCACTGGCCGTGGCCTGCTTCCGGGTGTACCGGATCAGGTTCTCCGCCGTCGGCGATCCCCCCGGGGTGCGTCTGGTGCGCGGTCTGGGGAGCGGTCCGTGGCGGCCGATGGAGGAGCCGGACCGCCTGCGCCTGGAGCAGGAGATCGAGGAGCCGTACGCCGGGGACCCCCTCCCCGCCACCCGCGTCCTCACGCTGCGCCTGATCCGGGACGACTCCGACCTCTGCCGGGCCGTCCTCCTGCCGGACACCGACGCCCAACAGCTCCTCGCGGCTTTGGAGCAGGCCCTGGGGCCGGCCGTCCTGCTCGAACTCCACGTCAAGCGCATCACCCGCCCCGCGCCCCGGCGCCGCCCCGGCCCGCGGAACCGCGGCCGGGGCGGGCCCTCGGGCATCGGCATCAGCGGCGCCGGCGGCTACAGCTGCGGCAGCGGCAGCGGATGCGGCGGAGGCGGGGGCGGTTAGCCGGCATGGCGTTCCCTCCAGCGTCTTGATGGAGTGCGCCGACGCCGAGTTCGGCGAGAACGACGACGGTTACGGTCAGTGGCGCCGCCAGGCGTGATCGGGGTGAATACCGCTTCAGCCGCCCACCGACGCGGGAATTCAGGGAGGTGCCCCAAGGCCCGCCTGCGCGATTGTCAGCGAGCTTGTCCGGGGGCCGGTGGGTACCGGATGGGGCTTGGCGGTGTGGTCGGTGTGCGCAGTAGGTAAAAAAATATGCTTTCTGGTCTTTTGGATGGTTTCGCCGTTGAGTCGTGTTGGTGCTGGGCCGGGCGTGGTGGTGCGTGTTTGTCTTGCCGCGCTCTCGGTTTGAGAGGTTCGTTCATCGAGTCACGGAGTTGTGGATGCGACGCCTTGGTGTCATTTCGGCTGCCGTTGCTTTTGCTTCGGCCGTGGTGTTGTCGTCGCCCGCGGTGGCGGACATGGTGGTTCCGGTGGATCAGCCTGGCGTGGTGGTGTTCAACAACGGTTCCGGGAACGTCACGAACATCGGTGACGGGAACAGCGCGGCGGGCCGGGACAACCTGGTTGGAAGCGGACATGTGGCGGGTGCGGGACACCTGGTGGGCCTGGGCGCCCTGAGCAACAACTGGGTCGTGCGGAACAACCTCAATGTGTCTCTGACTCTGGCCTCGGTATCCGGTGTCGCCGCCTCCCCTGGTGTGAATTCGGTGATCCCCGCAGGAGGAGGTATCAGCGGCACGTTCACGCTCATCCCTGGAACCACCGGTGTTGCCGTGTACCGACAGACTGACGACGCCACGTTCCAAGTGACCGTGAACTTCGGAAACAACAACAGCGCGGCTTGCGTTGAAAACAACTTCCCCCAAGGCATCAGCTGCTTCAGCACGTACGGCACAATCTCCATCCCCAACACGCTCAGCATCGGCCCGGGGAGTGGATCGCGATAGGAGCGGACACCCCAACAGGCCGAATTCCTCGATCCTGAGGACCAAGCTCCGGTGGGGCCTGGCGGTCGACGAGGCGGAGCGGGGCCGGCTGCTGGACATCGCGGCCGGCCGCGGGGAGACGGACGTGGAGTTCACCCCGGCCCCGGAGCCGGAGGGCAGCAGGGTGCACCAGCCCTCTGCCCGGCCGGTCTCGGGTACGTACGGTGCTGCGCCCCGCCCGAGACCGGCTGCGTCGCTGCCCGGCGGACGGTGCGGGGAGGCGTGAGGAGAGGGCTCCGGTGTGAATGGGGGTGTCAGCGCCGGGGGTCAACCCTGGCCGGCCCGTGTCACACAGGATGCGGAACACTGAGCTTCTGTTGCGGGGCGATGGCCGGCCGCGGCTATGGTCGGGCACAGTCCGCGCCGATAGGGCGTGCGCGGGCGAGGCCCGGTGACCAGAGCGCTCTGGCTGCAGTAATACCGGGCCGCCCCACCCCCCGATGGACCGCCCGCGCGACGTCTGCCCGCCTCCCCGCCCTGGCCCGCCTCCCCGCCCGGCGCCTGCCGCAGGGCGCGGCCGCAGACTCGGGCCTGGGGGAGAGGGGCAGTGCAGCCCCCGTGTCCCGTCGTGCGGGCTTCGGCGGCGCGGTCTCCGGCACCCTGACCCGCCCGCAGCTCCTCGTCCTCGGCCGCCACGACCAGGACGCCCGGCTGCGGAGCGGGAGGACCCGCGTCAGCGACGGTGGGCGTGTCATCCCAATGGGGCGATGTGCGGCACGGTGGATCAGGCAAGACTCTCGCCAAGCGCAACTTCGCCCCGGAGGTTCCATGTCGAGAAGCGCAGCGCCTCGCATCGACGTTCCGAGTGAGGCCCCGGCGCGGGCGTCGCTCGTTTTGGCGTCCCTGATCATCGTCGCCGCGGTGGCCAACTTGAACCTGTCGGTGGCCAACGTGGCGCTGCCCGCGATCGGGAAGGCCTTCGACTCCTCCCAGAGCGCGCTGAACCTGATCGCCGTGGGGTACTCCCTCGGTCTGGCCGCATCGGTGCTCTATCTGGGTGCGGTCGGCGACCGTCACGGGCGCAAGCTGCTGCTGCTCCTCGGCATCGCTCTGTCCGTCCCCGCCTGCCTGCTCGCCGCGTACGCGCCGAACGACACCGTCCTCGTGGCGGCCCGGATCCTCGGCGGGCTCTCGGCCGGCATGGCCTACCCGACCACCCTGGCGCTGATCACCGCTCTGTGGGCGGGGCCGGGGCGGACGAAGGCGATCGCGCTGTGGTCGGCTCTGGGCGGCGGCATCTCCCTGCTCGGGCCGGTGATCGCGGGCGCGCTGCTCGAACGCTTCTACTGGGGGTCGGTGTTCCTGGTCACGCTGCCCCTCGCCGTGGTCGCGCTGGTCATGGCCCTGTTGTTCGTCCCCGCGCACGCCAACGAGTCGGCCGAACCGGTGGACAACCTCGGCGGCATCCTGTCGGTCCTCCTGATCGCGGGACTGGTACTGGCGATCAACTTCGCCGTCGTCCCCGGTCAGAGGGCCCTGACCGTCGGCCTCGTCGTGATCGCCCTGGCTGCCGGAGCAGCGTTCTTCTGGCGTCAGCGCCGGGCTCCCAACCCGTTGTACGACCTCCACATCGCCGGCCGGCGCACGTTCTGGGTCGCCGCATGCGCGGGAATCATCGTGTACGGCTCCATGATGGGGTCGGCGTTCATCAGCCAGCAGTACCTGCAGAACGTGCTCGAGTACAACCCCGTCGAAGCCGGCGCCGCCATCCTCCCCCTCGTCGTGATGATCGTGCTCGTGGCACCACGGTCCGCGAAGCTGATCGAGACACGCGGCGCCCGCACGACCCTGCTGATCGGTTACGCGTTCCTCTTCCTCGCCTTCGCCTGGATGCTGCCGTTCTGGGGCGAGGACAGCAGCTACTGGCAGGTCGGCTTCGCCTACGTGCTCATCGGCATCGGCGCCGGCCTCGCCGGGACGCCCGCATCCCACTCGCTGACAGGATCGGTGCCCGTGCGACGGGCAGGCATGGCCTCAGGCACCGCCGACCTGCAACGGGACCTCGGCGGGGCCATCATGCAGTCCGTCATGGGCGTGCTCCTCACCGCCGGCTACGCCTCGGCCTTCAGCGCGGCGATCGCCGCTTCCCCCGAGAGCAAGGACGTGTCGGACCAGGTCCAGAGCGAGCTGACGAAGTCGTTCGCCTCCGCGGAGCAGGTCGCCCGGCAGCACCCCCAGTACGCCGACCAGATCGTCGCGGCAGCACGCCAGTCGTTCCTCCACGGCGACGACTGGGCGTACACCGTCGGCCTGGCCGCGATCGCCCTGGGTGCGTTGCTGATCTTCTTCATGTTCCCGCACCGGGACGCCGAGCGGGAACTCCTACGGCGCTACTACACCGAGGACTCCGCCTCGGCCGCCACCGAGAGGTCGAGCGGACCGGGAGCCTGAGCGGTCAGCCGGTCAGCCGGTCAGCCGGTCAGCCGGTCAGCCGGTCAGCTGGTCAGCCGGTCGCCAACCGTATCGTGCGCGCGGCCTTGCCCCACAGGGCGCTCAGCGGGAATTCGTACGGCGCGACGTGCCGCGCTCCGGCCGGGTGTCGAGCGAGTGGGCGTTACGGGTCGTCGCCGACACGGGCGGGGCAGCCCTCAGGTTCAGGCGACGGCCGTGACCCGGTGCAGCGGTCCGGGAGGAAGGCGCAGACCAGGGCCCGGACACCTCTGGCTCGCCGGCGCACGGCTGCGCGGAGGGCTCAAGCGCGGGAGCCGTCGAGGACGAGGTCGACGAGGCGTGGGGCGAGGGCTTCTTCGAGGGGCTCGCCGGTGAGGAGGACCCTGGCGAGGAGGGGGCCCGTGATGGCTTCCACGACGAGGTGCGGGTCGGTGTCGGCGGCTAGTTCGCCGCGGTCGATGCCGCGCCGCACGAGTGTTTCGGCGCGTTCGAGGCGAGCCTGCCAGTACGCCCGCCGTCCTTCTTCCAGCGCACCGGCCTCGCGGACCGTTCCCAGGAGCAGCAGGGCCGCGCCGGCGGGCGTGGCGAAGAAACGGGTCAGCGCCGTGAACAGCTCGCACAGGTCATCGCGGACCGCGCCGGTGTCGGGTGCGGGCAGCGCCTGCTCGGTGCGCGTGGCGAGCGCGTCGAAGATCAGGTTCTCGCGGGTCTTCCAGCGTCGGTATACGGAGGTCTCGTGGACCCCGGCCGCGCGCGCGACCGAGGCGACGGTGGTGGCGGCCAGCCCCTGAGAGGTGAGCAGGTCGACCGTGGCGGCCAGGACGGCCTGCCGCATCCGTTCCCCGCGCCGCCTCAGCGGCGGCGCTTCCTGCCCGTGTGGGACCTCGTCGCTCGTCACCCGGCCACCTTATCGCAAGTTCCCTTGCGATATGAAACGGTCGACGTTACGGTGGAATGCAAGTCGACTTGCGTTAGGTCATGGGCCAGCCCCTGAGACAGCCCCCGGTCCTCGCCTCGCAAGCCCCGGGCACCGCCTCGCCGGCCGTCCCGGGCCCGCCGTGCCACACACCGGAATGGATCACCTGCAATGGAACTCATGCGTGCCGCGCGCCTGCACATCCCCTCGCGCACCCTGACCGTGGAAGAGGTCCCCGTCCCGGCCCCCGGACCCGGGCAGGTGCTGGTCAAGGTAGAGGCCGCGGGCGTGTGCCTGTCCGACGTGCACCTCATCGACGGCATACTCACCCCCGCCCACCTGTCCGGCGACACCGTCACCCTGGGGCACGAGGTCGCCGGCACCATCGCCGAGTGCGGACCGGACGTCGCCGGCTGGACCGTGGGCCGGCGGGTCGTCCTGCAGGCGGGTGAGGCGCGCGACGGCCGGGTCATGACGCGGGGCGTCGACTACGACGGGGGCTGGGCCTCGTACGCCCTCGCTTCCGTCGAGACCCTCGTCGCCCTGCCCGAGGCGATCCCCTTCGAGCAGGGAGCGATCATCCCGGACGCCGTCTCCACCCCGTGGGGAGCCATCACCACGACCGCGGACATACGCCCGGCCCAGGCCGTCGGGGTGTGGGGCGTCGGCGGGCTCGGGGTCCACGCCGTCCAGCTACTGCGCGCCCTGGGCGCCTGCCCGATCGTCGCGGTGGACCCCGCCCCGGCCGCCCGCCGGCGCGCACTCGACTTCGGCGCCGACCTGGCGCTGGACCCGGCCGACCCCAGCCTGCGCGACCGGGTCCTGGCCGCCACCGGCGGCCGCGCACTGGAGGCCGCATTCGACTTCGCCGGAGTCGCCGCCGTACGGGAGCAGGCCCTGAGCCTGCTCGGACCGAAGGGACGCCTCGTCCTGGTCGGCCTGACCGACCAGCCGCTGACCGTCACCGACGGCACGCTCTTCAGCTACCTCCAGCACCAGATCCTCGGTCACTACGGATCCGTTGAGGACGCCGTGGCGCAGCTGATAGCCCTGGCCGAAGGCGGCAGGCTGGACTTCTCCCGCTCCATCACCGACGTACTCCTGCTCGCCGACGCGGCCAAGGCAGTCGAGCGCCTGCGCACCAAGGAAGGGGACCCCATCCGCCTCATCCTGCGCCCCTGACCCCTGACCCCCGCCACCCATGACCCGACCGCCCCCTCCCGCCACCCCACGACACGAAAGACCTCCGTCATGCCCGTGGACCCCGCCCTCGTCGCCCTGCTCGACCAGCTCAACGCCCAGCCCGCACCACGCATCCTCGACACCGACCCTGCCGCAATGCGAGAGGCGAACCGGCAGCCGGGCATCGGTGCCCCCGCGACGGAACCGATCACGGTCGGCTCGGTGGAGGACGCCACCGTCCCCGGCCCTGCACAGAGCATCCCCGTACGCGTCTACCGACCCGCGACGGACGGCCCCGTTCCCACCGTGGTGTTCTTCCACGGCGGCGGCTGGCTCACCGGCGACCTCGACACGCACGACGACGTCACCCGCAGGCTGTGCCGTGACGTGGAGGCCGTGGTCGTCGCCGTCGACTACCGCCTGGCCCCCGAGGACCCCTTCCCCGCCCCCTACGACGACTGCCTTGCCGCGGCCCGCCACATCGCCGACCGAATCGACGACTACGGAGCCCGCCCCGACCGGCTCGCCCTGGCCGGCGACAGCGCCGGCGCGAACCTGGCCGCCGCCGTCGCCCTCGCCTTCCGCGACGAACACCGGCCGCTGGCAGCCCAACTCCTCGCCTACCCCGCCACCGACTTCGACGGCGACTACCCCTCCCGCACCCAGAACGCCACCGGATACGTCCTGAGCCACCAGGACGTCCTCGACCTGCAACACCTCTACGCCGGCGACGACCCCGCCATCCGCTCCTCCGCCCCCGTCTCCCCCCTGCGCGCAGCCGGCCACGCCGGCCTCGCCCCCGCAGTCATCGGCACCGCCCAGTACGACCCCCTGCGCGACGAGGGCAACGCCTACGCCGCCGCCCTCGCCTCAGCCGGCGTGGACGTCTTCGTCCGCACGTACGACGGGCTGATCCACGCCTTCCTCAACCTCTACCGCATCTCCCCGGCAGCCGACGCGGCCGTCACGGAGCTGTACGCCCAGCTCAAGAACCGGCTCGCCTGATCCGACACAGGAACCCACGCGGGGCACCCCGGCATCGCCGCACCTGGTCGCATGGGACGCGACTTGGGACGCCGGTCAGCGGGCGAGCATGCGCCCGTAGTGGGGTCGGTTGTCGCGGGAGCTGGGCAGGTTGGTGGTGACGAGTTGGGCCATGCGTATGCCGGGATCCCCGGCCGCTCCCAACTGCACCGGTCCAGGCATGACGTCGGGCAGCCGCGCCAGCTGCTGGTCGTAGAGCTGCTGGAAAGCGGCGAGGTCGGTGGTGGCGACACGCAGGAGGTAGTCGGGTTCTCCGAACAGTCGCTGGGCCTGCATGACGTGCGGCACCGCACTGACGGCTTCTTCGAACTGAGCGACGGTGTCGGGGCCTTCCCAGCGCAGCGTGGCGAAGACAAGGGCCTCGAAGTTGTCGGCGCTCGACCCCGGCCACGAGGGCGTCGACGCCTCATTGCGGGCCCCCGTTGGTCGGTCCCAACAGCTCCTGCCAGCGCTCCGAATACACGGCTTCCCCGTCTACATCTGCGTTCCGCTTCTGCGCTCCGAGAGGCTTACGCAGGTCACGTACGCATGTGTGATCGGGAATGGGTTCCGCGCACAGGGATGACCCAGGCCCTTGGCAGCCGGCCTGACGGGCGCCCAGGCGCCGCGTGTGAGCCCCGCACCACACACGTGGAGCGCACGCCGCACCGCGGCCCGCCACCTGGCTCGCCTGCGCTGGCCCGCCGGCTTCCGGGAGTGCCCGCCCGTTCAAGGCGTGGCAGAAATCGTTCCGGAACAGCCGTAGCGGCGTGCCAGAATCCAGCGCATGTCAGTTCGATATCCACGCCCCCTGCGCCCCGGTGACTGCGTCGGCATCACGTCTCCTTCGAGTGGAGTCACGAAAGAGATGCGGGCGCGCCTCGAGGTGGCCATTCGTGATGTGAAGGCCCGGGGATACGAGGTGGTTGTCGGCCACTGCATGGACGGTGCCGGTCATGTCAGTGCCCCTGCGGCCGACCGCGCCGGCGAGTTGATGTCCATGCTGACGGACCCCGGCATCAGAGCGGTGGCGCCGCCCTGGGGTGGGGAGACGGCGATCGACCTGCTACCCCTGCTCGACTGGGACCGGCTGCGTGACGCCGAGCCGACCTGGCTCGTCGGGTTCTCCGACATGTCGACCATCATGACGCCGCTCACCCTCCTCACAAGAACAGCGACCGTGCACGGCAACAACCTCATGGACACGCCCTACCGGGTGCCCGAGGGACTCTTGTCGTGGCTCGACATCGCCGCTGCTCCGCAGGGGCACCGATTCACGCAGACCCCGCCCAACCGCTACCGATCCTCAGGCTGGGACGACTACAGGGCCCAGCCTGAGGTACGTGAATACACGCTCGATACGGCCGGCAGCTGGACCAGGCTGGACGCCGACGGAGACGTGGAGGTCGAAGGACGCCTGATCGGGGGCTGTATCGAGACGCTCTGCAACCTCACGGGAACGGCCTACCTCGACGTTTCCGCCTTCGCGCGAGCCGAGTCCCCGGAAGGGCTCCTCGTCTATGTCGAAGCGGCCGGCGACGACGCCTTCACCATCTGCAGAAACCTGCACGGGATGCGGCTCGCAGGCTTCTTCGACACGGCGAACGCGATCCTCGTCGGCCGGACCTCGGCACCTGACGCCGGCTCACTCACACAGCACCAAGCCGTTCTCGACGCCCTTGGCTCCTTGAACGTCCCGATCATCGCCGATGTCGAGTGCGGGCACGTTCCGCCGTACCTGCCCATCGTCAACGGAGCGCGCGGCCGAATCGTGCACACCTCGACCCGCAGCGAACTGACCCAGACACTGGACTGACGCCCCGAACCCAAACCCGAACCCGAACCCGAACCCGAACCCGATGCCGTGCCCCTGGTCACGGAAGCCGGCTCAGGCCGCACCGATGGTCGAAACGGCTGTTCGTGTCGGCTCGAACCGGCCGAGCGGAGTCACATGGGTCCAGAACAGCGGTGACAGGTGCACCTGCGCGCCGAGGGCCGGGCCGTGCGAACCCGCCCGTAGGCGTACCCCTACGCTGGTGCCCGCGGATCTTCAACAGGGTGACGAAACGGAGCGTGACAGGTGACGGGGGCGAACGGCGCGGACCTGGTCGGCGAGGTTCTGGGCGGGCGATACCGCGTGACCGCGATGATCGGGCGCGGTGGCATGGGTGTGGTCGCCCGGGCGGTGGACCAGCTGCTGAACCGCGAGGTCGCCGTCAAGGTCCTGCGGGCCTACACCGACGCCTCCCCGGCCGAACTGGCCGATCTGCGGGTCCGGATGCAGCGGGAGGCGCAGGCCGCCGCTCGTATCCGGCACGGCGGTGTGGTCACCGTTCACGACGTGGTCGAGGAGCAGGGGCTGCCGGTCATCGTCATGGAGCTGGTCGACGGGCCCTCCCTCGACGACGTGCTGGCGGAGCGCGGCCCACTGGACCCGCGTGAAGCGGCCGCGATCGGCGCCAAGTTGATGGACGCGCTCGACGCGGCACACCGGGCCGGGGTCCTCCACCGGGACGTCAAGCCCGGCAACGTACTGATCGAGAGCAGCGGCCGGGTCGTACTCACCGACTTCGGCATCGCCAGCATGGAGACCTCTGGCGACGAGGCCCTGGCCAAGCTGACCCAGAGCGGTCAGATCGTAGGCTCCCTCGACTACCTGCCGCCGGAACGCGCACAGGGCCGGGAACCGGGTGCCGCGTCGGACATCTGGGCGCTCGGCATGACGCTGTACGCGGCCGTGGAGGGCTCTTCGCCCTTCCGCCGCACGTCGGTGTGGTCCACACTGGCGGCGATCGTCGGCGAACCGCTGCCCGAGCCCCGGCGCGCCGGACCGCTCACCCCCGTGCTGCAGGCGCTGATGGCCAAGGACCCGCTGCAGCGGCCCGACGCGGGGCAAGCGCGCGAAATGCTGGAGGCGGTTGTCGACGGCAGGACGGCGGACCCCGCGCCGGCACCGGCCCCGGCCGCCCAGCCCGTCACTCCGGCGGCCTTCGGTCCCCCCGCCGCGCCGTTCTCCCCGTCCGCCCCCCACTCCGTCGCCGCCTACACGCCGACCGACGCCTACGGCGCCCCTCCGCAGCCTGGCTCCGTGCAGCCGGGCATGGCCCCCGGCACAGCCGGCGGTCACGGCAGCCGTTCCGAGACCCGTGCCACGACCGTCCGCGCGCGTGGCCGCCGTACCCGTACCGTCGTCGCGGTGGCGGCCGCCACCGTCCTCACCTGCGGCGGAGTCGCCTACGCCCTGATGGACACGCGGGGCGACGCGGGCGGCGGCGGGTCGAACACGGCGCTTCCGACGGCGAGCACCGGCGCCGACGGTGACCTGACGTCCACAAAACCCGGCGAGAAGCCGTCCACCACCCCCTCGAAGAAGGACGGGGACCGGCGGACAGGTCCCACGCCAACGCCCGGCAACGGCGGCGGTGACTCGGCCACGAAGCCGTCCGGCTCGCCGAAGGCAACGACCAGCTCCCCGGTGAAGGAGCCCGTCCCGGTGTCGACGGCGTGCACCGGCTGGGCCCACTCGAACCGCAGCGACGGCTACGGGAACGCGGCCCAGGAAACCCACCTCTACACCGGCCCGTACGCGGAGTGCTCCCATGTGACCCTGGTCAAGTCCGGCGTGAAGGTCTACTACCACTGCTACGTCACCAACGCCCACGGCAACAAGTGGATCTACGCCCGTATCGAGGGCACGAACACCGAAGGCTGGCTGGTCGGCGAAAAATCCACCCTGAAGAGCGGCACACTCGCCCGCTGCTGAGCCTGTCGCTCAACGTCCGGCTTCGAACAGGGCGCGGCCCGCCTTGGAAAAATCCGGCCTCGTGCCCGCCACGCGGAGCGAGCGCAGTACGTGGGCACCGATGTAGTCCGCTCCGGCTTGATCGCCTCCGATGAGACTCGGCGCCGGGGTGGCGTGACGTGGGGGAGTGACGGACTGATCCGACGTTCGCGATGTGCCGGGCGTTGCCGGACGGGCGGAACTGTCCTCGTCCGCGGGTGGGTCGTTCGAGTGCGGGCGGTGGCGCCCGCCATTCCGTCCGAGGGCAAGGACACATTCCCGCTCGCCGAAGTCCCCTGGGAGCCCTTCCCCCAGGGGGATCAGGTCAGGAGGCCGTCCACCTACTGCACACCGGTAACTCGCCCGTACCGTTCCTGATCCGGATCGCCGCCGGCACCCGCCACTTCGGCGTCGCTCCCGCGATGAACTGCTGCTCCGTCGCGGCGACACCCAAATACGACGACCGCTACGACGACTACGGCGTCGAGGTGACCGGCTACCCGGCGGGCTGGTCGGTCGCCGCCGCCCGGGCCGCGATCACCCCCAACGACTTGCGCGCGCCGGGAGGAAGTCGCCCGTCGCCGGTCACTTCCCGGTGAGTTGCTGGTGGACGCACTGCTTGTACTGCTGGAAACCGTCGGGCTGGTAGCACTCCTGCGTCTTGTTGGCGTACCAGACGAAGAAGACGGCCACCAGGACGGACACCACGATCGCGATGGCCGACGTCAGCACGCCGGTGAGGGCCTTGCCCCGGCCGTTACCGGTCCGCTTGGCGGTCATCAGGGCGACGATGCCCAGGATCAGGCCTATGCCGCCGAGCAGGCCACCGATGAAGAAGATCGACGTGCTCAAGCCGATGACGCCAAGCACCATCGCGGCCCCGGCCAGGCCGTTGGCCGATGCCGTGTGATGCGGCGGCATCTCTATTTCTTGCGTGTTCATCAAACGTCCTCCGGTCAACTGTTCAGGGCACGATCCTGGCTTCCGCGTCGCGGCCGCGCATCGCGGGAAGGCGGGAGCAGGTGCTCCCCCGATCGGGGGAGGCCGTCGGTGAGCTGCCCGGTCATACTGGGGCGACAATGATCAAGGTGATTCGGCCGCTGCTGCGCGGCTCCACATACTCGGGCATGCTGCTCGCCTACTGTGGCGCGTTGGCGAGCCTTCCGCTGCTGCCGTTGGCCCTGCTGCCGACGCTGGCGTTGCCATCCGCTCCCTACGGAGTGCAGGCCGCCCTGGGCCTCGTGGTCTGGGCAGCACTGATCGGCTTGGTCGGACTGGCCCGCACCACGCGGCGGGCGCTGATCGCGTTCGCCCGCCAACTTCTGAGGGCGCCGTTGCCGGCCCCTGCCACCGTGCCATTCGGCGCCGACCGTTGGCGGACTCCCCTCTGGCTGCTGCTGCACGTGGCGCTGGGGTGGACGGGGGCGCTGACGGGCGGTGTGCTGGCCCTCATGGGGATTGCCCTCCCCGGGGGGTGGCTCGATGCCGAGGCCGAGCTGAGTCTCTTCGGCCTGTCGCTGCGGTCCGACGGCGGATGGCAGAGCTGGGTGCTGGCGCTCTGCTGCCTGCTGCTCGCGGCGGTCGTGTGCGTGGTGGTGACGAGCGTGCTGCGATGGCTGGCGCCCCGGCTCCTGGGTCCTTCCTCGGCTGAGCGGCTCGCGCTGATGGCCGAGCGGGAGCAGCGCCTTGCCGAACGCAACAGGCTGGCCCACGAGTTGCACGACTCGATCGGGCACACGCTGACCGCGACCACGATCCAGGCGGCGGTCGCGGGCGAAGTGCTGTCCGCCGACCCGGTGGCGGCGCGGGCCGCGCTGCGAAGCATCGAGGAGTCGGCCAGGGCCGCGCTGGAGGACCTGGACTACGTACTGGGCGTACTGCGCGAGGAGAAGGCGGAGACGGCACCGACCCGGACCCTGGCCGACCTGCCCGAGCTGCTCGACCGGTTGCGGCACGCGGGCGCGGACCTTGACGTGGAGCTGTCCGGCGAACCGTCCCAGGTACAGGGGACGCTCTCCCGGGCCGCGTACCGGATCCTGCAGGAAGGTCTCACGAACGCCTTGCGGCACGGGACGGGCGGCCCGATCGGGGTCCGGGTGGCGGTCGCGCCGGACGTGCTGGAGCTCGGTGTGGTCAATGGGGCGGGCGCGGGCATGCGTACGGGCGCGGGTGTCTTCCGGACGTCCGGGCACGGCCTGCCCGGCCTTGCCGAGCGCGTGCGGCTGCTGCACGGTGAGATCGAGGTCGGCCCGGACGGGCCGCGGCACTGGCGGCTGGCGGTCCGGCTGCCGGTACGGGTGTCGGCATGACCGGCTCCGACACGAGCCCAGCCGCCATGACGGCCGAAGGTTTCGGCCCCGCCGCCACCAGGCCTGCCCCTGCCCCCGTGACCCTCTTGATCGCGGACGACGACGAGGTGACCCGCAGCGGTCTGCGTACCTTGCTCGCGGCGCAGCCGGGGATCGCGGTGGTCGGAGAAGCAGCAGACGGCGTCGAGGCCGTCGAGCAGGCGCGGCGGCTGCGGCCGGACGTGGTCCTGATGGATGTGCGGATGCCGCGGTGCAACGGGATCGAGGCCACCCGGCAACTCCTTGCCGAGCCGGCCCAGTCGGCCCAGTCGGCACAGTCGGTCGGACCGCCGAAGGTCGTGGTGATCACCACCTTCGAGAACGACGGCTACGTCACTGCGGCGCTCAGCGCGGGTGCCAGCGGGTTCGTCCTCAAGCGGCTTCCGGTTCGGCAGATCGCCGAGGCGGTACGCGTGGTGGCGGCGGGGGAGGCGATCCTCTTCCCGGCGGCCCTGCGCCGGATGGTCGCCGCCCGCCCGCTGGGCTCCGCCGAGGCGTTGCCGAAGGCGGCGCTGACGGAGCGGGAGGAGGAGGTGCTGCGCCTGATGGCCACCGGCCTCTCCAACCCGGATATCGCGCAGTCGCTCATGGTGAGCCTGGAGACGGTGAAGACGCACGTCGGGAACGTCCTGACCAAGCTCGGTGCACAGAACCGGACCCACGCGGTGGTGATCGCGTACGAATCAGGTCTGGTGGTGCCGGGGTTCACCGGCTGAGGCGCGACACGGCAGGTGGGGGAGCTGATGCTCCGCCATCCCCGCCATCCCCGCCAGCCACACGAACAGCTCCCCGCAAGACCGCAGCCCGGGGCCGGCTCAGTCCTCCCAGTCCTCGTCGTCGCCGCCGCGCATGGTGCGCCATCCCTCGAGGTCTTCCAGCGCCTTCCGCGCCAACTGGGCGTACTGCACCGGGCACTCCCACAGCTCGCGGGCCGAGAGCTCGGCGGGCACGGGGGTGTCGGGGTGGTCCTCCGGCGCGTACAGGTGGACCACCGCGCGGTACCGGGACTGCACGGTGGAATCGGCGGTGGGCCAGGGGTGCTGCGGGTGCTCGCAGGAGACGTCCAGGTCGACGGTGGCGAGCGCGGCGGACAGGTCGCGCGCGTACGAGGGCGGCAGACCCTCGTACGTCTGGGCGATGCCCATCCACAGGCACAGGAACAGGCCGATCCGCTCCTCGTCCCGCACCTGCCCGGTGAGCCAGCGGCGGGCGGACCACAGGGCGACCGGGCCGGTGTTGTCCTCCCAGCTACGCCTGATCGCCTCCTGCATGGCGACGAGGTCGAGGCGGCCGTCGTCCCGGACGAACTGCACGTCCAGATGGGAGACGTCGATGCCGCCGAAGAGCTCCTGGTACGCCTCGTGCAAGCGGCCCAGGGCCTCATCGGCGAGCTCCGCGAGGAACCCCTCGCAGTCGAACACCGCCAGCTCTTCCTCGTCGAGACCGTAGTCCTCGGCGAATGCGGCCCGTCCGGCCTCGGTCAGCAGGCTCACCCCCGCCTCGACCTGGTGCTCCGAGTCCAGCTCCGCGGGGTGGGCGCCGGCCGGGCAGGTGCAGGAGGCCCGGTCCAACTGCGCACGGAACCCGTCCAGGGCCTGTACGTACGACGCGAACAGGGACTTGCTGAAGATGCGTGCGCAGACGTACCAGCAGGTGGCATGAAGGAGGATCGTGTACCCGGTCCGCTCCCGGCGGCCCTCTGGGGTGGCGTCGCGGCCGAGCACCTCCGCCGCGTCGTCGGCGAGGACGGCGAGGGTCGATTCGGGGTCCGCAGAGGGGTAGTCGCTGACGATCCCGGACAGGTCGGAGATCAGTTCGCGGTGGTCGGCAGGCAGTATGGGCGTCACTTCAGTCACATCCGTAACCGACGATTGCGCAGGTCGGACGGTTCCCGGGCGGACGTGACTGCCCCGCGCCCCGCGCCCCGCGCCCCGCGATTCGGGACGAAGACATGAGCTCAGGGCATGGGGATCAGGGGATGCTGGTGAGTGGCCAGGGGTTTTGGGCGTTGCGTCGGATCGCCGCCCGTATGTGAACCATGGCCAGGATGGCGCTCATGTGGGTCTTGCCCTCGGTGTACCGGATGTGACCCTTGCAGAACCAGAGGGCGTTCTCCGGATGCCCCTCATGATCGAGAGGTGGCTCTATCGGACGGAAGTACACGAGCGTGAAGGTCTCGTAGTCGTGGTCCCTGGATGACGCGTTGCAGATCGCGCAGTTCGGGGGCATCACTGCTGGTCAACTCCACTCCGCCGAAGGAATCATGATCGCAATCCTACGTCCGAGGCTCTGCTCGAACGCGGCGTCGGCGGCAGCCCACACGATTCACAGCCCCGCCTCGCCCTCCGGTGGCAACGCGCCCGGTACGTCGATCACGCCGCCGCCGTCCGGATCGGCCGGCGTGGCGCCGAGCCGCCCTGAGCCGTCCCTCTGGCGCGCCGCCCGTTGCTCAGGGGCGGAGCTTGGGACACAGCGCGGCGGGAGGCATGCCACTCGCTGCTGATTGGCTCTCGCTCCGGAATGACACGTCGGTGAGAGTGCTGGTCTGATCGATGCCGTACTACAAGGGAGTCGTCATGCAGGTAGCAGTGGTCACCTTCGACGGGTTCAACGAACTCGACAGCTTCATCGCTTCCGCGCTGATCAACCGATGCCGCAAGGACGGCTTGGAAGCCTTCATCACGACCCCAACGCCCCAGGTCACATCGATGAACGGCGTCGAAGTGAACGGGCAGCGCCCCATGGAGTTCGTGACCGAAGCCGACGTCGTCCTGATCGGCAGCGGGGTGCGAACACGCGACGTGGTCGCCGACGACCGGCTGATCTCCAGGCTGTCGCTCGACCCCGCGCGCCAGCTGATCGGCTCACAGTGCTCCGGCGCACTGGTACTGGCCCGGCTCGGGCTGCTGGCCGGCATGCCGGCCTGTACGGACAGGACCAGCCGGCCCTTCGTCGAAGCCTGCGACGTCACCGTGCTGGACGCCCCGTTCCACGCCGAGGGGAACATCGCTACGGCAGGCGGCTGCTTGGCGTCCCAGTACCTCGCCACATGGGTGATCACCCGCGTGCTCGGGGAGAAGGCCGCGCGCGACGTCCTCGACTACGTGGCGCCGGTCGGCGAGAACCAGGAGACCGTCGAGCGCGCCCTGCGTGCCGTCCACGCGAGCGAGGCCGCGCTGCACTGACGCCGCCACGGCCACAGCCTGGCGGCTGACCTCCGGTTTCTTGGCTGCCGGCGCGCGAGTTGACCTCTGTTTGGCGACGGCAGATGTGTTGGCCGTTGCGGGGCGGTGTGCATAGGGTCGGCGGCATGGCGACACGACTGGTTCAAATTGCGATGAACGCTCGGGATGACTCCGCGCTCGGCCGGTTCTGGGCGGAAGCGCTCGGCTGGGGCGTCGACAGCGAGGCACCCGGCGTGACCAACCTCGAACCCGTGGGCTTCGTCTATCCCGACCCCGCCGCCGTCTGCGTCGACGTCATTCGCGTCCCGGAACCCAAGACGGTGAAGAACCGTGTGCACATCGACCTTGCCACCACCTCGGCGGCCCATCAGGCAGAGCTGGTCGCGCGCCTCCAGGCTCTCGGCGCGACGCCCGCCGACGTGGGCCAGGGCGACGTACCGTGGACGGTCCTGGCCGACCCGGAGGGCAACGAGTTCTGCGTGCTGGAGCCGCGACCGATCTACCAGGGCACCGGGCCGATGGCCGCGGTGGTGGTCGACTGCGCGGATCCGCGGGCCATGGCGCGGTTCTGGGGCGAGGCGATGGACTGGACCCTGCACGAGGTGACCGACGAGCATGCGGTGCTGCGCTCCGCCAAGGGCGTCGGCCCGTACCTGGAGTTCCTCCGCACACCCGACACGAAGACCGTGAAGAACCGCATCCATCTCGACCTCCGCCCGTACCCAGAAGACGACCAAGCGGCCGAGGCGGCCCGGCTGCGGGCTCTCGGCGCCGCTGACATCGACCTCGGCCAGGGCGACGTGCCGTGGACGGTCCTCGCCGACCCGGAGGGCAACGAATTCTGCGTCCTCACCCCGCACTGACACGGAGCATGCACGGGCCCAGGTGGCAGGGGGCGTACGAGTCGAAGGCGGCCGCGTCGGACGGATGGCAGACGGCCGCGACCACCTCACGGGCGCCCGGCTCCGATGTGAAGCCCGGGCCGCGCAGAGGCAGGACGTCGTTGCTGTCGAGCATGGTGGCGTTGGCCTGGACCTCACCAACATGGCCCCCGACGCGGTACTCAAGACCGCACCCGGCGCCTGGGATCCGTAGCAGCTGAGTGGCGGGCCTCTACGAGGCGGCGGGCGCGTAGAACGACGGTCGTGTCGGGGGAGTCCTCAGCGAGTCCGAGGAGGGCCTGGCGTTCGGCTTCGTCGACGGCCAGGTCCCAGCGCAGTCTCGTGCCGACCCGCCGAGCTCTGGCAACGCCGTGCCAGCCTGTCGTGCTGGCCGCACGGCAACGACGAAACTGTCCGAGCCAGCGGGGCTGGATTGTGACTGGACAGCCGACGTAGGCCGTCGGAGCATGGCGCGCAGGTGCGAGTGCCGCCCAAGGGGAGGGCTGTCAGGATGAGCACGGACGACGGGGAAGAAGCACGCGGCCAGCGGCCTTGGCAGCGGTCGCGGGCAGACGGAAACCCAGGGGTGGGCGGGCTGGGAGTCCCTGGCGGCCCAGGAGGACTCGGCCATGGGTTGATCCCCTCAGGTGCGCAGATGCCTCAGCCCGTGAAGAGCCTTCGCGTGTTGATGATGGTCCTGGGCGGCATGCAGGCCGTCCTCGGACTCGCTCTGCTGACCAACAGCGTGGCCATCGCCACCGCCATCTGGGGCGAGGAGGACGCCTCGACCCCGTGCTGCACCACACCAGGCGAGGCTCACTCGGGGATCGTCGTATTCGCCGGAGTGCTCATCCTTGCTGTTGCCGCATGGGGTGTCACCACCGCCCTCAAGTTCCCCACGCGCCACCCCAATTTGCGCGTCTCCGCCTTCGCCTACGGCTGGACCGCGCTGCCCTTCACCTTTGCATTCTTCCAGGTGGCACCCATTCTGGGACTGATCTGGCTCGTGCCGGCCATCCTGGCAATCGTCCGCCCCAACCAGCCGGAAAGCCGTGCCTGGTTCGGTTATCAGCCCGGCTGAGGTGAGACCGCAGCAGCGGAACCTGAGCACGCGTAATGCGGTGCACGGTCCTCCAACGCAAGGCTCCACGGCCGGCCCCTGCGGACCGCATCCGCGCCTTCGTGCCGCAACACCGTCACCAGCTTGCCGCAGTTGCGCGGGCTCAGCCTGGTGAACGGGGCTATCCAGGACGGCTCAGACGCCGTGATCACACCAGCCACGGCATGATCATTCCATTGCGTCCTGCCCGTCCTGCCCGTCCTTC